>NZ_JALKFT010000032.1:0-48218 GCF_023242945.1 Frankia umida
AGTTCGAGGAAGAATTTGACGGACAAGACCTCCGTGCGGCATAGTTAGGATTGTCTACAAAAGCGGGAACGCTCCAGTCGCAGAACTTGCGGAAAGTCGTGTGCGCCGCGGGCTCACACGACGCCGTACTGCTGCGCCTTGACCTGTTCGTGCATCCAGGCGGAAGAGATCATCTCGGCGGCGATGGCGCGCCTTCTGTTACCGAAGCTGAACGGGGCCCGGCCATCCCAGCCAGCGTAGCGCCGTGACCCTCACGTACGGGCGGACAGGATCGCGCCGACTGCCGCCAGTGATGTCCCCCGGTGAATCGCCGGGCGCCGGTCCCCGAAGGCCCGGGCACGTCCCGAATTCCATGGGTCTCGCGATGCCCGCCAACGGCCTGTGCAAGGTTTGCAGTGTGATTCTCAACGAGGCGCAGCTCGCTGCGGCGCTGCCCGCCTACGATCTGGGCCCCCATCTCGGTCGGGGGGCGTTCGGAGTCGTCCTGGCCGGTCGGCACCGTGAGCTGGGCCGGGACGTCGCCATCAAGGTTCTGCCGATCAGGCAGACAGGGACATCCGAGGCTCGGCTGCTCGCGCTCCTGGACCATCCACACATCGTTCGGGTCTTCGACGCCGTTACCGTGGACGACCTCCATCTGATCGTGATGGAGCTGCTGCCGGGCGGAACGCTGACCCGCCGCGCGGCGGGGATCACCACTGAGGCCACGTGCGCGGTCGGGCTGGCGGTGGCGGACGCGCTGGAGTGCGCCCACCGCAACGGGGTGCTGCACCGCGACATCAAGCCGGAGAACATCCTCTTCGACCGCTCCGGGCTGCTGAAGGTCACCGACTTCGGCATCGCGAAGATGGTGGAAGGCGCGGCGGCGGACGCGAGCGCAAGCGCCGTCGTCGGCACGCCCCGGTACATGGCCCCCGAACAGCTGCTCGCGGGACGGCTCAGCGCCGCCACCGACCTGTACTCCCTCGGGACGATGCTGTACGAGCTGTTCAGCGGACGACCGCCGTACGGCGCCGGGCTGTCCGCTCCGTCGCTCATCGCCCACCACCTGAACGTTCCGGCGCCACCGCCGGACGGTGTTCCCGCCCGTATCTCCCAGGTACTGATGCGCGCACTCGCCAAGGAGCCCGCGGCCCGTCAGCCGTCCGCCCACGCCTTCGCCCTGGAGCTGGCCCAGGCCGCCGCCACCGAGCTCGGCCCGGGCTGGCTGGCCCGCTCCGGGATCCCGGCGCGCCTCGACGACGACATCCGCGCGGCAGCCAACAGTCACCCACACCCGACCCCGGGCGTCACCCCGACACCAGGCATCACCCCAACACCGGACGTCACCCCGACACCAGGTGTCGTCCCGCCCGCAGGCGAGACCCCGACCGCGAGCGAGACCCCGACCGCGGACGTGACCCCGGCACCGCACGCATTCCAGGGCGCGCACGCGACACCGGGCGCACCTCCGACCCCGACCCCGACCCCGCGTCCCGCGCCTGACGCGGGTGGCTCCGCGGGGCCGGGAAGCGGTGGAAGCCCGCTGGCCGGTCTCCGGCACCCCAGCCGTCCCGTCGCCGCGGCGATCGTGATCGCGCTGCTCGCCGGAATCGGGACCCTGCTGACCATCACCCTGAACGACGGTGATGACAGCGACGGCGCCGCCGGAACACGCGTGGCCACGGCCGGCACGCAGGGCCCGTCGGCCGATCCGCGGCTCACCGCGCAGCCGTCGAACGACCCGCGGCTCCCCCCACCGGCGTCGAAGGAGCCGCGGTCCGGTGCCTCGCCATCGACGTCCACCACCGACAGGCAGCCGGCGCCGCCCGGTACCAGGAACGCCCCCCGGCTGCTGGGCTCCCCGCTGACCGCGCACACCGCGGCGTTGTGGACGGCGCGGTTCTCGCCGAACGGCAGGCTGATGGCGACCGCCGGTGACGACCAGGTCGTCCTGCTGTGGGATGTGTCCGACCCCGCCGCGCCCCGTGACCTCGGGACCAGGGCAATCACGCATCCGGGCCGAGTGGAGGAGGTCGCGTTCGCCCCGGACGGCCGCACTCTCGCCGTCGGCGGCGACCGCACGCTGCGGCTGTGGGACATCAGCGAACCGACTGCCCCGCGTGCCATCGGCCAGCCGTTGAGCGGCCACCTCGGCTACGTGTACTCGATCGCGTTCTCACCGGACGGCAGGCGGCTCGCGTCCGGCGGTGGCAACGACTCGCTCGTTCTCTGGGATGTGTCGGACCGGACCAGACCGGTGCTGCTGACGCGGTATGACGGCAGCACGGCCGCGGTGGCCTTCGCGCCGGATGGGCGCAGCCTGGCCAGCGGCAACGGTCCACGGGTCCTGCTGTGGGACGCCTCGACGCCGAACAACGCCAGCCCGCTGGCCGAGCTGCCCTCCGCAGCCGCCGCCTATGTCTACGGCCTCGCCTACTCCCCGGACGGCCGGGTGCTCGCCACCGCCGGGGACGCCAGAACGGTCCAGCTGTGGGACGTCACCAACCGGGCGACGCCCCGCCCCCTCGGCCCACCGCTGACCGACCACACCGCGACCGTCGTCTCGGTGGCCTTCGCACCGGACGGGCGCACGATGGCCACCGCCAGCGACGACCACACGGTACTGCTCTGGGACGTCACGAACCCCGCCGCGCCAAGCCGGCTCGGTGAGCCGCTGACCAGCCCCGGCTTCATCTCGGTCGACTTCTCACCGGACGGACACACCCTCGTCACCGCCGGCGGCGACCACCTGGTCCGCCTGTGGAGCGTCGGCTGACTTGTGACTCCGCGAGTGGGATCTCGCTTCGAAGTACCAGGCGTTCCACTGCCCGGCCCTGTCCCCGGGCAACGAGCAGGATGCTCCGGGGGCAGTCCGGGGGGGTACCGATCGTGCTGGTGTAGGTTCAGGCTTCTCACCAGCATCTTTGACAATCGGGCGAGAAACGGGCCCATACCCGCGTTGCACACGCACGGCGCGGCCCCTGTGACTGCACGACGCAGCGGCGGCTTCCGGGGGGCCATAGCTGTAGGTCCACGACTGTTCTTTCAGCGCGTTCCCGAAGGAAAGGTCGCCAAGAATCGGCTGCATCCTGACGTGAGGGTCGGCCCCGGGCCCGTGGGTGAAGAGCGCCTCGCCACACTCGAAGCCGAATGCGCACGACTGGTCGCGCTCGGCGCGGTGCGCACGCGACTGCCCAGGCTGGGCGATGAATGTAGCCCGCAGACGCGAGCGAACGCGGTTCTTGGCCTCATTCGAGCCGCTATGGCCCGTCTCGATGGCACCTACACGGTCCACGGTCTTCGCCGCCGACCGTGTCCGCGACGCCTACGCCTGTCTGCTTGTGATCGGCCACCGGCCGAGCGGCATCAGCGCTGGACCGCGCCGGCAACGAGCGCTGTCCATCCTGGGGACCAGCGGCCTCACAGCTGACACCTGGCGCCGCGCCGGCCAGCACGAGTTTCACTTTATGAAGATCCTGGCTCGCGAACTGCTACGGGACTGGCCAGTAGCCGCAGCGGCCTAACTCAATCCACACGGGGTGGTGACACTACATCACCATCCCGTAGGTGAGTTTCCGAAACTTCTGGTCGAAGAAGTGCTTGAGCGCGCCGGACATGCAACCGATGTTGGCCGGGTGCCGAGAAGACAACCGTCCGCGGCCAGCACGTCGGCGGCGGTGGCCGCGAGCGCCGGTCGCGCGACGACGTCGACGCCCTCGATCGCGTCGTCGCGCGCCCCGGCGAGCACCACCTCCACCATCGCCGGCATCGCGGGTGAGGGCGTGTGGTCTACGACGAGGAGGGTCTGCATCACGACCAGGCTGTGGCCTGTCGCCGGTGGCGGATGCCACGCTGGTCGAAAAACGGGGTCAGCACCCGGCCCAGGCCTGTACCGAGGCCGATCGTCTACAGGCGCCGGGCCGCACCACGGCTATGGCGTGACCGTCAGCTGAGTGCTGACGCTGGTGCCGTTGGCCGTCGCGGTGAAGGTGACGGTCTTCGTGGTGCTGACCCGCCGCGCGGTTGTGACATTGACCGTGAGGTTGGAGCCCCCGGCCGGAATGACGACCTGCGATGGGACCCTGGCGACCTGCGGGTTGCTGGAGCTGAGAGTGACCGTCGTTCCCCCCGCCAGCGCGCCGCTGCTCAGGACCGGGAACAGCTTGGCCGTGTTGCCGAGGCTGTTACCGGCCTTGACCGTCGCCGGAGACGCAGTCAGACTGATCAACGTCGGCTGCACCTCGCCGCTGCTCCCGGCGTCGCGCACCTGCAGGTACATGGATGTCGGCGTGGAGCCGTTCGTGTCAACGGGGGCGGTGAGGGCACCCGTCTCGACATTCAGCATTTTCGGGTTGCTGGTGCCCATGGCGAGACGGAAGCGCGCCTCCGGATATCCGCCGTCGGCGGTGGAGAACTGGATGCTGTACCAGCCTCCGGTGGGAACGCTGCCGTTGAACTCGCCCGGATACAGGTTGGCTCCGGCAGTCCACCAGAACTGCTCCGCCTCGCTCAGCGTGACGGTCGGGGTGGCATCGCTCACGGCGGGGAAGTCGCGTTCGATCTGGGCAACCCGCTCGCCCGGCAGCCCGGTGGCCGAATTCACCCCGTAGAAGCGGAAGGTGGCATGCACCGGCTCTGGTGACTGGTAGCCGAAGGCGAAGGAGCTGATCAGATGGCTACCGCTGAAAGGAACGTCGTCGGCGAGCTCGGTGTCGCCTTCGGCGTAGTAGGTCGGGTAGGTCGGGTAGCCGAGACTGATGTTGCTGTAGAACTGGGTCTCCTCGGCGGCTTGGGCGACACCTGCGGACATCGCCAGTACCAGCGCCACGAAGCTGCCGACAATCAGCTTGCGCAGCCCGTCCTGCCTGGCGTGGGTGCGCCGTTTGAGGGTGGCACCTCCTTCGGACAAGTCGAGCGGAGCAGCGGGCGGAATCGGCAGCGCCTGGGTGGTGCGGCGGTCTTCTCTCATGCCTCCTGATACGACACCGGTCCCGATCCGGTTCAATATCCGCCGGCCTGAAACAGCGATACCTGGGCTGCCAGGGACAACTACCAGCGTCCTGATTCGCCGACTCACTGGCAGTATTGCGTGGGGCCCCGGACCACGTCCGGGGCCCTCAACCTGTCAAGAGCCACTCGGCGTCGCGAGAATACTCGGAACCCTCGTCGGAGGGTGTTGGGGTCAGCTGCCTTCGATCGGGTTGCCGTCGGGTCCGACGACGAACCACTTGCCACCGAACTTGTCGATTCCCTGTCCCATGGCGGCCCCGGCCGTGGTGTCCTTGGCGAAGTAGTACAAAGGATGACCATGGTAGGTCACCTGAAGGGTGCCGTCCGCTCGGGTGGTCGTGGCGATCTCGCTCGACGTGACCCCGGAACCGGCTTCCGGCGCCTGGGACACGACGTAGGGCGGCCATGCCTTCGCGCAGTTCTCCGAACACATGGAGGTGACGCCCTGATCGGCTCCGAACAGGTAGAGCGTCCGACCACCGCCGTCGACCAGGATCGTGCCGAACCGGCTGGTGCTGACGTCCAGCGTGGCCGCCGGGCCGGAGGCGGTCGCGCCGCCGATGGCCGGGGTGCTGGTCGGCGATGCCGCCGGAGCCGACGAGGTCGTCGCGGCTGTCGTGCTGCCCGCGGCGGTGGCCGACTCCCCGTCGCTGCCGCAGGCCACCAGGACGAGTCCTGTCGCGCCAAGGGACAGAACCATCGCAACGATCTTCTTCATGCGGTCTCCCGATTCGGGCGCCGGCACCGCGGACAGGGCGTCCGCTGCCAGGCGGCGTTCGCGTGCTGATTCGTCCCGTAGCTCTACGAGCCCGCGTCCCGAATCGGTTCAACGACACCAACGGTGACGAGCGTCACTTGGGACCGCCGGCCGCCGCGACAGGGCCACTCCCTCGAACCGTTGAACCGAACTGAGCCGGCCGTCGTACACCAGGAGCAGGCGGCGACCGTCGTTCTCCGTCAGGGTCGTCCTCTGTCAGGGGTGTCATGCGAAGAAGGGTTTCCCTCGAAGCGTCGGACGCGGAGGAGGAAGCGATGGCCCGGTTGTACCGGGACCATCACAGGGTGCTGTTGTCGTTCATCGGCAAGCACGTCGACGACCGTCACCGCGCCGAGGACATCGCGCAGGAGACGCTGCTGCGAGCCTGGCGCAATCTCGACTCGCTCCGGCCCGACGGAGTTCGTTCTTACCTGTTCACGATCGCCAGAAACGTCATCACGGACGCCTGGCGGGCCGAGCGGCGACGGCCGTCCCTTGTCGACCACGGCGGCGAAGTCGTGGCGACCGTGCCCGTCGTCGACGACGTGAGCCAGGCCATCGAGGCGTGGGTGGTCAAGGAAGCGCTGGATCGTATTTCGCCCGCGCACCGGGCCGTCGTTCAGGAGCTGTACTACGAGGGAAGGACCGTACGCGAGACGGCGGCCCGCCTTTCGCTGCCAGAAGGCACCGTCAAGTCCCGTGCCTACTATGCGATCCGTGCGCTGCGTGACGCGTTCGAGGAGATGGGGGTCGGTCGATGACACCCGGGCACGACGAGGTCAGGTTCCTGCTCGGGGCCTTCGTCCTGGGCGGTCTGGAGGTCGATGACCGGAACGCCGTCGACGCCCATCTCGCCGGCTGCCCCGGCTGCCGCGCCGAACTCGAGGAGACCGCGTCGGTTCCCGCGCTGCTCCGACGTCTGCCGGGCCCCGCGGGGGGCGGTGAACGCTCCCTGGACGATCTGCTCCAGCGGGTGCGCGCCGAACGACGGTCGGTTCGCCGAACCCGCTCCTGGCGCCTCGCGGCGGTCGCTGCCGTGCTCGTCCTGTGCGCTGGAATCGGTCTCGTCGTGAACAGTCCCGCGGCCAACGCGCCGACGGGGCAGTCAGTCTCTTTCGTCGCCGCGGCGGGCACGACGATCACCGGTCGTGCCACGCTCACCTCGAAACCATGGGGAACGTCGCTGGCTGCGGCCTTCACCAGCCTTCCCGGCAGCGGCCCCTTCGCCCTGGAGGTCGCCAGCATCAACGGCACGACGGAAAGAGCGGCCAGCTGGTCGTCGACACCGACGTCGAAGGCCAGTGTCGTCGGGGCGAGCTCGATCCAGACGGACGCCATCGACGTGGTGCGAGCCGTCAACCGTGACGGCCTGGTGCTCGCCGTCGCACACCCGCGGCGCGGCGCGTAGACGTCGCAGCCGTCAATCCGGATCGGCGTGACGACTCGACGGGAGGTGGTGCGTCCACGCAGGTGTAACCGTGCCTAGACAAGTCGCTGACCAGCAGCTTCGGGCGCCGCTGACCGACAGCTTGGACAGCGACATTGGCCACGGATGGTCACGGATGGTCATGACAGAAACGGAGTGGGTACCGAAAGCAACAATTGTGTTACTCTGCCGAGAGTACGATCGACTGCCTGGATCGCGAAGAGCACCGTTCCTTACGCACGAAGATCGGGGGATTTCCGTGAAGGCAGCCGGGATATTCTTCATTCTCATAGCGGTGGTGCTCTATGTGCTTCCGAGCATTGTCGCCCTGGTCCGGGGACGCCAGTCGGCCTCGGTCCTCGTGATCAACATCTTTCTCGGGTGGACACTCGTCGGCTGGGTGGTCGCTCTCGCGCTCGCGGTCAGTACGAACCACGGGTCCCAGAACGTGCAGGTCCATCCCGGCGCAGCGGCGCCGCCGCCACCGATCGGCCCGGGCGGGCCCCAGCAGTGGCATCCGCAGGCCCCGTACCAGCAGCAGAACAGTGCGCCGTGGGAGCAGCAGAACCCGTCCCACCCCCAGCAGTACTGGCAGGGGCAGCCGGGGCCGGGCGATCCCCCGGTCGACCCGCAGTACCAGCCCCCGTCCGGCGGGCAGTTCCCGCCAGCCTGAACCGCCGGCCGCGGCGCCAGTCGCGCCCCGAACCCCACCAAGTCCGTAGACAAGGTGCCGGCAGCGGGTTACGTTCGTGGCGGGATCAGGTTCGCCACGCGGATGGGCCGTCCACCAGTCGGGCCGGCGCAGGTGGTGATGCTGCCCAGCAACGGTAGGGCGATGTCAGGCCGGCCGTCGGGCCTCGGCCGCGGGAAGGGATGACCATGTCAACGGTTTCCTCCCCCGCCGGCCGGCTCCCCGCGCCCGCCGGCCACCGGCATCTCCGCCAGGCCCACCGGCATCTGATCCGGCGGCTGCAGATCGACCTGCTTCGCTCGTCCAGCGCGCTGTGTCCCCGCCTCAGCCAGGGCGCCGCCTGGCGTCGCCGCGTCTCCCACCGCCACCACCAGTTCGTCTGACCTGCGCCGTCCCGGTCATCTGCCGTGTTCCTGGGGTCGTGCCCCTCGGCCTCGTGCGAAGCCCGCCACGCGGTCGCACCTTCGGCGCCGGTCGTGTTCCCTCGGCGACACGTCCCGAGGCCATGAGTTTCTCGCCCGCCGAAGAAGGGTCCAGCCATGAGTGCGATTCCGCTGGCAGTCCTCGACCTCGTTCCGCTCAGTGATGGTTCGACCAGCGGCGCGGCGTTGCGCAACACCGTCGACCTGGTGCAGGTCGCGGAGCGACTCGGATATCACCGCTACTGGTTCGCCGAGCACCATCTCAATCCGGGTGTGCTCGGCTCGTCGCCGGCGGTGTCCATCGCCCTGGTCGCCGGCGCGACCTCGAGCATCCGGCTGGGGTCGGCCGGCGTGCAGGCCGGCCACCGCACCCCGCTGTCGGTGGTCGAGGAGTTCGGCCTGATCTCGGCGCTGCACCCAGGTCGCCTCGACCTCGGTATCGGGCGGTCCTTCGGCCGACGTCCACCCCAGGCGTCCCCGGGCGGGGCGACACCCGCGGCCGGCAAGGGCCCCGCGGCCGGTCCTGACTCGCCGGACGCCAGCGGTTCCGCGAGCTCACCGGACGGCCCGGGGTCGGCGGGGTCGGCGGGGTCGGCGAACGGCGCCGCGTCCCAGCAGCGTGACGCGGCGGCCGTCAGTGTGCTGGAGGCCTACCGGGCCTCGCGCGGCGGTGGCGATCACAGCGTCGAGGCGCGGGCCGCGAACGGCCTGCTGCTGCCCAGGCAGGTCGACATCTCGAAGCTGCTGTCCCCCGCCAAGATCAACCTGATCACGGGACTGCTCCAACAACCCGGCGCCTACAGCCAGGACTACGCCGAACAGGTCGACGAGATCCTGGCGCTGCTGGCCGGGACGTACCGTTCGCCGGACGGCCAGGAGGCGCACGCGAGCCCCGGCGAGGGCGCGGACGTGGAGGTCTGGATCCTGGGTGCCTCGGGGGGGTCGAGCGCCGAGGTCGCCGGGGCACGCGGTCTGCGGTTCGCCGCGTCCTACCATCACAGCCCGAGCACCGTGCTGGACGCGGTCGACGCCTACCGCAAGGCCTTTCGGCCCTCCGCCGAACTGGCCGAGCCGCATCTGTCGGTCTCCGCGGACGTCGTCGTCGCCGAGGACGACGCCCGGGCCGCCCACCTCGCCGCCGGCTACGGCCTGTGGGTCCGCAGCATCCGCACGGGCGCGGGCGCCATCCGGTTCCCGACCCCGGAGCAGGTCGCCGCGCATGTGTGGACCGACGAGGACCGGGATCTGGTCGTCGACCGCACCGAGACGCAGCTGGTCGGTTCGCCGAGCACCGTCGCCGACCGCCTCGAGCAGTTGCTGGAGGCCACCGGCGCCCAGGAACTGGCCATCACGACGATCACCCACCAGCATGCCGACCGGGTCCGCTCGTACGAACTGCTCGCCAGGGAGTGGCGCCGCCGCGGGCACGCCGGCTGACCCGTCCGCCACCCTGACCGAGCCGGCGTACCGACGCCAGATCGAAAGAGGACCTCATGACCGGATCGGCTCCGCTGCATCTCGCCGCCGCGCTGGACGGCGCGGGATGGCATCCGGCGGCCTGGCGCGAGCCGAACGCCCGGCCCGCGCAGCTGTTCACCGCCGGTTACTGGACGGAGCTGGTCGCCGAGGCCGAACGCGGCCGGCTGGACTTCGTCACGATCGAGGACGCCCTCGCGCTGCAGTCGGCCCGTTTCTCCGGCCCGGACGGACGCACCGACCGGGTCCAGGGCCGTCTGGACGCGGTCCTGATCGCCTCCCGGGTGGCGCCGACGACCTCACGGATCGGGCTGGTACCGAGCACGTCGGCGCTGGCCACCGAACCGTTCCACATCTCCAAGGCCATCGCGACCCTGGACTATGTCAGCGCCGGGCGCGCAGGCTGGCGGGTTCAGCTCGGCCGGCCCGGGGAGATCCCCCACCTCGGCCGGCGGGCGCCGGTGACGCTCACCCGGGACAACCGCACCAGCCCTGAGCACGAGGCGCTCCTCGTCGACTGGTTCGACGAGGCCGCCGACCACGTCGAGGTCGTGCGCCGGTTGTGGGACAGCTGGCAGGACGACGCGGAGATCCGCGACGTCGCCACCGGGCGGTTCGTCGACCGCGACAAGCTGCACCACATCGAGTTCGCCGGCCGCTGGTTCAACGTGCGCGGCCCGTCGATCACCCCGCGCCCGCCGCAGGGCCAGCCGGTGGTCACCGCGCTGGCGCACGCCAGCGTCCCCTACCGGTTCGCCGCCCGCGCCGCCGACATCGTCCACGTCACCCCGTTGGACGCCGACCACGCGCGGTCGATCGTCGCCGAGGTCCGGGACGAGCAGGACCGGGCCGGTCGGGGCGGCGAGACCGTGCAGGTCTTCGCCGATCTGGACGTCCTGCTGGCCGGCACCACCGAGGCCGCCGCCGCCCGGCGGGCTCGTCTGGACGAGCGGCTGGACAAGCCGTACCGCTCCGACGCCCGGATCTTCACCGGGACGCCCGCGGACCTCGCCGACCTGCTGCTGGACTGGCAGGACGCGGGGATCACCGGTTACCGGCTCCGTCCCGCCGTCCTGCCCGACGACCTGCGGGCCATCACCCGCGAGCTCGCCCCCGAACTCGCCGCGCGCGGCCGGTTCCGCACCGACTACACCGCCACCACGCTGCGCGGCCACCTCGGCCTGGCCCGCCCCGCGAACCGCTACGCCACCGCCTGACCCGACACCACCCGCGGAACCGACACCACCCGCGGAACCGACATCACCCGCGGATCGGCTCGCTTCCCGCTGGTCAGCGCACCCAGTGGTAGAGCGCGCCGCCGCTGAGGACCTGGACGGTCAGGACGACCCCGGCGCAGGCCAGCAGCGGCACGACGACCAGCCGTTCCACCCGGCCGTCGGTGCGGGGCACCAGCACCGTCTCCATCCGCCAGGGCACCGGCCACAGCAGCAGACAGCCGCGTGGGGTGAGGCAGTCGCCGAGCAGATGGGCGAGGCAGCCGATGGCCACGGGGTAACCGGCGAAGCCCATGTCCAGGTCGTGCATGGCCCAGACCGCGCCGGCGGCCGTCACGCAGTCCTTGAGTCCGGACCAGAACTCGTGGCCCTCGAAGTCCAGACCAAGGCCACGCAGCCCGAAGCCGACCAGGATGAACAGCGCCGCCCACCAGCCATAGCGAAAATGGATGGCCAACATCGACATCGCGTAGCCCATGGCGAAGGCGAACAGCAACGAGTGGGTGGCATGGCGATGCCCCCCGCTGAGCCGGCTCACCCACCGGCAGAACTGGCGCGAGATCGGCCCGAGCGTCCCCGCGATCCGTCCCGACGGATGGTCCATGTCCGGCAGCAGGCCCGCGCCCGCGGCCACCACCGCCCCGGCGATCACCTGCCCGGTCGACAGCGACAACGCGTGCGACCCCCACCACTGCTCCCGCGCCAGCAGGGGTGCGGCCGCCAGCCACAGCACCGCCCCGCTCAACGCGTGCGTCCGACCCATCACCGCGACTCGACCTCACCGATCAGCACGCGGGGGACTTTAGCGCCCACCGCCGGTCGCACGGCGGGCAACGCCCACGGACGGCACCTGTCCAACCTCATCCGGCGGTATCCACGCAGGTCGTAGTTTGGTGCCCGTGACGGTCGACGAGACGGGACGCATCCCCGAGCCGAACCCGCCCGAGCCGAACCCGCCCGGTCCGGACCTGCCCGGACCGGACCTGCGGGTGGCGGTCGGCTCGGCCGTGGTCATCGGGGGTGTGGCGGGTGCGGCGCTGGCCGCGGGCCGCGGTCGGCGGGCCACGGCGGGGGGTGCGCTGGCCGGCGGGGTGGCGCTGGGGGCATCCGAGGCGCTGGCCCGGACCCGGCAGCGACCCGGGGAGATCCCCGCGCTCTGGCAGCGGATCGCCACGGCCGCGGCGCTGATGGCCCCGGTCGGATGGGCCGCCGAGCAGGTCACCGGTGCGAGCCCGCGCACCGTCGGGGCGGCGACCGGTTCGGTGGCCGGGCTGCTCGGGCTACGTCCGCAGAAGGTCCTGCTCGGACCGTTGTTCGGCGCGGCCCTCGGCGCCGGTGCGGCCCGGCTGCCCGGGCGACGTCCGGTGCCGGGCGCGGTGGTCGCCGCGACGACGATGGCGAGCTGGCGCACCCTGTCGGCGCTGCTCTTCCGGGACGCCCAGGTCAGCCTGCTCGCCGAGCGGGTGGACCCGGCGGACCTCCCGTTCGTCGTGCCCCGCCAGGCCACCGCCCGCCGGGTCGGCACCGGATACATCCGGGACCTGGCCGATGAGCTGGGCGGACGGTACGAGGCTGCCGCGGCCGACGTCGGCATCGTCGCCGATCTCGGGGAACTCGCCGGGCCGGAGTTCGACCCCGCCGGCGTCGACCCGCTGGTCCGCGAGTTCTACGAGCACACCACCCGGTTCGCCCTCGACATCGAGCCGCGCTGGCGGATGTGGGTGCGCCCCGGCTACCTGCTCTACCGGACGCTGCTGGCCCGCCCGCTCGGGCAGGCGAACGTGCCGATGAACCAGCGTGAGACCCAGCGCGGCATCCACAGCCGCATCGACACCATCACCCTGCCCGCGGCCACCCCGCCCGGCTCGGCCCGGCCGGTCTCCGGTCAGCCAGCCTCAGCCCCGGTGGGGTCGGAGGCGGTGGAGTCAGAGCCGGTGGAGTCAGAGGCGGTGGCGCCGGTGGCGGTGCGCGGCTGGATTCGCTCGTTCGCCGACACCGACGAGCCGATCTACGTCGGCATCTACACGACGTACCGGTTCGGCGACCGTGGCTATGTCAGTGTCGGCTTTCCGCTGCCGCAGGCCAGTTTCACCGCGACGCTGGTGCCACAGGCCCGGCCCGGTGGGGGTCTCGTCCTGACCAGTCGCAGTGAACTCGACCATCCCGGCCATTACCTGGCCACCCGGGACTCCTCGGATGGCCGGCTGACGGCGCTGGCCGTCCATGGTTTCGCCGAGACGTTGGAGGTCCACACCGTCGACGGTGAGCTACGCGCCGAACACGCCTTCGCGATCTTCGGTATTCCGTTTCTCGTCCTGCACTACCGGATCACCCGCAAGCCTGCCGGCTGACCCGCGAGCCCTTCGGCGCAGCCGCGAGCCCTTCGGCTGGACCCCGAGCTCTTCGGCGCAGCCCGGCGTCCTCCCTCCCCGCCAGGTTCGACGGGGAGGGAGGACGTTTTCGGCCCTGGACGAGCCGCCGGACGGCGGGGCAGGGCGTCCGGACATCAAGGCCGCACCGGCGGTCGCCGTGGACGGCGCCGCGGCCGGGCGGTGGGCGAGGTCAGCCGGCGTCGTTGCCGGTGACCGGGGTCGAGGTGGTACGCCGCCGCGGCACCAGCGTCGGACGCAGGCAGCGGGGCTGGCGTGGGCTGATCGCCCGCGGGGCGAAGTTCCCGCGGGCGGCCGCGTCCGGCGGACCGGACTGCGACGGGATGTCCGGCCGCGGGGGGATACCCGAGGACGGTTTGGGCGGCTGACCCGGCCCCGAGGATCCCGGCCGACGTGGCGGCCGCGCTGGCAGGTGCGCCGATGGCTGGCCGGCCGTGGGTGGCGCGGGCCGGGGCGCGGGCCGGGGCGGCAGCGTCGGGAAGGAGGGATGCCAGGGCGGCAGCGCGGCGCCCGGTGGCCGCTGTCGGGGCAGTCGCGGTGGTATCGCCGGGCGCTGTCCGGGGACGGTCGGCGGCGTCAGTGGTCGCTGTCGGTGCGGCAGCGCCGGGATCGACGGACGCTGGGTCGGGGCGGTCGTCGGGGCGGTCGTCGGCGGTGTCCCAGCTGGCGTCGATGCCGGTGGCGTCGTTGGCCGCTCGGGCGTTCCCTCCGGGATGGTGCCGGTGCTCGCGGTGGGCAGGGCGGCACGTCTGATCATCGGGATGGTGAGCGAACCGGTGTCGCTACCCGGTGCCACCTCCGCCGCGGGAGGGGCCTCGGCGAGCGGGGCAACGCTGGCCGAGGAGGTTATATCGAGCGGACGGGAACCCACCGCGGGAGCTGGCGGGATCACCTCGGTGACCGACGGGGTCAGGGTCGTCGTCATCGAGGTGCTGGCCGGCAGCGAGACGCTGGCCAGCGAGGAGGCACCCTCGCTCGAACTCCCGGTGGTGGGTCGCGGGTCAGATGGTGCGCCGTCCTGGGACGGCTGCGCGCGTGTGGAGACGTCTTCTGGTGGACAGTGGCGTGGGAGCGCCGTCCTCGCGGTCCGTCGGCGCAAGCGCCGCTCCGCCGCCGCGAGCGCGACGAGAAATCCCAGCAGGATCATTGCCGGCGTCAGCATCGCCGTCCTTCCCCCCCGAACAGGTCACCGAGGACCCGCCCCCGTTACTTCTGGCAGAGGCGTCCAGGCCCGATCGGTCCCGCGTCGTCATGGTTCTTGCGGGCAGTTGACACGGTACGAAGGGATGGCCCGGGTACAGCCCGATGCGCTCACACCGCGACGGTTAGCCGAATCGGGGGGTGCATGCCCTGGCCAGGTGTTCGTGGTTACCCCCGCGGCCGGCGCCGGACCGGTACATTCGCGCCATCGTGTCCACCATTTCCGGTCCGGTCGATGTGTCCCGGTCGTCCGGACCCGCACGTTCCCACCGTCGCGTCACCCTCTGATTGCCGCGGTCGCCGGTGCCCACCTTCGTTCCACTCTCGCTTCTCGCCGCGTTCCTGCTGGCCTCGTCCGCGGCGGTGCAGCAGCGCGCCGCCGCACGCAGCCACTACGTCGCCGACGACGACGCGCGGGCCGTCGTGCCCGGACCAGGCCACTTCCTCGACCTCGTGACCCGGCCCCTGTGGCTGGTGGGCTGGCTGCTCAACCTCGCGGGATTTCTCATGCAGGCCGCGGCCCTGCACCTGGGCACGCTCACGCAGGTGCAGCCGCTGATGGTCACCCAGCTCGTCTTCGCGCTCCCGCTGGCGCTCGTCGGAACCCGGCTACGGATGGCCCGCACGGCCTGGTGGGCGATCGCGGCGATCTGCGCCGGGCTCGCTCTGCTGCTCGCCGTGCAGGATCATCCGCCCGCGCACGCACCGCTGGACCGGACCCGGATGGTGATCGCCACCGCGGCGATCGCGGTCGCGGTGGTCACGCTGGTCGGGGTGTCGTACGCGCGGCGGCCGGCGGCGCGGGCGGCGCTGCTCGGCACGGCGGCCGGCCTGCTCTACGCGCTGAGCGCGCTCCTGCTCAAAGAGACCACCGACGTAACCCTCACAAACGGGTTGCACGCAACAGTCACGCGCTGGCCCGCATATGCCCTGTGCGGGGTCACACTGACGAGCCTGTGGCTGGGTCAGGCGGCCTTCGCGGTGGGCCCGCTGGCCGCGGCGATCACCGCAATGACCATTACCAATCCGACCGCGGCCTACGCGCTTGGCCTGTCGGTGTTCGACGTGCCCACACCTCGGCAACCCGGGGTGACCGCAGGTGTGGCCGTCGCGGCGGGACTCGTGATCAGCGGCGTGTATCTGCTGTCCCGCCCCGCCGCCCTGCCCCGCCCACGACGCACCGCGCCGCGCCAGCCACCTGCTCAGCGGTTGCCGAACAGGCCGCCCAGGCCGCCGAGGTTGCCGAACCCGCCGCCGGGCCCACCCTGCTGACCGCCGCCGTGGCCCCCCAGCTGGTTGCCCTGGAAGCCCTGGTCACCGAATCCGAAGTGGCCGGCCGCACCGGCCCCCGCCAGCGCGTTGTACGGCGGCAACAGCTCACACGGCTGGACGATGACGTAGCCGTCGCCGCTGAACTGCATCTGCCAGCTCTCACCGGTGTTGCCCCGCGGCCGCCACACCGACGAGGAGGTCACCGCCGCCTGCATGCTCACCTGGAGGCCCGCCGACCAGCCGACGACCGCGTCGGCATCGGCGAAGTAGTAGTTCTGGTAGGTCACCCGCATCACCAGGGGCGCACCCGAGGTGCAGACCGCGACCCGTCCGGCGCCCCGTAGTTCGATCTGGTACGACCCGACGCCGGCGATGCCGACCTGGGTGTCGACGCGGACCAGGTCCCAGTTGAGCTCGGTGCTGAAGGCGAGCACGTTCTTGCCGTCGACGGTCAGCCCGTCACGACCGTCGAGGTCGAGCAGGTGGATGTCCTGGGCCTGGTTGGCGAGGAAGACGTTGCCCGAGCCGGAGACCTTCATCAGGTTCAGGCCCTCACCGCCGCTGAAGAAGCTGCGGAACTGCCCGCCCCAGCCCTCCCAGTGCGCGTCGAAGTTCACGCCGCCCTGGTAGGCGACCATGGCACCCTTGCGGGCGTAGAACTCACGCATGCCGCTCGGGCCCAGGTTCGCGCGTAGCAGCTTGGAGTTCTGCAGCGAGAACGGCTCGTTGGACTGCCGCTCGGGATTGTCCAGCAGGCTGGAGCGAATCCCCCCGGCTGGTCCGCCCGCGCCGGGCGGCATCCCCCCGGGCCCACCCGGCCCACCGGGTGGCGTGCCGGGCCCACCCGGGTAGCCGCCACCTGACCCAGGCGGATAGCCCTGGCCTGGCCCAGGCGGATAGCCCTGGCCTGGCCCGGCCGGCGGATAGCCACCTGGCCCCTGACCTCCCGGCGGATAGCCCTGCCCGGGCGGAGGCTGTGGCGGGTAGCCCTGCCCGGGCGGAGGCGGCGGATAGCCCTGCCCGGGCGGCGGATAGCCCTGCCCGCCGGGGTAGCCGCCTGGTCCGCCGGGATGATTGCCGTACCCACCCTGCGTCATGTCCTCGTCCTCTCCGCCGTCCCCGGCCGGCAGGGGATCCACTGGATTCGGTTGCCGCGGCGCATGTCCGCTAACCCCGCAGCGACATGGTGGGGCGTTCGTCCTCGCTGGGCTGGACGACGACGAAACCCTGCCCGGAGAAGCCGAGCTGGAACGCCTCGCCGGAGCCCCGCCCGATCAGCCCGCCCAGGCGCGCGGTGCGCCGCGGCTGCACCTGGAGGCCGTCGGTGTAGGCGACGAGCGCGTCGGTGTCGACGAAGGTCGGGGCCTCGCGGGTGTCGAGCACGATCGGGTTGCCCTTCGCGGTGAGCGCCACCCAGCCGTGGCCGCGCAGCACCACGTTGAACATGCCCATCCCGGACAGCATCGTGATGCCCCGGACCCGTTCGATGTTCCACTGCAACGACGCGTCGAACGCCAGGATGTTCTTGCCGTTGACCGACAGGCCCTCGCCGGCGAGCTGGGCGACGATGACCTCCTTGCCGTAGTCGGCCAGGTAGAGCAGGCCCTGCCCGGTGGCGGTCATCAGCGGCACACCCTCGCCGGTCGCCCAGGAGGACGCGATCCGGCCCAGCTGCGGGGGCTGCGGGTTGAAGTCGATCAGACCCTCGTAGGCGATCATGGACCCGGTGCGGGCGAACAGGTCCTGCCCGGGATTCATCACCACCTTGACGATCTTGGAGCCGTGCTTGCTCATCCGTTCCATGACGGGCGTCGGCCCGTAGTGGTCCATCAGGCTGCCGTACATGCTCACACCTCGTAGGGCTGGACGACGACGAAGTGCCCGGCGAAGCCCATGAACTGCAGGGCCAGTGCCTCTCCGCTGCTGCCAGCGTAGATCTGACGTGAGATCCGGACCTGGGTGGAGACGCTGACCCGCATCCCCGTCGTCCAGGCGACCAGGGCGTTCATGTCGGCGAACGTCGGTCCGGCCACCGGCAGCGTCATCGGCGTGCCCCTGGTCATGACGACCACCGACCCCGGGCCGGACACCTCGAAATGGAACAGGCCGCCACCGGGAATGCCGGGGCTTTCGATCCGGCGTACCTCGGTGCGCACGGTCGCGTCCATGGCCAGCAGGTTGTTGGCGTTGATGCACAACGACGAGCTGCCGAGCTCCACGATGTGCAGGTCGGCGGCGTCCTGGGCGAGGAAGACCTCGCCGACGCCCTTGCAGGTCATCAGCTTGAGCTTCTGGCCGGTCAGCTTGCCCTCGATCATGCCGCGCAGGCCGCCGCTTTTGTAGTCGAACTCCACGTCGCCCTGGTAGGCGACCATGGCGCCGCGCAGCGCCAGCGCGTCCTCGCCCAGGGTCACCTTGACGAGTTTGCCGTTCTGCTGCGTCCAGCGACCGGCGGTCGGGCGCTCCCGGTAGGGCGCGAGGCTGTTGAGCGCCCCCGGCTGGGTCGGCTGCACCTGCGACGGCAGCGGCTCCGGCCCACCGAACCCGGCACCGGGCACCGGCGGCTGGCCGCCCGGCATGCCACCCGCCGCCGCGCCGGCGTAGGCCGGCTGCCCGCCCGGCGCCGGCTGACCGCCGTAACCGGGCTGGCCACCGTAGCCCGGCTGACCCGGCTGACCCGGCTGACCCGATGGGGTGCCGCCGTATCCCGGCTGACCTGGGGGGGTGCCGTATCCCGGCTGGCCGGGTGGGGCGCCATAGCCCGGCTGGCCGGGTGGCGTTCCATAGCCCGGCTGGCCACCGGACGGCGGCGGGGGTGGCGGCGGCGCGGCGGGCGGCTGCGCCTTGTGCCGGTCATGGACCGGCTGGGCCGGGGGTGGGGGCGGCGGCGGCGCGGCGGCCTCGGGCTCGTCGGCGACCTCGCCGCCGTAGGAGCGGATCAGTTCGGCGAGCCCGCCCTGGAAACCCTGGCCGACCGCGGCGACCCGCCACACGCCCTTGCGGTAGACATCGCCGATCATCACCGCACGTTCACTGGTGAAGTCGGCACCCGTGAACGCGTAGCGCAGCACCTCCACCCCGCCGGCGACGATGCGCAGGTAGCCGGAGGCGATGGCCGCGGCGCTGCCCGCCCCGTCGAGGGCGGCGCAGAACGACAGCCGGCCGATCGACGCCGGCACCCGGTCCAGACTGACCTGGAATCCCTGGCTGTCGCCCGGCTGCGGACCGACCTGGCGGACCGAACCCTCCGGCGAGGACGGCTGGTTGAAGAAGATGAAGTACCGGTCGTCGGAGAGCCGGTCACCGGTGTCGAGCCCGAAGCAGGAGATGTCCCACTCCCCCGGCGCGCTGATCTGCACGCCGACGTACAGGTCGGTGTTCGGGGTGACTGCCGACAGCTGGGTCTTCTGCCCGCGACTGAACTGGGTGACCACGGCACTCCCCTCACTCGCCTGCCGCCGCCCGTGGGCCGCCGGGCCACGCCATGCCCGGATGTTCGCCGGACCTGCGGGCAAACTAGCAGCTACCCACCGGCCCCACGGCACACGCCGACCATCCAGGGCCTGTCGTGGACGGGACACCCACCACATCTCCCGGTTGTGCGCGCGCCCGGGCCACCCCACCTCGCGTTTTCGCCCAGCCCGGCCCGACCGGCCGCTGGCTGCGTCGCGCACGCCCGTTCACATCACTTCGGACGGCAGCCGTCTCGCCACTGGATGCACCGGTGGCGTTGACTGGACGCATGCGCCACGTCGAGCACAGCGTCAGCAGCAGCCCGAAACGCCTGTCGAAGATCGGCCTGGGGACCTGGCAGTTCGGATCCCGGGAGTGGGGCTACGGCAGCGAATACGCCGACCAGGGCGCGGCCCAGGTCGTCCGGCGGGCGCTCGAACTCGGGATCACCGTGTTCGACACCGCCGAGGCATACGGTTTCGGACGCAGCGAACGCATCCTCGGCGCGGCCCTCGCCGCAGGCACCTCCCAGGAGGTGTACCTCGCGACGAAGATCATGCCGGTGCTGCCGGTGGCGGCCGTCGTCGAGCAGCGGGCCGTCGCCAGCGCGAACCGGCTCGGCGTCCGTCACCTGGACCTGTACCAGGTGCACCAGCCGAACCCGCTGGTCCGCGACCGGTGGACGATGCCGGGAATGCGGGCGCTGCGCACCGTCGGGCTCGTCGGGGACGTCGGCGTGAGCAACTACTCGCTGCAACGCTGGCAGGAGGCGGACGCGGCGCTCGGTGCGCCGGTGCTGTCCAACCAGGTCGAGTACAGCCTTGCCCGGCCCCGCAGGGGCGCCGCGCTGCTCGAGTTCGCCGCGGCCGAAAACCGGATCGTCATCGCCTACAGCCCGCTGGCCCAGGGCCTGCTGTCGGGCCGTTACTCCGCCACCCACCGGCCCGCCGGCCGGGTCCGTTCCGCCAACTCGCTGTTCCTGCCCGAGAACCTCGACCGGGTGCTGCCCCTGCTCGACACCCTGCGCGACGTCGCCGCCGCCCACGACGCGACGCCGGCACAGATCGCCCTGGCCTGGGCGATCCACCATCCCCAGGTGATCGCGATCCCCGGGGCGTCCAGTGTCGCCCAGGTCGAGAGCAATGCCGCGGCCGCCGACATCACCCTCGCCGACGACGAGTACGCCGCGCTCACCACCGCCTCGGAGCGGTTCACCCCCGTGGCCGGCCGCGCCGCCGCCACCGCCCTCGCCACCCAGGCCCTGCGCCGCTGACCGCGCACGCCCCCGCGGGCCCCTGTTGACCTGAACCCACGTTCATGTTCTAGCGTCACCGTCCGACGACAGCGCGACGTTGCCACCCGGCGGTACGGGCTGCCGGGCGTCGCCGGCGGGAGCACCCATGGCCACCGACATCACGCCCCATCCGGACGAGGTGCTGGCCCGCCAGCCGGCCGGCTACTGGACCGGTGCGGCCCACCGCACGATCGTGGGCCGCATCCGCGCCGAACTCGCCGTCGACGATCTCACCCAGCCACACTGGTGGATCCTCAACCATGTGGCCGGAGCTCCCGCCCGGTGGGACCGGCCAGGGCTGATCCGCCGGCTGGCCCGCTTCGACGATCTCGGCACCGACTTCGACGCCGTCCTCGACGATCTGCTCGCCCGTGGCTGGCTGACACCCTCGCCGCAGCCGGCAGGAACACCCGTGTTCACGCTCACCGAGGCAGGCGAAGCCGGACGGGCACGGGCCGTCGAGCGGACCCGTCAGGCCCATGCCCAGATGCACCAGGGCATCACCACCGAGCAGTACGCGGCTGCCCTCACCGTCCTGCGCCGCATGATCGCCAATCTCGACGGCGACGCCGAACTGCCCTGACCCACCCACGCTGCCGCGGACGCCCCCGGTGTCAGGGGCCGTGCTGTCAGGGGGCGCGGACGGTGCCGTCGGGGGCGTAGACGTCGTCGGACGTGATGTAGTGGAAGGGCGGGCAGACACCGGTGGAGTGGTGGGCGGCGGCTTCCAGGGCCAGCCGGACCCGCTCGTCGGCGTCGAGGCCGGCGGTGGTGTGCAGCGAGCCGCTGGCGTACTCGTCGCCGCTGCCGATCGCGTAGTAGTCGTCGACGCTGCGGCCGATCTGGTAGTCCGAGTCGATCCGGTACAGGTGCCCGCGGATACCCACCAGGAACAGCCCGCCGCTTTCGTTGCCCGACTCGTTGCGGGCGAAGCCGCCGTCGCGCAGGCAGTCCCGGACCACGGCGATGAACTCCGTCGACATGAACCGGTCGAGATCCCAGTCCTGCGGGACGGGCGGCACGAGGCTGTACCGCAGCAACTGGCCCATCCGGAACGAGTCGGTGAAGCCCATCAGGAACTCACCGTTGCGAAACACCTTGGTGTCCGCACGCACGGTGACGGACCAGCCGGCCACGCCGGCGCTGTCCCCACCGATGACGACCCGGCCGTCTTTCTGTACACCGACGATGCAGGTCACGAAGCGGGATGGTACCGGTTCTGACCGCAGGCGGATGCCCCACCCGTCAGCCTCCGTCGTCTTCGTCACGGACCGTCTTGAAGGCGACGGTTCAGCCGTCCCGGCGGCCTGGCATGAAAGGCTTGACCATGACGGCTCGGGACAGCCGTCGGCGCGGCATGCGCGGACGTGGGCGAGCGGCACGAGCCGGCGACCGGGCGGCCAGCCGTGGCCTGGCCGCGGCCAGTCAGAGAGTCAGACAGCCAGGCGATGAGGCCGGGACGAGAGGGAAGCAACGGCGATGGTGATGAAGCGGTTCATGTCGCGGCTCGGGGTGGGCGCGGCCGAGGTGGACACGGTGCTGGACCGGCCGCAGGCCCAGCCGGGCACGGTTGTCACCGGCGTGACGAACATCGTCGGCGGAAAGGTCGAGCAGGAGATCGAGAAGGTGCTGGTCTCGTTGGAGGCCACCGTCGAGGTCGAGCGGGACGACTCCACCTGGTATGAGCAGGTGACGTTCGGTACCCAGCAGGTCGGGGGTGGCTTTACGGTGGCCCCCGGCCAGCGGATCGGCGGTCGGTTCGAGCTGGCCGTGCCGTGGCAGACCCCGATCACCACGGTCGGTGACTGGCAGCTGCGCGGAATGAAGATCGGGGTGCGCACGAAGCTCGCGATCCCCGGCGCGGTCGACCCGGGTGACCTCGACCCGGTCGAGGTGCATCCGCTGCCGATCCAGGAGGCGGTGCTGGCCGCGCTCGGCGACCTGGGCTTCCAGTTCCACTCCGCCGATGTCGAGAAGGGTCGCCTGCACGGTTCGGATCTGCCGTTCTACCAGGAGATCGAACTGCGCCCCTCCGGTGACTACGCCCGGCGGATCCGCGAGCTGGAGGTGACCTTCCTGGTCGACGGCGCCGGCACCGACGTCGTGCTCGAGGCCGACCGCCGCGGCGGCCTGCTGTCCTCGGGCGGCGACGAGCTCACCCGCTTCCGCCTGTCCCACCAGGACCTCGACCGCCAGGCCCTCGGCGGCCTGCTCCACCAGCAGCTCGAACATCTCGGTCGCCGCCGCGGCTGGTTCCGCTGACCTGCGGCGAGGCCGCGCGGGATCACCCCCTGGACATGACTCTCCCGATCTGACTGCATACGTGGGGCGTAAAGGGATAGCGTTTTTCGCTACCCTTTGCACACGGATGGTGGTTACATCCGAGAACTGCTCAGTCGGAGCAGATCCGTATCGGGGGGTCGGACGGGTGATCGCATGACAGCACCACAACCGGATGCGCTCGGCAGGGAGCTGGTCGCGCGGATCTTCAGCCCGGCCGAGCGCTGGGGTTGGGAGTTCGCACCGGCGCATCCGCCGGTGCCCCATCCCGAGGCCCACCAGCCGCCGTCGCAGTTCCCGGTGCCCCCGCCGGACCTGCGCGGGCTGGAGTTCCGCCGCCAGTATCTGGCGAGGAAGGTCTGGAAGCCGGCGGTCGGTGGCCTGCTGACCCTCTCCGGCCTGGGTGCGCTGGGCGAGTCACCCGGGGGCGGGCTGTTCATCCTGATCATTGGTGTCGCTCTGATCGTCTGGTACGTCCTGCCGCTGACCGCGCTGAGCCGGCAGAAGAAGGAGTACCTGGCGGCCTACGAGGCCGAGCTCGCCCGCCGCCAGCACGAGTTCCAGGGCGTCTACGCGGCCTGGCAGCAGCGGGTTCACCAGCATGACGAGGCCGAGCGCCACCGGGTCGCCACCGCGATGGACTTCTATCCGCTCGACCCGCTGGGTCCGGCCCGGGTCGACGTCTTCGGCGGCACCGGCGCCGGCTGGACCAGCATCCTGGCCACGGGTGGCGCATCCCTGCTCGGCGGCGGTGCCGGCATCCTGCTGCTCGACCTGTCCGAACAGAGCGTCGGCGCGGGGCTGGTCATGCTCGCCAACGAGGCGGCGAACGCCGCGGCTCAGGCGTCACCGGTCGAGGTCCGTGAGCTGCCCGCCGCGCTGGAACGCCTCGGTCTGCTCGACGGGCTCGAACCCCGCGAGATCGCCGAACTACTGGCCGATGCCTTCGACGCCGACCGTCGCGGCGGCGGTGACCGCGCGCTGCGCGCCATCGACGTCAACATCCTGCGGGTCGCGACATCCTCGATCCACGCCCCGGTGACCTTCGCTCGTCTCGCCGCCGCCCTGCGCATCCTGGACAACCAGAGCACCGCGATCCACGAGGGCGTGTTCGACGCGTACGAGATCGACGCGTTGCAACAGCGCCTGCACGACCTGGGGCAGCGGGAGCGGACCGCGGAGCAGATCGGTTTCCTGCGCACCGAGCTGGAGACCCTGGCCGGCGCCGAGCCAGCCACAGCGGCTGCCACCAGCAAGGCGGCGGAGGTCGATCCGGCGGCGCGGTGGTGGCCGCGCGGCGGGCTGCGGGTGCTGGGGACAACCAGCGCGGGCCGTGACAGCTCGGCGCGCCGCAAACTGCTGATCGACCGGGTCCTCGTGCAGACCCTGCTCTACCGACTTCGCAACGACGCCCGTGGGATGGACGGTGACGTCGGTGACGTCGCCGTCATCGCCGGCGCCGACCAGCTCGGCCAGGAGACCCTGACCGCCCTGACCCAGCAGGCCGAGCGGGCCCAGGTCCGGCTGATCCTGCTGTTCAAGAGCCTCAGCAACGATGCGCAGGCGCTCATCGGCACCGGCCACAGCGCCGCCATCTTCATGCGGTTGGGCAATGCCCGCGAGGCCGCCGCCGCTGCCGAGCACATCGGCCGGGGCTTCCGCTTCGTGCTCTCCCAGGTGACCAACCAGGTCGGCACCAGCTTCACCGAGGGCTTCGCCAACAGCTACGGCGAGCAGGACGGCACCTCCTACACCGAAGGCACCGGCGGCAGCCGCGGGCTGGGAGCTGGGGGGCACACCAGCGGCGACAACTGGAACCAGTCGACCACCACCTCGCACTCGGCGTCCTGGACGAACACCGTCAACGTGTCGAACACCGTGAACCAGAACGCCGGCACGACCATGCAACGGGAAAAGGACTTCATGGTCGAACCGACAACCCTGCAGAGCCTCGCGGCCACCGCGTTCATCCTCGTCGGCACCGGTGGCGGGCCCGGGCGCGTGCGTCCCGGTGACTGCAACCCGGGCCTCGTCCTGCTGCCCAGGGTGGCCAGCACACCACGGGACTTCAGCGCCGCTCCGCATTCACGGGACCCGGGTGCCCTCACCCACGGCGCCACCACCGCGACCCAGCAGATCGGCGCGCCGCAGCCCACCCATCAGGCACCGCCGCAGGCCTACCCGGGGGCCTACCCGTACTCCCAGGGCGGGCAGGGCGGGCAGGGCGGGCAGCCATCCGGTCACGGCGGCTACCCGTACCAGCAGCCTGGCCAGTGGTAGCTCGGGCGCCGGCATGCTGGACAGGTTGCGTTTCCATCGACTCCTCACCGTCCCTCGGCCTCCCGCGGCGGCGGACGGGCCCGACCCGGCGCCGGCGCAGCTGTTCGCCGCACTCATCGCCGCCCACGCCGATCTGACCTGCGCCGCCGAGGACGGTGCGGTCGATCCGCCGGCGATCGCGGTCGCCTGGTTGCGGGTGCCTGGCGATCCGCACCTGCGGGTTCTCGTCGGGGGGACGCCCACCTTCCCGCCGGCGCGCCCGGCCACGGCCGGCGTTCCCCTGGCCGGCACGATCCCGGCACCGGATGCGCCCACGCCGGGGGTCGCGGGATGGAGTTCGCCCGTGCCGGTGCTGTATCCGCCGGGCAGCACCGGTGTCGCGGTGGACACCGGTGAGGTTGTCACGGCGATGGCCGGCTTCCCCCACTGGTTGCGGTGCGCCGGAACAGCGGACGCGCTGTGGGCCGCCGACCGGTCCGGTGTCACGGGTCGCGACCCTGACAGCGGTCCGACCCGGCACGGCTCCTTCGACGACTTCGCCGCCCATCTGCCCGGCGCCTTCGCCTGGCTGGTGATCGCGCAGCCGGTACCCGCCGACGTCGTCGACGCCGAGCGAGGCGACCTGGTGCGCATGATCCCGTTTCTGCGGCGGCGCGAACAGGATGGGCATGCCCGCCTCGAACTGGAACGCGCCGAGGCGCGGTACCGCGAGCTGACCCGCTCGTCCGCCGCCGGCCTGTGGGATGTGCGGGTCCTCGTGGGTGCGTCGACGGCTACCGAGGCCCGACTGACCGCCGCCCTCCTGTGCGGCTCCGGTGAACTTGACGATCTGCCTTACCTGATCTCCGCGCAGCGCACCCGGCCGGTCTCACTCGCCGAGGCGCTCGAACCGCTCGACCTGCCCGGATCAGCCGGCGGTTCCGGCCCGCCACCGCGGGCTCTCGGCATCGGCCGCCCCGACCACGGGCAGGCTCCGGACGCGGGACCAGCGGCCAGTGGTCGGCCGGGGACCGACGGGCACACCGGTCCCCACGGGCCGACGACCTCCGGTTATGGCGTCCACGGGCACCCCGGTTCAGCCATCGGCGCCGACTACTGGCCGGGTACGGAACCCGGCGGTGGGGCCTCGGGCGGTGGGGTCGGTGGCACCGGTGCCAGGGGAGGTCTCCTCAACGTGCGACCGGCCCCGTCGCAACCCGGCTTCGGCCGACCCGGACCGCCCGGACCGCCCGGTCCGCCCGGCCCGCCCGGACCGGCTGGCCCGCCAGGACCGGCTGGTACCGCGCGATCCGCCGGGCCACCCGGGCAGCCACCGGAGCCGCGCCTGGGTGGCGCGGCCACCGCCGGCGTCGAGGCGCGGTATCCGTTCCGGGCCGGAGGCGAACTGGTGGCGGCGCTGGCCCGGCCGCCCCGGCGCGAACTGCCCGGTATCACGCTGGTCACCGCCCACACCTTCGATGTCACGCCCGAAGGGGACCTGCGCAGACGTCCACCGATGGCGCCAGCGCCAAGCCTGCTCGCGGGCACCGAGAGGGCCGACGCGGGCTCCTCCGGAGGCGACCAGGCGCTGGTGCTCGGCCAGGTACTCGACGCCGGCTGGTCACCGGCCGGCGTGCTGGCGGTACCCCGCGCCACCCTGAACCGGCATGGCTTCGTCTGCGGGGCGACCGGCTCGGGTAAGTCGCAGACGGTCCGGTCACTGCTGGAGTCGCTCGCGCGGGCCGCAAGTCCCGTCCCGTGGCTCGTGTTGGAGCCGGCCAAGGCCGAATACGCCCGGATGGCCGGACGGCTCGCCGGCCACGCCGAGGTCCTCGTCATCCGACCGGGGCGCCTGGATGCGCCGCCGGCCGGGCTCAACCCGCTCGAACCGGAGCCGGGTTTCCCGCTGCAGAGCCACATCGACCTGGTCCGGGCCCTGTTCCTGGCCGCGTTCGAGGCGCACGAGCCGTTCCCGCAGGTGCTGGCCCGGGCGTTGACCGTCTGCTACACCGACGCCGGCTGGGATCTCGTCGCCGGCCGGATGCGCCCCGAGCACCGACCCAGGTTCCGCGACGACGAGCCGCTGGTGGTGGCCCGACGCCGCTATCCGAACCTCGGCGACCTGCAACGCACCGCCACCCGGGTGGTCGAGACCATCGGCTACGGCGCCGAGGTGACCGCCGACGTCCGTGGCTTCGTCGACGTGCGGATCGGCTCGCTGCGCGAGGGCACCCCCGGCCGGTTCTTCGAGGGCGGCCATCCCCTCGACATCGGCGCGCTGCTGACCCGCAACGTCGTCGTCGAACTCGAGGACATCACCAGTGACCAGGACAAGGCGTTCCTGCTCGGCGCGATCCTGATCCGCATCGTCGAGCACCTGCGGGTGCGCCACGGCAGTTCCGGTACCGACGAGCTGCGCCACGTCCTCGTCGTCGAAGAGGCCCATCGGTTGCTCAGGAACGTCACGGACGGCCCGGCCGCGGCCGCCGTCGAGCTGTTCGCCTCACTGCTCGCCGAGATCCGCGCCTACGGCGAGGGTGTGCTCGTCGTCGAGCAGATCCCCTCGAAGATCCTGCCGGACGTCCTGAAGAACACCGCCCTCAAGGTGATGCACCGGCTGCCCTCCGCCGAGGACCGCCAGGCCGTCGGCGCCACCATGAACCTGCGCGACGAACAGTCCGAACTCGTCGTCGCCCTGCCCCCGGGCGTGGCCGCGGTCACCGTGGACGGCATGGACCGCCCGGTCCTCACCCGGATGCTGCCCGGCGGACACCGCGAGTCGGTGCAGGCCGCCCGCCACGACAACATCCCGCTGACGGGTCGGCGCAGCCTGCTGTGCGGCACCGACTGCACCACCCGCGGCGCCTGCACACTCGGCCAGGTCAACGACGCCGCGCATCTGGCTGCCGACCCGCTGCTGGTCGTCTGGGTCGAGGCGGTGGCCGCACACCAGGTCATCGGCCTCGCCCACCTCCTCGGCGAGGCACCTCCCACGCCGACCCCGGCGCTGCGGGACGAGCTGCTCGCCCAGCCGGTCCGCACACGGGACTGTCTGCTCGCCCACGCCGTCGACCGGTCCGTGGCCGCCCGCGCCACTGTGCTGCGCGGATACGTGGACCCGGACGACTTCGCCAGCCAGCTCCACGAGACGCTGCGCCAGCTGCTCACCGGCGCCCCAGCCGATTCTGATGCGGGCACCGTGGACACCCGCCGCTGGACCGCCGGCTCCTACCGCTATCAGGACGTTCGCCGTGCTCTGACCGAGGCTCGCCGCCGCCCCGGCGCGGAGCGACCACATCCGCTGACTGCCGAATGGCAACACCGCGGTCTGTCCCTGACCGGCACCACCATCGCCGCGCAGTTCGACGAGATCGCCCGCAGCCCGTACTACGCCCCTGGTCTCGACGCCGTCAGCCTCGGCGACCTGGCCACCAGCGGTCTTGCTAGCGCGGTGTGTTCCCTGACCGGCGGCACGTCCGCGGAGCACCTGCGCCT
The DNA here is from genome assembly GCF_023242945.1 of Frankia umida. NCBI lineage: Bacteria > Bacillati > Actinomycetota > Actinomycetes > Frankiales > Frankiaceae > Frankia > Frankia umida. Next base: position 28,643 of record NZ_JALKFT010000032.1, read on the forward strand.
GGCGCTACGCCAGGCCTGTGCCGACGCGGACCTGGCCGCCCTGCGCTTCCAGGTCACAAGCCTGCTGGACGCATACGTCGCGGGCGGGGGGACCTGACGTCATGGCCACCGATACTCCGACGACGACTGACACTCCGCCGACGCCACCACCCGATACCTCCACCCGGGACAAGGCCTCCGCGCTGGACGGTGGCGATGGTGTTCAACCCTCCGGAGGCGACACTCAGGTGGCCGGCCGTGAGTCGCAGACAGGAACCGCCCAGACCACCTTCTCGGCAGCCACCGGCATCCGAGAAAAGGCTTCCGCGCTGGACGACTCGGGCAACGGTGCCAGGACTGACGCCGGGGCCTCCGGCCAGCACGAGGCCACACGGTCCGGGCATGACGCGAGAACCCTCCGGCCAATGCCCGCTGAGACGCCGAAGCCCACCGACACGCCTGCCGTGCAACCGGCCCCCCAGACCACACAGGACAGGGCTGCCGCGTTGGACGGTGACCCACCTTCAGGTCTCGAGCATCAGGGCAATACACCGTTCGACACTCGGCAGCCCGCGGAGCACGAACCGCAGGGCCTTGAACCGCCCCGTCAGGGTCTCGAACCCACGCCGGAGTTCCAGGCCGCCCTCGATGAACGTAAAGTCGCGATCGACGCCCGCCGGGCCGATCCCGCCGATCCGGCCACCGGCACAGACCCGGGTACCACTCCAGCATCACCGGAGTCGGATGCACCGACCGCCCATCGAGATACACCCGAGGATGCGCCGCTTCCGGGCCAGGAACTGCGGGAGGAATCCCGAGCGACAGATCCCGAACCCGACCTCGAGCCCAGGGAACCCGATGTTCGCTCGGTCCCCGGCAACCGTGCGACCGCACCGGCCACGGGCGAGGGCTCGAGAGAGCACGCCGGTGACCGCGCTCCCATGGCCGATGGCCATGACCAGGTGGGAGAACAACCTGCAGCCGAATCCGATCGGACCGGGTCAACCGAGCCCGAGGTCGACCGGCCATCACAACAGCCTGGCCTGGAGGACCCACCGCAGACACCGCAGTGGTCGGACGGGCCGGCAACACAGCCCTCAGCCGACTCCGACAGCGAGGACCCGCCTCCGGTCGAACACAACGCAGCGGACACGCACAAAGGCGGGCCGACGGGAGACCGGGATGCTGCCCGTAAGCCGGACAGTTCCGAGGTGTCCGGCCTGCGCATGGCGTGGATCTGGCACACCAGCAAGGCCACGTCGGACGGCCGCGCCTTTTACTCTGTCACGGATCACACGATGCGCCGAGCTGCCGCCACCGCAGATACGGAGCCAGGCTGCTACACCGCGGATCTGCATGGCAGCCCTGACGCGTTCCACGTCGGCAACGTCGACCTCGACGCCAGCGACCTCGCCTCCCTTATTCGCCGGGACGATGCCTGGAAGAGCCGACCGGTACGACTCATGTCCTGCGAGACCGGCCAGGGCGACGACCCGGTAGCGCAGAAGCTGGCCAACGAGCTGGGGGTCGTGGTCACGGCACCTACCGAACTCGCGTTCTCCGACCAGGAGACCGGTAGGGTCTGGACGACGTCGATGACCGAGAACGAATACGGTCGCCTTGTACAGACAGTTCCCTACGACGGAATATGGATCGATTTCCACCCCGACCCGAAAGGGGAAATGAATGCCTGAGGTCATCAACGGTTTCAAAATCGCAAAGCTCTTCGACGGAACCCGCGACGGCACTCCGTTCGTCAGCGATCGTCCCGCACTTCCAGCCGGCTCGGAAAGATCGAAGCTCCTCGCCTATCTCGACGGGGGTGCGGTCGTCCTGCGCGCCGCCGGACGGTCAGTGGATCGTCTCGACGCCAGCCGTGGAAAGTCCGTCCCGATTGCGTTTCACACGGACGGCGAGTGGGTGTGGAGTGCCTCCGTCGCCTACTACCTGGAAGAACACGAACTCCCACCCGAACCGGAGTTCCTCCATTATCTTCGCAGCCGGGACTTCCGCTACGTGGCGCCAGCGAAGGAAACAATTCGATCGGCCAGCCTCGCCCTCGAAAGCCAGTAGCCGCTACGACGGAATGCTCCGGCGCCCTGGCCGCCCATCCGATTCCAGGTCACGAGCGTGCCGAAATCCCGTGTCGCCGGTGAAGGGCGCTGACATCCGATGGCCACCGATACTCCGTCGACGACCGACGCTCCGCCTCCTCCCCCACCGCCGCCTCCACCCGACACCTCAACCCGAGACAAAACCGCCGCACTGGATGGCGGCGACCGTGTCCAGAGCTCCGGACACGAGCAGCAACAGACAGCTGGCAGCAGGGGGGAGGCCGGTCCGAGATCCGCTCAGGAAGCCGACACCGACCGGCTGGGCACGGTCCGCGAGAACCCGACCGACACCGGCGACCACCAAGAGGGCAGCAGGTCCCTTGGCGACGCCGCCCCTGAGCCCGAAAGCGAGGGCACATCCTCGGCTCCGACGGCCACTCAGGACAAGGCTGCCGTGCTCGACGGTGCCGGCACTGCGGAATCCGGAGACCACGAAGCTGCGTCATCAGGCGACGACGGCAGGACCGCTCGGCCCAAGCCTGGTGAGGCTCCGAAGCGCACCGACATACCCGCTTTTCAGCCAGCCGCGCGGACCGCTCAGGACAAGGCTACCGCGCTGGACGGCGAGCAACCCCCCAGCCTCGAGCAGCAGGACGGCGCGCCGCTCGAGTCCGTCCCGCGCAGCACCGAAGAGACCGACACCGAGCGGCCGGCCACACCACAACAGTCCGCGGACCACGAACCGCAGGGCCTCGAGCCACCGCGCCAGGGTCTCGAGCCGAAACCCGAGTTCCAGGCCGCGCTGGACGAACGCAGGAGCACGACGGACAGCACGGTGCCCCAAGACGCCCGACCCCAACACGCCCGGAATCCCGAGTCCGGTTCCGTACACGGTTCAACCGATGCTGCTACCAGCAGCGAAAATTCCGGTTCGACAACACGGGCACCAGTGACAACAGCCGAGGTGCGGGAGTCGGTCAGAAGTATCGAGACTGTCCACGAGCACCCGACCCTCATGCCTTCGGGAGATCCTGGAAGTGAGCCGCTCAGGCAGAGCGATCCGCCTGCGCCGGACGAGGGGCATAACGATGTGGTGTGGCCTCTCAGCAAGCCGAGTCCTCTGCACGAGGCCGAGCCCTCGCCGCTGGTCAGCAAGTTTTCCGAGGAGAGCATCGAAGTCGATGAGCCCCCCGCACGTGGCGACGGCAGCACCGAACCGCCTTCAGCCGACATCCCGGCACAAGCTGTCGCCGACCGGTTGGTCGATACCGGCCGCAGGGACCCACCGCTCGGCCCGCAGCCTCATCAGCCAGATCAGACGACCACAAACGAAGGACTACCAGAAAGCACATCTGCCCGAGACCCGGCAGATGGATCTCCCCGGCACGGCGAAATTTCCCCGACCAGATCTCCACTTGATCGAGAAAAACTCCTACCCACGCTGAGTGAAGACCAGGTCCGACGAGGGCCAGACGGTCTGATCGACTCGATCGATGGGAGGTCCGCGAATGACTATCTTCACCAGCTTGCCGGCGAGCGACGGCAAGGCTATCAGGACGCCCGTGAGAATGGATCCATCCCACGATCGGAGGTAGCTCCAGTTGTGTCTGATCTCCTCGACCGACGCACCGGACGCCTGTATGAGTCCGTCAACAGCGCCGAGCCACCTCGAGACCTCCACCCGATTTTACAGGAGCGCCTGGACCAACTGAACAGGACAGCCGAAGGAAATCCCGAGGGATACGAGTACAGCGACGGAACACGCGGAGGGTATCCGCACTTCAGCGTCGCAGGAACCCACGCCGAAGTACACAATGCGAGCCGCGCACTGCACGACCGAGAGGCGCTGGGATACCCGGCGACATCGGATTCACTCCACGAAATGACTGTCGACAACTACTTCCCGTACCGGCCGAGCGAGAAGTCGGCAGCTCCATGCTGCGCGAACTGCACTGCTATACTTGGCGACAGTGAAGGGGTAGAATCAATTCCGGGGAAAATTTCAAATCGACTGACAGACAGGTAGGCGATGGAAGTAAATTCCAGCCAGACCGTGAACATGGACGACATAGAATACACAGACGATCTGTTCGTCACTTTCGAAGGAAAGCTTTTCACCGGCCAGGCGGTCGACTACTACAAAAACGGCCAGATCTGCAAGACGGAGACCTACAAAGGCGGCCGTAAGAGCGGCGTAGAACGTTCGTTCTACGCCGATGGATCGATCAAGTCGGAACACGAGAACATAGACGGAGGCTGGGAGGGGGTCGGGCGGACCTGGTTCCCCAATGGTCAGCTAAAAAGCGAGACGCGATACAGGAGGGGTGTCGTTCTGGAAGAGATCCTGTGGGCGGAGGATGGCGCTCGAGTAAAATAATTCCAGGCCCGGAAGTTCCAGACGTCGAGCGATGACAGCGAGGGATCCTTGCGATGCACGCCGCAGAGGAAATGGTGCTGCAAATCGCGGAGGCGGAGGCACTGCAGCTTCAGCTGAGGGGGCACGTCCAAGCCGATGTTGCCGGTCCGGATCAAGTCACGACAGTCGCCGGATTTGACGTCGCCTACGACACCGAATCCGACGTGGTAGCCGGCGCAGTCGTCATCCTTGCAGCACCGACCTGGGAGGTCGTCGGTTCAGCGACGACAGTGGGCCGGGCAGCATTCCCCTATGTTCCCGGGCTGCTTTCCTTTCGGGAGCTGCCGCCGCTGCTCGACGCATGGGACGAGGTGCTTCCGAAGCTGTCGACACCCCCCGACCTGGTACTCTGCGATGGCCACGGGATCGCCCACCCACGGCGTTTCGGGCTGGCCTGCCATCTCGGCATCACCCTTAATCTACCGACGATCGGGGTTGCAAAGACACCCTTCGTCGGCACACACACTTCTCCTGGGCAGCGGCGTGGCGAGCGCACAGAAATCCTGCTCGACGGGGAGCCCGTCGGGGCTGCGCTTCGCACTCGCGATGGCGTTCGGGAGGTGTACCTATCGGTAGGGCACCGGTCCAATCTCGACTCAGCCTGCCGGTGGGTTCTCGAACTATGCCCGAAGTACCGGCTTCCCGAAACGACCCGAGCAGCAGATCGCCTCAGCAGGGCCGCACTCGCCGCGCACCGCTGATCTCTCGTCGCATGGCTGGGGGGAACCATGGTCTTTCCGCAGAACCCGCAGGGCTGGTCGATGCCGCCGCTGCCTACGCTACCGTCGTTGCCACGGATCGCGCAGGTGGCGCCGCGTTTCGACGGGCTGTATGTGGCAGCCGGGCCGGAGCCGGGGTGGAACTTCTACCTTCGCTTCTTCAGCCACGGCTCGGCGTGCGGAACCACCAGCAACCAGTCGCTGCCCGCGGTGGCCGAGATGCTGGTGCCCCGGCCGCCCGTCGGCGGCCACTACCGGATCGCCGGGCAGCAGATCACGGTCAGCAGTACCAGTCAGCATGGCCAGGTCGACTACTGGGGCGAGCTTCGCGGGGATGGCCTGGAGATGCGGCTGACCCATCGCGACAGCCGTCACGGCGTCGAGCGCTTTGACGTCTGGCAGTTCCTCCCGCTCATGTTCGGGTCAGCTCCGGGGGCAGGAAACGGTCGGACTCGATGGGGTCGATGGCTGCGGACACAGCCGAACAACACGCGTCGGTGACCAGCGACTCACAGGCGGCGAGTGAGGCCGAAGGTGGAGATGGCGTAGCCGGTGCGCAGCGCCAAGCGGTGGGCCTCGTGGCGGTGGGTATCGATGCCGAGCTGGATGTGTTCGCAGCCCAGACGGCGGGCCTCCCGGTCGGCCCAGGCGAGCAGGCGGGTGGCGTGGCCGCGGCCGCGGGCGACGAGGATGGTAGTCAGGTCATCGACGGCGAGATGCCGTCCGCTGGCCAGCGAGGTCACCTGGCGGAAGCCGAGCGCGCTGGCGACCCGGCCGAGTTCGCCGTCCCAGGACGCGATCAGCCGGTAGCCCTCGGGGCGCTGCACCTCGTTGACGAGGCGGACGAACCCCGTCGAGGTCAGGTGGGGTCGTAGCTGTCGCATGGGGTCGAACGCCAGCCAGGTCCGGTCCGCCTCCAGCTCCTCGATCTTCACGGTCCGTATTCTGTCAGTACCTTCCTGGGAGCGCTTCGCCCACCCGGTGTGACGTGCCGACTCCACCCGCTATCCACGGATTCGACTGACGGATTCGCCTGGTGGATGTGGCCTGTGGATGAGGCCAGGCGGCACGGCGGGTGGAGGTGTCTAGGCGACGGCGTCCTCGGACTGGCGATCGGCGAGAAGCTGGGCGGCGAGCCAGGAGACGGTCTCACGGACGAACCGCAGGCGGCCGGCGAGTCCGACCACCTCGTGGCCCTCGTCCGGGAACAGCAGGTAACGACACGGCACCCCGCGGGCCTGGGCGGCGGCGATGGTCTGCTCGGCCTCGTGAACGGGCACGTTCGTGTCGTTCTCGCCGTGCACGACCAGCAGGGGTGCGGCGAGCCGGCTCATCCGGTGCAGCGGGGACAGCGCCCGCAGCAGGGCCGGGTCGGTCCGCGGGTCACCGTACTTGGTGACGGCGCTGGCCGCGATCCACGGCTCGGTGTGCTGGTAGAAGGTCTCCAGGTCGACCATCCCGCAGACGTCGACGCCGGCGCGGAACAGCTCGGGGTGTGCGACGAGGGCGGCCAGCGTCAGGTAGCCGCCGTAGGACCGGCCGGCGACGGCGATGCGCTGTGGGTCGGCGAGTCCGGCGGCGACGAGATCGCGCACGCAGCTCGCGACGTCCTCGATGCCGTCGAAGCGGTGGTGCAGATGGTCGGCCTCCTCGAAGGAGCGGCCGTAGCCGGTGGAGCCGCGCACGTTCGCCGCGAACACCGCGACTCCCCGGGCGTTCAGCGCGTGGATCAGCGGGTTGAACGTGGGCCGTTCCTGCGCTTCGGGCCCGCCGTGCAGGTAGATCAGGGTCGGCATCGGCCCGGACGGCGCCGGCGGGCGGTACCAGAAGCCCGACAGGGTGAGCCCGTCATGGGCGACCAGGGTGCGCGGTTCCGGTTCGACGAGCGCGCGCGGCTGCCGGGGTGCGCGCGACACCAGACATCGGTGGACGGCGCCCCACCGCGCATCCCCCGCGTCGGCATCTCCTGAGTCGGCGCCGAGGTGGCAGGTCCAGAGCTCGGCGGGCACGGTGGCGTCCTCGACGGCGAGGACGAGCTCCCGTCCACCGGGGCGACCCAGCAGCGCGGTGATCACCGCCCGCGGCGGGGCGGGCAACGGGTGGACCTCGCCGGTGGACAGATCCACTCCGGTGAGCTCGCTGCGTCCCGCCACGTTCCACGCGACGACGGCCCGTCCCAGGCCGGCGGCGCCCAGCCCCGTCCCGATCAGCTCCGCCTCGGCCCGTGCCGTCGCGCCCCGTCCCGTCCCGCCCCGACCCATCCCGCCCAGAGCCGTGTCGACCAGCTCCACACCGGCCAGTTCCGGGCGGGGGGCGGCCACCTGTCCGGTGGGAGTGTCGAGCAGGGCGATGCGTTCGACATCGGCGTCCGGGCGGGCGGCGAGCACCCGGGCGGGGCCCGGACCGTCGACCGCCACGTCGAGCAGGGCGGCGCGCTCACGACCGCCGAGATCGGTGACGAGCAGGGCACGGTGCCCGCCGGCGACGAACCGGCCGGACAGCACGGTCGCCCGCCCGCCCGGCAGCTCCCAGGACGCGTAGGTGGTGCCGTCCTCGGCCGCGGTGGTGAGCCGGGCGTCGACGATCAGGGCCCGGCGGACCCCCCGCGGCCCCTCCCGCAGCAGCAGTCGGTGGCCATCCGCGATGGCGACGGCATCGAGGATCTGCAGGGCGACGCCCTCGGCGAGCACGACCCGCCGTCCGTCCAGGGTGATCAGCACTGCCACGGTGTGTCCGGACGGGTCGGTCCGGTCGGACTCGGTGACCAGCAGCGCCTGGCCGTCGGTGGTCCACCGCGCCGGGGCGGCGGCCCATCCGTCGCCGCCCGCGAGCCGCCATGCCCCGCCGGGACGGCCACCCGCGCCGAGCCCGGACGCAGGATCGACGATCCGCACCTCGGTGAGCTCCCCGCCGCCCGGCGCGACCTGCACCGCCAGCAGCTCCCCGCCCGGTGACCACATCGCGGCCCGCACATGCCCCGGCCCGGTGTCGACGGCCACCCCGTACCCGACACCGTCACCGTCGGCACCGCCCTCCCCGACGCCGCCCACAGCCCCGGCGCCGTCGATGTTCCCGGCACCGTCGACGCTGCCGGATCCGGCGGGCACGGCCATCGCGCGGACCCACAGCCGTGGGCCGGTGGGTCCGTCCGCGATGTAGGCGAGCCGACCGTCGGCGGCCAGGGCCGGTGCGCGCACGCCGACCGCCGTCGCCCAGGCGTTCGGGAGGTCCGTCGGCAGCGGTGCCAGCACGTCCAGGACGGCGGGACGCTGCGCCGGCACATCGCGGGCCAGGGCCTGCGTCGACGCGGTCAGGTCCTCGGGGTAGGAGGCTCGGGTCATCTCAACTCCCTACGGCATCGGCTCGGCTCGGCTTGGGCTGGCCGGTCGGGTCGGTCGGATCAGGTCAGGCCATGATTCTGCAACCACATCTCGAGCAGCGCAGCCTGCCAGAGCGCATTCGCCCCAAGGGTGGTGCGGTTGTCGTTGGGGGCGGCGAGCATCGACTGCACCCAGGACGGCCGGTAGAGCCCGCGGGCCTTGGCCGCCGGGTCGAACAGCGCCTCGCGGACCCGCTCGAGGAACGGGCCGTTCAGGTGACGGATCGCCGGCACCGGGAAGTAGCCCTTGGGCCGGTCGATGACGTCCACCGGCATCAGCGGGCGCCCGATGTCCTTGAGGACGCCCTTGCCGCCGGAGGCGAGTTTGAGTTCGGGCGGGCAGGCCGCGGCGAGTTCGACGAGTTCGTGGTCGAGGAACGGGGTGCGGGCCTCGAGGCCGGCGGCCATCGTCATGTTGTCGACCCGCTTGACCGGGTCGTCGATGAGCATGACGGCCGAGTCGATGCGCAACGCCGCGTCCACGGACGTCGCCGCCCCCGGATGGGCGAAGTGGGCGGCGACGAAGTCGCGGCTGGCGTCCCGTTCCAGCAGGTAGGACGGCTCCACCATGGCCGGCAGGTCGCGGTGCGGCCGGTCGGCGAACACCGACAGGTAGGCGTCGACAGCCGCCTCACGGGGGACGTCGGCCAGCGGCGGATACCAGGAGTAGCCGGCGAACACCTCGTCGGCGCCCTGCCCGGACTGCACCACCTTCACGTGGCGGGACACCTCCTGCGAGAGCAGGTAGAACGCCACGCAGTCGTGGCTGACCATCGGCTCGCTCATCGCGGCGATGGCGGCGTCGACGGCGGGCAGCAGCCGGCTGCCGGGCACCCGGATCTGATGGTGATCGGTGCCGAAGTGTTCGGCGATGATGTCCGAGTAGGCGAACTCGTCGCCGGACTCGCCGCCGGCCGCCTCGAACCCGACGCTGAAGGTCGCCAGGCCCGTCTGCCCGGCCTCGGCCAGCAGCGCGACGATCAGGCTGGAGTCCAGCCCGCCGGAGAGCAGCACGCCCACGGGCACGTCGGCGACCATCCGCCGGCGCACCGCGGTGCGCAGCCGGGCGGCGATCGCGTCCTGCCAGTCACCGGCGTCCCAGCCGGCGTAGGCGTCGTCGCGGGTGAACGACGGGCTCCAGTACACCTCGTCGGTGTACTGACCGTCCGGCTCGACGACCCGCACGGTCGCCGCGGGCAGCTTGCGCACCCCGGCGAGGATGGTGTGCGGCGCCGGCACCACCGAGTGGAACGAGAAGTAGTGGTGCAGGGCGACGAGGTCCAGATCGGAGCTGATCCCGCCGCCGGCCAGCAGCGCCGGCAGGGTGGAGGCGAACCGCAGCCGCTCGGCGTCCACCGCGTAGTAGAGCGGCTTGATGCCGAGCCGGTCGCGGGCGAGCACGAGCCGGCCGGTGTCGCGTTCGGCGACGGCGAAGGCGAACATGCCGACGAAGTGGTCGACGCAGCGGACGCCCCACCGGTGGTAGGCCTTGCCGATCACCTCGGTGTCGGAGGTGGAGAAGAACCGGTAACCGGCGGCGGTGAGCTCGTCCCGCAGCTGCTGGTAGTTGTAGATGCACCCGTTGAACGCGGTCGTGAGGCCCAGTTCGCTGTCGACCATGGGCTGCGCGCCCCGCTCGGACAGATCGATGATCCTCAGTCGGCGGTGGCCGAACGCCACCGGCCCGGACGCCCAGATCCCGACGCCGTCCGGACCGCGCGCCACCATCGTCGCCGTCATCCGAACCACGGCGTCGACGTCGGCCGCCCGGCCGTCGAACCTCAGCTCGCCACTAAGCCCACACATAGCGCTCCCGTCGGGTTACTGGGATCAGGCATGATCCCTTCTCCGGACGTACCTGCCCGGCGTCGAGAGACTTCGTCGTCCCCACACGATCGATGCCGGACGTTTCACAGTCGTGTCGGCCCGGTTGCGGTCACGCACGGTCCACATCCGCGCAGGCCGTAGCGGCCCCGCTTCGCACCGTCGGCACCACCGGGCCGGTGCGGCCGAGCTGGTCACCGACCGTTCGGGAACGTGGCGCCGACCGTCGGCGTCCGCGGGCGTTCACCACCCGCGGACGACCGCCGATCGCCGACCGCGGTTCCGTCAGCGGCGCGGGATCCAGGTGTCCTTGGAGCCGCCGCCGCGTGAGGAGTTGACGATGAGGCTGCCGGGCGGGGCGACCCGGGACAGCGCCGCGGGGATCACCACCGGTTCGGACCCGGCGTAGACGAACGCCCGCAGATCCACCGCGCAGGGCTGGAGCTGGCTGTCATGCCAGGTGGGATGGGTGGACAGGGCCACCACCTCCTGACCGATCCAGCGTCGCGGGTCGGCCAGGATCTGTTCGCGCGCCTCGGTGAGCTGGTACGGCTCGGCGTGCGGGCCGATCAGCACGCCCGCGCCGCCGAAGCCGTCCACCGGCTTGACGACCAGCTGGTCGAGGTTGGCCAGCACGTGTTCGCACTGCTCCGGGTCGCCGCAGACGTAGGTGGGCACGTCGTCGAGCACCGGCTGCTCACCCAGGTAGTAGGTGACCATCCGCGGCACGAAGGCATAGGTGACCTTGTCGTCGCCGACCCCGTTGCCGGGCGCGTTGGCGACACTGACCAGCCCGGCACGCATCGCCCTCAGCAACGCCGGGCCCAGCGGCGCGCCGTCCGCGCCGACCGCGTTGAACAGTTCGTCCTCGTCGATGCGTCGGTAGAGCACGTCCACGCGGTGCCGGGTGGCGCCGTCGACGCGGTGCGCGCCGTCGTCGTCGACGAGCAGCTCGCCCGGTTCGACCAGCGCCACCCCCATCTGCTCGGCGAGCATGGTGTGCTCGAAGTAGGCCGAGTCACCCGGCCCGCCGGAGAGCACCGCCACCACCGGCTCACCGCCACCGCTGGCCCGGCCGCCACCGGTGCTGCTCCCGCCGCCGGGACGGGCCGGGGCGGCGGCCAGCAGCGCCTCGTGCAACAGCGCCGGGATGCCGTCCAGGCGCAGGATGCCGCTGGGCGGCCCGAGTTCGGGCAGCACCGACTCGGCGAGCCGGCGTCCCTCCAGGGCGTAGGCGATCCCGGAGGGCACCCGCAGGTTGTCCTCGAGCACCAGCCAGCCGCCGTCCGCGCCGCGGACCAGGTCGATCCCGGCGGTGGTCACCCGGATCGCCTCGTCGGCCACCGCCCGTCCGCCGTGGCGCAACCCGGGTGCGTCGTTGACGACCCAGGGTGGCACCACACCGTCGGCGACGGCCGCGCGCTCGCCGTAGACGTCGCGCAGGAACGCCTCCAGCGCCCGGACCCGCTGGGTCAGGCCCGAGCGCAGCACCGCCCAGTCCTGGGCTGCGATGATCCGCGGCACGATGTCGAACGGGAACGGTCGGCTGCGCTCGTCCCCGGCGACCTTGAACACGATGCCGCGGTCGTGCTGCTCGGCCTCGCGGGTGCCGACCCGTTCGTCGAGCATGTCCGGGCCGAGCCGTTCCAGGGTGCGCATCACCGCCCGGTACTGGGGCCGCACCGCACCGCGGTCGTCGACGACCTCGTCGTAGCCGGTCGGCTGGTAGCGCTCGAGCAGCGTGGGCGCGATCTGGTCGGGAGCCGACACCGCCGGCGCCACACCGATCACCGCACCGGCCGGCGGGACGTCCCGGGTCTCGGCCAGGATCAGGTCGGCGACATCGGTGAGCAGCCCACGGCGGGCGAACGCACGACGCTGGCGCTGCGCGGAGCTGCCGCGCCCGGCGGCCTGCTCGGCGAGGTTGTCGATGAGCTCCCAGTCGTCGTACTGCTCCAGCTGCGGACGGACCTCCTCCAGCAGCCGGCGCAGCATCGCCCGTGCCGGCACCGGCCCCGGCCCCGCGCCGAGAATGTCGACGAGGTCGCCCTCCAGCCCCGACCGGGCCGCCCGCCAGGTCGCGGCGCGCAGCAGCTCGGCGCGCGGCGGCGGCGCCTGGCCGCCCGCCGCGATCTGCTCCACCGCCCGGCAGACCAGCGCGCGGAACAGACCCGCGATGAGAATGACGTTGTCGACGTCCGGGCAGGCGTCGCAGATGCGCAGCTCCACGGTCGGCAGGTGCGCCGACGGGCGGACGTCGAAGTAGACCATGCCCGGGTCGCTGATCACCCCGGACTTGATCAGATCGGCGATGAGCTGGTCGTACTCGGCGGCGGTACGGAACGACCCGGCCACCCCCGCCGTCGGCCAGCGCTGCCAGACCAGCGTGCGCATGCTCGCATAGCCGCTGTCGGCGCCAAGCCAGTACGGCGAGCTGGCCGACAGCGCCAGCAGCATCGGCAGCCACGGCGCCGTCCAGGCCACCACCGCCATCGCCAGATCACGATCGGCGACGTCGACGTGCACCTGCGCACCGCAGATCAACTGCTCGCGGGCGACGATCTGATAGTCCTCGGTCATCTGCTCGTAGCGGGCGTCACGGGAGACGTCGAGCGCGTCCACGTCGAGGATCGGCACGGTGCCCGACGCCGCCGGCCCGAGCCCCAGCTCCCCGGCCGCCTCGGCCAGCCGGCGGCGCAGATCAAGCAGGTTCGTCCGCAACGCCAGCAGATCCACCGTCGGCCGACTGTTCGTCTCCACGACCGATTTGAGCAGTTCCGGGGAGAACGAGTCGCCATCGAGCCGAGCGAGTATTTCCTCCGCACGGGGAACAAGCTGACGGGTGTTGAGATCGAGGATGTGGAACTCCTCCTCGACGCCGACGGAAACCATTCGCGCGTCGCTCATGGCCGGCTACGCTACGACCAGCCGGTTACACATGCATGACGGGCAGGTATCTCCGGGTCCGGATCTGCCATTATGTCCGTCCTGGCCGGGTCCGTCGTGGCCGCGCTCGCCAGCGCCGCGTCCGTCAGCGCTGTGACCGGCACTGATCCGTCCACCGCTACGGCGTCCGTCACCGTTGCGCACACCACCATTACCCACACGCTGTGATACCGGCATACGCCACCCGCTCTGGCCGTGGGCCGGCGTCCCGACCTGCTCCGATGCGGTGCCCGTAGCGCCCTGCAGGACAATCGTGACAGCCCGGTCCGTCGGCCGGCCCGCCGCGATCGGGCGGCCGCGGTCTCCTCGGATTCCTCTCCCACGGACCCCGCCGCTAAAACGTGACGAAGCCCGCAGCATGACGTGCCACGAAGCACCAGGCCGGGATCATCCCGGTGACCGCCGGCAGCCCGTCACGTTTCCGACCCTCCGCCGACCCTGGTTTCACCTGCCTCGGGTTAGCCGCCCATTTCCGGCGAGACGACGATGCGCGACTTCATCCGAGCACAAAGCAACTGCCCCGCCACCATCACGCGGCCCCTCCCCCGGTGGCACCTGGCGCCCCACTCGAACATCCACTGCCACAACGTCGCTGTGGCTCCCTCGATCGCAGCGCGCCACGACAGATCACCAACCAGGCACATACAGCTACGGATCGACGACGTCGCGTCTGACCAACCCGCCATGCCGAGACCCGATCCGCCACGCTGAGGATCGACACCGCCATACCGGCGGCCGATTCCGACACGCCGAGGGTTATTGGGGAGGATGCCGAGGGCTGTTCTGGTTTTCCGGCCTGACATCCCGAACAACCCTCGGCATGAGCCGGCCGAGCCGGCTGGCTCGCCACTGTGCCGCGACGGCCACCGCGACGGCCACCGCGACGGCCATGGCGACGGTTACGACGATGCGGTGCGGGCAGCGGCCTGGGCGCGGACGGCGGGTAGGACGTCGCGGGCCAGGGTCTCGAGCTCGCCGACGGTGGGCACGGCGAGTAGCAGGGCGGTGAACCCCACGGCCACGATGTCCACGAGCTGGTCGATCACCTCGGTGACGCTGCCGCTGACCACCCCCGATCCCGGCGGTGCCTGCTGGCCGAGCCGCACGATCACGTTGGTGGCGCAGACGATCGACGCGGGGTCACGGCCGGCCCGGGTGGCGGCGGTCAGGACGGCCGTGCGCATCCGACGGGCGCCGTCGAGGCCGACCCGTCCGATGGAGGGAAGCCAGCCGTCGGCGAGTTCGCCGGTGAGCGCCAGCGCGCGCGGCCCGTACGCGCCGAGCCAGATCGGGATCGGGCGGGCAGCGGGCGGGTCGATCCGGGCGCCGTGCACGGAGAACTCCTGGCCGGCCAGGGTGGTCGGCTTCCCCGACCACAGACCTCGCAGGATCGTGATGGCCTCCCGCTGCCCGACGATCTTCTGCCCACCGGTGCGTTCGGTGAGGCCGAAGGCGTGGAACTCCGCGTCGTACCCGCCGCCGCCGAGGCCGAGGACGAACCGTCCACCGGAGAGCCGGTCGAGGGTCTCGGCGATCTTCGCGACCACGGGCGGTGGCCGGTAGGGCAGGGCCAGGACGTTCGTGGCCAGTTCGATGCGGCGGGTCTGGCCGGCCAGCCAGCTCAGCGTGGTGAACGGATCGTCGGTGGGACGCTCGCTGTGCAGGTGGTCGCTGAGACTGAACAGGTCGTAGCCAAGCTCGTCGGCCCCCTGGGCGAGATCGAGGGTCTGCGCCGCCGACAGTCCGCTGACCACACCACCGGCCCCGAACACAAGCCGCGTCCCGGACAGCGCGCTCATCGCGTCGCCTCCTGGTGCGGGCAGGTGTCGTGGCTGCCCGCGCGAGCGGCGCCGTTCGGGTCTCGGTCGGCGGCCGGGCCCGGGGCCGGGTCGGACGACAGGGGTGAACTCACCGGGAGCCCTTTCGGTGGATGTGGTCGGCTCGCAGCCGCAGCAGAACCCGTTCGCCCTCGGCCTGGCGCAGGGTCGGGCCGCCGGTCCACCTGGTGAACGTGAGGTGGGCGAGGTCGATGGCGGACGGCCCGGTCTCGGTGGCGACGATCCGGCCACGGACCTCGATGTAACGGCGCGGGTTGGCGCTGTCGTGCAGCAGGATGGTGGCCCGCGGGTCAGCGAGGATGTCTCGGTACTTCTGCCGGCCGGTCTGGGTCCCGACCAGGATGTGCTGGTCGTCGGCGTGCGGCCAGACGATGCTCGTCTGAGGCTGGCCGTCCAGCGGCTGCACCACCCGCACCTGGAGCACCGCGAACACGCCAAGCAGCACGACGGCGGCCGCCAGCCCGGCGATGACCTGGGCCGATCCCCATCCGCTCTGTGTCGCCCGCGAGACGGCGAACACCAACGTGGCGACCGCCGCGGTGATGACGACCGCCCCGGGCACGTCCAGGCTCCGGCCGTGACCCCGCTCGGACGGGGCGAGCACCCTGATCGTGGCCAGCAGGAGCCCGACCCCGATGGGAACGTTGACGAACAGCACCCACCGCCAGCTCAGGCCGTCGGTCAGCACACCGCCGAGGATCATCCCCACCGCGCCGGCGCCGGACGCCGCGGCACTCCAGAAACTCAGCGCACGAGTGCGCGCGGCCGGCTCGTGGTGACTGGCGGTGATCAGGCTCAGACTGGCCGGTGCCAGTGCGGCGGCGCCGATCCCCTGCACGGCCCGCGCGGCCAGCAGGGTCGCGCCGTTACCAGCAAGCCCCCCGGCAAGGCTCGCGAGACCGAACACGACCAGACCGACCTGGAAGACCAGCCGCCGTCCGAGCAGGTCGCCCGCACGGGCAGCGAGCAGCAGCAGACCACCGAAGGTCACCAGATAGGCAGTGACCACCCACTGCTGCCCGGCCACCGACAGTCCGAGCGCGCGGCGCATGTCCGGCAGCGCGACGTTCACGATCGTGGTGTCCAGCACCACCATGAACTGCGCCGTGCACGCGAGGGCGACGACCGCGGCCAGCGGCACGTGCGGCCGCGCCACCGCTACCGCGGCCCGGGTCTCCCCCACCGCCGCGTCCGCCTCCGTCGCTGCTGGCTCTGTCGGTGTCGTCGCCGGCGTTGCAGCCGTCGACGTTTTGATGGGCTCCACATATAGTATGTATCACAAACCAATTTTCACGGCCATCCCGCCGGCCGCCGGCAAGCCGAGCCGTCGGCGGGAACGAGACGGAGATCCCGGGTGTCCGCCATTCGTGGCGGGCTGGGCAGTCCTTGGCAGTTCGCGCCGACAAGCGCAAAAGCCCAGGTCGGGCTTGGTTAGGTCGGCTGGGCTTGACTTCCGTACCGGACCGGGACATCCAGATTCTCGGCCATGCGAGGATCAAGCTGGCGCAACGCCGCCTGTACGCCGACCGCGCCTGCCGAGAAGACGGCGGCGACCGGCTTCATCCCAGCTGGTCGCGGCGACGGGCGAGGTAGGCCGTTGGCGGTCACCGACCATGACGGCTCGCGCGCGAACCTCCCGCGCGGCCCGGCTGGACGGAAGCCGCCCGCGTCACCTGATCGACATTATGCGCGCGCGTCGGCACAGACATACGTCACCGCCCTGACCGCGACCGGCGTCCCGACCAGCTCCGATGCGGTTACCGCGAGCGCCCGACCGTCGTTCACCGCCTGCTCGCGGCAGCCCGACCCGACGGCCGGCCCGCCGCGAGCAGGCGGTCGCTACCAGAGTTGGCCTTTCCCGTGGGCCGCGGCTAAAACGCGACGAAGCCCGCACCTCCACTCACGGAAATACCGGGATGAACACGCCCACCTCACTAGGGAAGTTCTCTCGCGCTCCGGATCGGCACAGCTTGCGCCAATCACCCGCGCCGGGTTACTCCAATTTCACCGCTCTCCCGGCGCGCCCAGCGGCCCACCCACGGCCGCGGATCCCCACCGGCCGGTCTCACCCGGCGATCTCCTGCCCGGCGGTCTCCCGCTCCCCGCTGCGACCATCCCGGGCCTTCGGAACCATCGGTACGTCGACACCGCCGGCCCGGGCCCACGGCGGGCCGCCCACCAGCGCACGCACATCAGCACGAGGGTCGCACAGCAGCGGCCCCCCGCAGCGCTCGGTGCCCTCCTTGACCGCGATGAGGTTGGCCGCCACATACGGGATGTGATTGGCGGCGTGCCACTCACTCGGGTAGTAGGTGACAAGACGGGAGCTCTGGAACCGGGCTTCGATCTCCGGGACAAAGGTGCGGTACTGGTCATCGGTGTAGTACCAGAACGAGTTCTCGTTGTAGAAGGCGAGATGCATCGGATCCTGATAGGCGCCCCGTCCGTCCGAGCTCGGGGTCAGTGTCAGGAGCATTCCTCCCGGCGCCAGCAGGCGGTACAGCTCGTTGATCAGAGGAATCTTGGCTGGTACGTACTCCAGGAAGTCGACGGCCCGGATAACACCCACCGATCCGTCCGGCAGGTCCAAGCGATCGGGCAGCGTGGCGACGATATCCACTGCGTCGCCTGGGTACTGGTCCACTCCCAGGAAACCCGCCGGCTTGCGATGGGCCGCGCCCAGGTCGAGTGCAAGCAGTCCACGACGGCGCGCCCAGGCAAGCGCGTTGGCCTCGATGTGACGGTCGTAGAGAACGACGGTCTCCCGCTGGATATGGCCGTTGACCTCGGCGTCGCTCTGCGTGTTCCCCTCGTGGATCCGCTGCAGGTAGAGGCAGCGCGGAATCCGGTGGAAATCCCCCACCTGATAAAGACGACACATCAGGTCCTGGTCGTCAAGCACCGTGAGGCTCGCGTCGTATCCGCCGATCTGCTCGTAGACCTGACGCCGAAATGACCGCACATGATTCGGCGCATACCAGATGTAGGAGATGTTGTGCGGAGTCGGTGGCAGCGAGAAGGCCTGCAGGACCGGTCGGTCGTCGACGGTTGTCTCCTGGTATTCCCAGCCGTGCATCTCGTCGAACCGACTGTCATCCCGTTCCCCGCCCAGCGTGATCTGCGCGGCGTCGCTGTAGACCAGGCCCGCGGACGGGTTCTGGTCAAACGCCGTGGCCAGCTCCGCAAGGCAGTCCTTCGCCAACAGGTCGTCGTGATCGAGTTCGACCAGTATTTCGCCGCTGGCCAGCTCGCAGGCCCGCCGTTTGACGGCACCCACGCCGCGCAGACTGTCGGCGATCTCCACCCGGACCCGGTCGTCCGGGACCTCGGGCCGCCAGCGGGCGCCGCTGTTGAGCAGCACGATCCACTCCCAGTCGGAGCGGCTCTGCGCGCGCAGGCTCTGCAGGCACTCATCGAGGAAGCGCGGCTGGTGGCTGGGGGTGAACACCGAGAAGGTGGGGGCGGGTGATGTCATCGCTCAGTACCTGTCCGACGGGCTCCGGCGCAGGACGGAATCTGCTCCGGAGCGAATGCCTGGGTGCCCCCGAGCACCTTGGATCTTTGGCGTTGCACTTCGGATCTCGAGCCTCGGACCTCGAACTTCGGCCACTCAGCTAGGCCGTCCGGTGGGTCAGGGGCCGTCGGGCACGCGAAGGGTACTGCCTACGTGACGTCGTGGCAGCACGACCACGCGGTGTGGGTGCGGTCCGGTGCTCCGGGCGGGCGAGGCACCGGACCGCCGCGGCTCACACCGCGCAGATCGCGTAGGCCGTGATGTTCGTGTTGGCGTTGTGCCGCGCTGCCCACCCGGTGGCCGGTGCGCCGTTGAGCGGCACCGGAACCGATGCCGTCAGAGCGCTGCCGTTCGACGAGAGGCCGCCGCCGCCGATGGCGGCGGTGCCCGCCGGGCAGAACGCGTAGGCGGTGCGCAGGGCCGTGGCCGAGACCACGAAGCTGCTCCTGCCAACACTCGGACCCTGCGCACCCTGGTAACCCTGGTAACCCCGAGGACCCTGGGCTCCCTGGGCACCCTGCGCACCCTGCGCACCCTGCGCACCCTGGGCTCCCTGGGCTCCCTGCGCTCCCTGCGCACCCTGCGCACCCTGGGCTCCCTGCGCACCCTGGGCTCCCTGCGCACCCTGAGCACCCTGGTAACCCCGAGGACCCTGAGCACCCTGCGCACCCTGGGCTCCCTGCGCACCCTGGGCTCCCTGCGCACCCTGGTAACCCCGAGGACCCTGCGCACCCTGCGCACCCTGCGCACCCTGGGCTCCCTGCGCACCCTGGGCTCCCTGCGCACCCTGGGCTCCCTGGGCACCCTGCGCACCCTGGGCACCCTGGGCACCCTGCGCACCCTGGTAACCCCGAGGACCCTGCGCACCCTGCGCACCCTGCGCACCCTGGGCTCCCTGCGCACCCTG
>NZ_JALKFT010000032.1:48318-57811 GCF_023242945.1 Frankia umida
GGCTCCCTGCGCACCCTGGGCTCCCTGCGCACCCTGCGCACCCTGGGCACCCTGCGCACCCTGGTAACCCCGAGGACCCTGCGCACCCTGAGCTCCCTGCGCACCCTGGGCTCCCTGGGCACCCTGCGCACCCTGCGCACCCTGGTAACCCCGAGGACCCTGAGCTCCCTGGTAACCCCGAGGACCCTGCGGACCCTGGTAACCCTGAGCGCCCTGAGCACCCTGGTAACCCCGAGGGCCCTGAGGACCCTGAGGACCCTGAGGACCCTGAGGACCCTGAGGACCAGGGCACTTGTCGAAGAACTCGTCCTTGCAGATGTCCTTCCGGTCGAAATCGATGTTCGCCAGCTGTGGTGTGGCCCCGCTCAGCGCTCCATACGACCCAGGAACTCCGGCGACCGCCACGGCCTGGGCTGACACCGCCTGCCCGATCGCCAGGGGCACAAACACACTTGTGGTCGCAGACACCATGAATGCCGCCCGGACAAGTTGCTTCTTGAGCAACACATGGTTCATTCCTGCCTCCAGGTACGAGAAATTTTGACACAGAGAGAACTCGGGCCGCACCAGCACTGCACAGCCATCGCGTACGAAATATCAACATAAGGACAGCGACTACCGAAAATAAATCGGACAGGATGGCGGAATCGCGATATTTTTACCACCATGACGAGTCCGCCACGGCCATGCGGAAGACTTCCGAGGAATCCGTGATCCGAAATAATCCTTCCGCAGCTCCTCGAAATCCTCCGACATCACCAGCGACCTAGCCGCAGTCCCGGTAACGCAATGGATACCAGATACAGAGATCGCCGATGGAGCAACACGCCGACCCGCTTTCGATCACACATCAGCGCCGGCCACGAGAACAACGCGGAGCGTTCCACGCCTTTCATGGATTCAGGGGGGCGTGAACGCCCGCACGGATCGACTGCCGCCCGTACGGCCGTCACCCGTACTACCACAGCATCGCCAACGAGCCCGACTCCGTACCGAGGGGCAAGAATCACCCGAGTCACTCATACGATGCCCATCGGGTGAGTGGCGGGTTTCGGTCAACGAGGCACCACACCGGCCACACCTCGTCACCACGAGGCGCCGCATGTTGTCCGACGATCAGCAACATCCCGCTGTCTCCGCCCACGGCAAGGGCCCGGGGACCGTGTCGCCCGAGCGCGGCCGGTCCACTGGGGTCCAGGCTGCGGGTCACAAGGCACAGGTATGCCAGCGCCGCCTGGCCGCTGGGGAAATGCCCGCGTTCCCTACTCGCCCGTCTCCACGGCGCCGCCCGCCCACGGCAGCAGGCCGCGGGCGGGTGAGCACTCCCGGACCGCCGGCAGCACGTCCCGGGCCAGCATCTCGAGCTCTTGGACAGTGGGCACCGCGAGCAACAGCGCGGTGGCCCGCGAGCCCTGTCGGGGACGGCGGCACGCAAGCGGCAGTCGATGGACACTACCGATCTTTCGCAACACCAACAAAACTAGCTGGTATTGCTTACCATTGTTAATGACAACTATGCGGGTGAAGAAGGGTGTCACCCGGCACTGCCAGGCCGGTGTGTGAGCAGCCGCAGCGCCGAGAGTGCGGTGGCGGCGCTGAGCCCGGCGGCGGCGAGCAACGCGATGCGGTAGCCGCGCACGATCGCGACCGCGGCCGAGCACCCGTGCGGGGAGGTGGCGTCGGTCGTGTCACGCGCCAGACCCGGTCCACCTCGGACTGTAGGTAGCCGTTTTTCGGCCCGCCAGCACGGCTTCTGAGGTGCCCGGCGCGGCGAGCCAGGTCCATGTTGATCGCCACGAACAGTCGCCGAAGATCCGGAGCCGTGCAGAGGCAACCGTACTCGAGGATCAGGCTCCGGCCGGGGTCCTTCGTCATCCAGACGAAAGGTGCTCTCGACAACGAGCCGACCGGACCACCGAAAGTGAGTCGGAGCCGTTCGGGACACAGATCCCAGGCCGTCCCTACGGCTGCGGATGGGTGCTGAAGAACCGCCAGATGACCTGCGTCGCGTTGAGTGCGGTGGACGGTGGGTCGCTGTTCAACAGCTTCTGCGTGAGGACGTTTGGCTTCGCGCCGGGCCACTGGTGCCCGGCGCCGACGATCGTGATGAGCTCGACGCCGCGGTGGTCGGCGCAGGTCGCTTCGGAGATGGTCACCACACCGGCGGTGGTGATGGTGGGCGTGGTGCAGCGGTCGGTCCGGAGCCAGACGGCGTTCAGGGTGGGGACGGCCGGCCCGTCGATGGTCGTGCCGCGGTTGTGGCCCGGTCCGCCGTTGTAGGGGATACGGATGTCGGCGGTGCCGTGGATGTGGATGACCGAGATGGGCGCGGGCGACGGGCAGTCGGCCAGCTCGGTGGCCGAGTCGGGGCCGATGGCGGCGAAGATCTGGGTTCTGCAGGCCAGCGTGTAGGCCATGATGCCGCCGTTGCTGATCCCGGTGGCGTACACCCGTCGTGGATCGATCGGGGTCTCGTGTTCGATGGTCGTGACCATGCGGGTGAGGAAGGCGAGGTCGTCGACGTTGTCGCGGGCTGGTTCGCCGCAACAGCCGCCGCCGCCAACGTTCCAGGCCCGGTTGAGGCCGTCAGGGTAGGCGACGAGGAAATGCCCGCTGTCGGCTTCGGTGTCCCAGCCGTACGACTTCTCGGCCTGGTTGCCGTTGCCGTAACCGCCGTGCAGCATCACGACAAGCGGCGCCGGACCGGTCATGGTCTCCGGGCGGTACAGGTGGAAGGTACGGGTAACGCCGCTGACGGTGAGGGTCTGGGTCGAGGAGCCGGGCGGGATGGCCTGGGCGCCTGCGGAAGTCGTGGACGCCCCGGCCGGGACACCGGTGGACGACGACCCGCAGCCGGCCAGGACAAGCATCATCAACGCAAGTGTGATCGATGCCGAGGACCGCCACCAACGACAGAAGTCGAGTACGGCAGCCGACACGGATGGCGGTTTACGGTAGGAGAACTGTCGATCTCGACAAAGCATGCCAACCCTTGCGGTTGAGTAGCCATCCCGGCCGGCACCTGCGGTGCCGACGTTTGAAACGCACCAGTCGGTGCCTGTCCGCCCGCTGTCCCGATGGTCAGGAGCCGCGGAGACATGCCTGCGGGCCTTCGGCGGCAAGGGTGGACAGCGAGCAGAGGGCTGACCGCGGGTAGTAGTCCTTCATGACGGCCGCGGCCGAGGCCGGTCTGTTGTCAGATGGCACGTTCTGGACCGACTCCTCGAACTCGCCGCCGAGAAGGTTACGAAACAGCAGGATGTGCTGGGCGGTCGGGTGTGCGTTGGAGAACGGTACGAACGTGGCTCCCGGGATGTTCTCGATCGCCGATCGCTGCGCCTCGGTACCAACCACGAATGTGTAGTAACCGGTCACGTCGAGCCTGGTCCTGTAGTCGGCCCGGCAGCCGTAGTCCAGGCTGCCATCGGGCAGGGTGTTGACGACGACTGGCAGAGGCGGGATGGCCAGGTTGTCGCACAACGACCAGTAGCGGATGTCCGAGGTGGCGGAAGGCCACGGTATCGGGTCGTTGGACTGCGGTGTTCGCGGAGCCTTCCCCCGGATGACGAGAACCGTGTTGCCGGTGGGTGGGGTCAGCTTTTCCGACAGGTAGGCGTTGTCCGGGTTGGGAAACAGACCGCCGGTGCCGGAGGAGCCGCGGGCGAACTGGGGTCCCGCGGAGTCCGCCGCGCTCGACACCGTCGCCCCTGCGGCAGCGGTGGTGGTGGTGGTGGGCGGGTCGGACGACAGGGTGGAACCGCAGACGGGTGGGGTGACCGACGTGCCGTCCTGGTCGAATGTCAGGGTCGGCAGGGGGATGCTGGAGGGGTTACCGTCGGCCGGCAGATAGGCGCGGTAGATGAGATACCCGGTCCGGCCGGACCGAGTGCCGGCGGGAGCGAGAGGCACGGTGTTGGTCTCACCGGTCGCCGCGTTCGGGCTCAGGGTGACGGTGAAGTGTCCGCCGGGCACGGCGGTCTGTTGCCAGGGATTGATGCTGCCCGCGTCCGGTGCTGTCAGGTAGTCCGGCAGGCTGGAGCTGACGCCGTTGGTCATGAAAGGCGATCGGTTGCTGTCATAGACCGTCAGGGATGTGTAGCGCGCGTCGGCATACGAACCCGAGACGGTGACCTGTAGGCCGTCCTGCACGGTGAACGGGGTCGTCCAGTAGGTGGCGCCGCTGTCCGGGAAGGCCACGTTGGCGGTGGAGGGCGTGGTCTCCAACCGCCACACGCAGGCGGGCGTGATCAACGTCGGCGTCGCCGCGCTGGCCAGCGCCGGCATGGCCAGGACGGTCGCCGTGATCGTCGTCAGGCTCAGCCACCCACCACGCCGCAGCCGCAGCCGCGATGTGCTCACAGCGAGCATCTCCAGGCGACCGAGCCGTCGATCGTGGTGCCGCCGGGGGTCTGCCCGGCGACGGTGAAGGAGCCGCCGCCGGTGGTGACAGTGGTCGGCACCGGCGCGGTGGTTGGTGGGTCTGCGATGACATCCCATCACTGCAACTCCTCGGAACTCTCGGAAGCGGTGGATTCTCCACGTCCAAGACTGCTTCCCCTGGATTCGAAGCAGTTGCACGTTCTGTTCGAGTTGCATGTGAGCGCTGCATCGAGGCCAGCCTGTCCTGGCAGTACCTGAAACCCGACCTGGCCAGGTGGGCCGCCAAGGACCCGCCGCCGATCCGACCCTTAGGGCGAGGACCCGTCGGCGTGGGCGAACATGTTGCCGATGTACTGGTGCGGGTCGCCACCAAACAGAAAGTAGGAGTAGCCCGGCTGGTTGGTCCGTCGGCCGGTCGGCGGACTTATCCGAGCAGGACGATCAACCCGACGAGGACGCTGATTTTCAGAACGAGCAGCATGTCGGCTGCGCGGCCGTCGACATGCCGGATGTTGATTGTTTCCAGTACCCGCGGCACCGCCACTCGCATCCGTGGCCACATCAGGACGGCCGCGCCGGCGCCGACGCAGGCGACGGCAATCTGTACTCGCAGCGACCCCGGAGCGTACGCGCCGGTAATCGCCGTCGCCACCACCAGCGCGAATACCTTGATCGCCGCGAACTGTGCGAGGGTGGACCGCGACCGCAGCAGGACGGCGGCCAGCGTTGCCGACAGGGCCAGGGTGACAAGCGCCGTCACGGCGGTATGCGGGTCCACCTCAATCCTGGCCAGCCCCGAAACGTGGAGACGGGCAACGGTCTGGTCGACCGGGATCAGCCACAGCAGGCCGACCGTAACCGCGGCGAGCACCGCCTCGGTGCCCCACAGGACGAGCAGGGCGGCCGGGACGAGCAGGAGCCGCCGGCTCACGATGGCCGGTGCGAAGGCGCGCCTGTCCGCCGCCGGGTCGGTGTTCAGGCCAGTACCGGAGCCGTCGACGCATCCGGCAGGGGAGGTATGTGTGTCCGAGCGGGCCATGTCAGATGCCTCCACATGACGGGTGGGCGGCCATCAGCAGGTCGAACGCGGCGCCGCTGATCGACATCTGGACCCGCACGCCCTGGCCACTCGGCGTGACGGTATCGAGGTGAGCGCCGAACGGAACACCGTCGAACGAACTCATGCCGTTACCGAGCACTCCCAGGCAGGCCAACCGGGTGGCGAGGCGGTGCTCGACGAGCCGGACGAGCAGGCGGTCGGTCACCACCAGGACGGTGACGGTCAGCACGACGACGCCGACCACCAGCCGGAACCGGTGGCCCGGCGGGCGGGCCGGCACGGGAAGCTCCACGGTGTAGGCCGACATGGGACCAGCTGACCACGCCAACACTCGAGTTCGATGTCAGCCACATTGGCGTTCCGTCTGCCCGGCCGACGCCGCCGTGAACGTGACTGTCGCCGGCGAGTGGCGGATCTTCCGGCCGGTCCGGCCCACCGCCGCCAGCGCCGCGCCGCCCGATCCCGCCGTCTCGACGTCGAAGTCGTGGAAACGCAGCTACATGCGACTGACAGTTCTCACACGGCACGCACATCCGGGCCGGCCAGGCTGCGCAGTCGCATCCGAACCCAGCCGGAAGGTCCACACCACCATGTCGCACCTGCTCGATCCGTCCGCGCCGCCTGATCCCGCGCGCCCCGCCGATACCGTCCACTCGGGGTCGCGCCGGGCACCGATCGCGGTCGCCGTGACGGCGGTGGTCGTGGTGGTGGTGCTCGCGTTCGCCGCAGCCGCGATGACGCTGGTGGACCGGGTTGTCTCGACCGGTTCGCCGACCACGCGGGGCGGCGCACCCGGTGCGGGCACCACTGCCACTGGACCCTCGGCCGGCACGACAGGTCCAAGGGGTACGGCCACCGGCGGCACACCGGACGAACGTCCGGCCATCGCTGTCCACGGGTCGAACCTCGCCGATCCGTTCGTGCTGACCGTCGCCGGGGTCAGTTACGCCTACGGGACGAACACCCCGAGCGGGGGGAACGTCCCGGTGCTGCGCAGCACCGGGATGCAGACCTGGCAGTCGGTCGGGGACGCGTTGCCGGCCCTGCCCCGGTGGGCCGCCGCCGGCCAGCTCCTGACCTGGGCCCCGGCCGTCAGTCCCGTCGCCGGCGGCTTCGTCCTTTACTACAGCGCCCGCATGAGCGCCCTTGGCATCCAGTGCGTTTCGGCCGCGAGCTCGACCTCACCGGCCGGCCCGTTCGTCGATGTCTCCGCCGCGCCGCTGATCTGCCAGTCCGAGACGGGAGGCAGCATCGACCCGAGTCCTTACACGGCCGGGACCGACCGCTACCTGACCTGGAAGAGCGAGGGAATCCGGGCCGGGCACGTCCCGACGTTGTGGGCCGCGCGGATGAGCGCGGACGGCCTCGGTCTGGCCGGCCCGGCGGTGGAACTGCTCCATCCCGGCCTGCCCTGGCAGCACGGCGTCGTGGAGGGCCCGGCGATGCTCGCCCGCGGCGGCCGGTTCGATCTGATCTACTCCGCCGGCGACTGGCACAGCCCCGACTACGTCACGGCGACCGCCGCCTGCGCCGGGCCGCTCGGCCCCTGTACCGCGGCGCCCGAACCGTTCCTGCGCACCGGGAACGCGGGTGTCGGGCCGGGCGGAGCCGAACCGTTCGTCGACGCCGACGGGAACTGGTGGCTCGCCTTCCACACGTGGAACCGGAAAGATCCCGCGTCATCCCCCCATGCCGGCCGCCAGCTTGTCCTGGCCCCGCTGTCCTCATCAGGCCCGCCCGCCGTGCTGCCCGCGCCCCGCGTGCGCATCGGCCGCGCGGTGACCCGACTCGACGCGGCTGGGTGAATGCGTCGAGCTGGTGGCGGAGCATGTCCAGCCGCCTGCGACCAGGGCTGTACGCGTAGGAGCGGATGCCCTCGATGGCCTCACGCGGGCGGCTGTCGGTGGAAGCCTTCTGTTCGAACAGCGGCAGCACCCGCTCGGAGGGGTCGGCAGCCCAGGTGCCGAGAAGTCGACGGTCTTCCTCGCTGATGGTCACCTTGTGCACCGGCGCGTCCTGCCGGTTCTGATGCTCCCCGTTGCTTCCAGCCGCGTCTCTGACCGCGTCGGCTTCACCCCGATGGGCCACCGCGTCCAGCCTGCGGGGGTGACCCACCCAGCCAGGGCCGTGGGGCTACCCGGCTCTCTGACAGAGTGGTCACCATGGTCACCGAGGTCACCGTCGACGCGTCGAACGCCACCCAGTTCGCCAGCTGGGACGGCGAAGGAGGCGCTTTCTGGGCCGTCCACGCCGATCGCTTCGATGAGGGAGTCGCCGCCTACCGTGACCGGTTTCTGGCCGCGGCCGCGATCGAGGAGACGGCCACCGTGCTCGATGTCGGGTGCGGGAGCGGACGGATGGCCCTGGACGCCGCCCGCCGCGCCACCGCCAGATCTGTCCTGGGTGTGGACCTGTCCACGGAGATGCTCAGGCTGGCCCGTCGGCGCGCCGAACGCGAGCACGTCACAAACGTGACCTTCGAGCAGGCCGACGCTCAGATCCACCCCTTTCCCGCCGGGGCCTTCGACGTCGCTGTGAGCCGGCACGGGGTGATGTTCTTCGGCGATCCGGTCGCCGCCTTCACCAACCTCGCGCGCGCCCTGCGCCCCGGCGGGCGCATCGCCCTGCTGACCTGGCAGCCGTTCGAGCGCAACGAGTGGCTCCAGGCATTCTTCGTCTGTCTGGCCGCGGGCCGTGACATCGCTGTCCCACCGTCGGACGCGCCGAGCCCGTTCGCCCTCAGCGACCCCGACCGGATCCGGTCGCT
This sequence comes from Frankia umida, assembly GCF_023242945.1. Classification (NCBI taxonomy): domain Bacteria; kingdom Bacillati; phylum Actinomycetota; class Actinomycetes; order Frankiales; family Frankiaceae; genus Frankia; species Frankia umida. The sequence goes on from NZ_JALKFT010000032.1 coordinate 56,526, forward strand.
CCTGAACGCAGCCGGGTTCTGCGACGTCCAGATGGAGGGCCTCGCCGAGCCCATGTACTTCGGCCGTGACCCCGATGACGCCTTCCGGTTCGTCTCCGCCCAGCACGCCGGACTGGTACGCGACCTCAGCCCCGGCGCCAAAAGCCGCGCACTCGACGATCTGCGAGCCAACCTGGCCAAGCACCACACCGAACGAGGCGTCCGGTACGACTCGGCCGCCTGGCTCATCCAGGGCCGCCGCGACTGAAACAACTCGGAGTACGACCCAGGCCAAACCATATGTTGATCAGGTCAGCCTCGGTAGCAGCCTTCCTCCTTGTCTCCAGGCCAACCCGACCCGTAGACGAGCTGAAACGGGAGAATTGGCTCCCTGGTGCCACCGACCCAGGGAATAACAAGGCTGGACAGAGGCCCCAGGGTTGGTCCGTGGCTGCTTCCAAGAAATGTGCTATCGCCTCGGATGACCACATCTTCGATCCCGACCGGAAGGGAAACACTGATCTCATGGGCGGAAGGCTCTTGGACGGGGCGCAGGTGCCATACATGGCGTAGGGTCGCCGCCTGCTGTCGAGGCGCGAAGGCCCCGACAGGAACGGAGACCTCTGGCTGCGATTCGGACGTGAAATTCACGGGGTGGTTCGGGAAGGCGCGGCAGTATCTGATGAAAGCGGTAGGGTCGCGAAGAACCAGGCCGAGCAGAAACGGCGCTGCAGGGAATGCCATCAGGATGCCCGGCGACTCGCGGCTCTCAAGAAATCGGGCGAGTTCGTCCAGCGGACGTGCGTCGCATGGGGTGGGGTGGATCTCTTCGGCGCGGTGCCCGGGTAGTTGGAGTGCGTTACGAAGATGGGTTCGGAGGCAATGCAATGTAGGGGGCGAAGTCGTCGGCATCGTCGAGCCGGGCGATCTGCCCGAGCATGGCGGCGAAATGGCCGCGATCGAAGCCCGGATCCGCCGCACGATCAGCTCGGTCCGGAGTTCGGTCGCGATCTCGAGACCGTCTGCCCGATACGCCACGATGACCGCGTCGACGGCGGCTGGGAAGTCCGCGCGTCGGTCCCAGTCTGCGAAGAGGTCGACGTCCTCGCTCGGCCGCTGGAGGATTCCGTGGGCCGCGACGGCGTGGCCGCCGGCGAGAGCAAAGCCATACGGGCCGCCGACCCGGAGCCCGATCCGAGCGAGCCGCAGGTGGATCGGTGGGGACTGGGCCTTGACATCCTCCCCGGCCTGAAGACCGGGGATTCCCACCCTCGCGGGCAGGTTTTCCTGTTTCACTGACAGACGCC
>NZ_JALKFT010000033.1:0-57725 GCF_023242945.1 Frankia umida
GGGCGTCGGAGAGAGACGGTAACGGGACATGCTTCTATTCTACTGAAAGGATTCGCTCATGCGTTCCAGCGTGGGGCACCGTTTCCTCCCCGGCCTGAAGGCCAGGGTATCCACGGCGCAAATCCGATGACGGGGGAGACGAGGGTCGGGCGACATGCCCGCCCGACACAGCGGTGATCGTCGATCGGGACCGGGTCGAGCGCGCCCTGCCCGGCTACGAGGTCGGCGATCGGCTGGGCTCGGGTCAGTTCGGGCTCGTGCTGTCCGGCCAGCACCGGCAGATCGGCCGGCCGGTCGCGATCAAGGTGATGGAGGCGGACCGGGCCGAGGCGGTCCGCCTGGAGTTCGCGGCCGAGGCACGGGCGCTGGGTCGGCTCGACCATCCACACATCGTGCGTGTGCACGACTATGTGGAGGCCGAGGGGCTCTGCCTGGTCGTGATGGAACTGCTCGCCGGCGGCACCCTCACCCACAGCCGCGCCGAGCTGACCGCGCCGGAGATCGCCGCCGTGGGCCTGGCCGTCGCGGCCGCCCTGCAGCACGCGCACACCCGCGGCGTGCTCCACCGGGACATCAAGACCGACAACATCATGTTCGCCGCCGATGGCGCGGTGAAGGTCACCGACTTCGGTATCGCCAAGATCTTCGAAGGGGTCGCGGCCACCGCCAGCAGCGTCTCCGGCACCCCCATGTACATGGCGCCCGAGCAGATCCGCCGCGGCCGGATCGGTCCGGCCACCGACCAGTACGCCCTCGGTGTCCTGCTCTACCACCTGTTCACCGGACGACCGCCCTTCGATCCGCTCCAGTCGGTCGAGGCCCTGTGGGAGCAGCATCTGCACGATCCGCCCCCGCCCCTGACGGGAGTACCCACCCCGATCGCCGGGGTGGTGTTACGCGCGCTCGCGAAGGACCCGACCAGGCGGCATCGCGACGCCGACATGTTCGCCCGCGCCCTCGCCCGGGCCGCCACCCTGAGTCATGGTCCCGGCTGGACCGACCGGGTAAGGCTCGTCCTGCACCTGTCCCCCGGTGTCCGCGCCGCCCTGCAGGACGCAGCGCCAGCACCGGCCCCCGTCACGAGCGGCCACGCGTCCACGTCCACGGCTGCTCTGCCCGCGGTAGCGGCACTGCCCACGGCAACAACCATCCCGCCCGCGGTACCGGTGGCGCGCCCGGGTGCGCCGACCGACGCTTCCGCGGACGCCTCCACCCTGCCGCCGGCCACGCCGCCGCCGGTCGACCCTCACCGGCCGTCCCGGCAGCACCGGCGCGAGGGGCGAGGGGCGGCCGGCAGAGCGGATCGGGCACGTGCCCGACGCGTGCGGGACGACGCGACGGGATCTTCAGGCGGGCGACCGGGCCGCGAACGGGCGCGGACAGCGGCGGTTCTGGGTGTACTCGGCGTGGCGGTGCTCGCGGTGCTCGCGGGTGTGGTGCTGCTCGGCGGCCAGGGCTCCACCGCGGGCGGTGCGGGCCCGCCGCCGGCGGCGGTGCCCAGCCCGAATCCAGGCCACGATCCGGCCAGGGCGGCCGACTGGTCGAAGGCACGCCCGCTGCTCACGTTGCCCGCCCGCGCGGACACGGCCACGTCGGTGATGTTCCGTCCGGACGGCAGTGTCGTCACCGGCACCGAGGACGGCGAGGCACGGCTGTGGAACATCGCCGATCCCGCCCATCCGGCGACCATCGGTGAACTGCCCCGGGACGGTTCCCCGGTGCGCGCCCTCGCCGGTTCCCTCGACGGACAACTGCTGGCCACCGCAGCCCAGCTGCCGGCCAGCCACATCGCCCGGCTGTGGAACATCGCCGATCCGACCCGGCCGCAGGCCCTGCCCGTCCCCTTCGACCAGCAGGCCAGCGGCATCCTGTCGGTGGCGTTCTCGCCGGCGCGACCCCTCGTCGCCACCGGCGGGACCGACCGGTCGATCTGGCTGTGGGACGTGTCCGATCCCGCCAACCCGCAGCGCCTCAGCGCCTTTCCCGGGGCGGACAGCGGCGTGTGGGCACTCGCCTTCTCCCCGGATGGACGGATGCTCGCCAGCGGCGCCAGGGACGGGTCCAGCTGGCTGTGGGACGTCACCCAGCCGAACGACCCGCGGCGCCTGGCGACCCTGTGCACCAGCGGCGGCCCCATCCGGTCGCTGGCGTTCGCGCCGAACGGTCGCACCCTGGCCAGCGCCAGTGACGACGGTCTGGTCCGGCTGTGCGTCCTCGCCGACCCGACCCATCCGATCCTGGGAGCGACCTTCACCGGGCACACCGGCGCGGTGCGGACCGTCGCGTTCTCGCCGGACGGCCGCATCCTCGCCAGTGCGTCCAACACCTTCCGCGACCGCGACATCCGGCTGTGGGATGTCAGCGGCAGCGGCGGGCGCCAGCCGGTGGCCGTCCTGTCCGGACACACCGCCGGGGTGTGGTCGGTCGCGTTCTCCCCGGACGGCCACACCCTGGCCAGCGCCTCCGAGGACCACACCATCCGCTTCTGGCGCTCCGGCTAGTCCCGACCGCTCCGGTTAATCCCGGCCAATCCGGCCAGGACCGGCCGGTCCTGCTAGGAGCGCAGGGTGGCACCGGTGCGGTCGGCGGCCAGCGCGACGGCGGCGTCGCGGACCTCGTTCGCCTCGGCGGCGGTCAACGTGCGGTCGGTGGCCCGCAGGCGCAGACCGAAGGCCAGCGACCGCTGCCCCGACCCGACCTGCGCGCCCTCGAACACGTCGAACAGGGTCAGCGACTCCAGCAGCGCACCGGCTCCCTCCCGCAGCGCCGCCGTGACCCGCGCGACGGGCACCTGGACGGGGACGACCAGCGCCACATCCCGATCGGCCGGCGGATAGGTCGAGATCGACGGTGCGACGACCGGCGGGGCGACCGCGGCGACCTCGAGCAGCGCGTCCAGGTCCAGTTCCAGCGCCACCGACCGCGCCGGCAGACCCACGTCGGCGAGCACCCGCGGATGCAGTTCACCGGCGTGCCCGACCGGCCGTCCGGCCAGCGACAGCGCCGCGCACCGGCCCGGATGCCACGGCATCGTGTCACCGGCGGTGACGGTCAGGCTCAGACCGAGGGCCTCGGCCACGAGGTGGGCGGCGTCGAGGGCGTCCGCCCAGTCAGCCGCTCGGCCCGGTCCCGCCCAGCCCGCCGGCTCGGCTCGGCCGGTGAGCAGCACCGCCAGATGACGGGGCTGCTCGGGCAGGCTCGCGTCCAGGTCAGCGATCTCGTCGGCGCTCGGCCGGCGATCCACCGGTGGGACGCTGACCCGCGCCGGGCCGCCGGGGCGCTCCCGGAAGACCAGGCCGGTCTCGAACAGGGCGAGGTCCTGCTGGCCGTGGCTGAGGTTGCGCACGGCGGCGCCGATCAGCCCCGACAGCAGCGTGGTCCGCAGGTAGGCCGCGTCCTCGGCGATCGGGTTCGCGACCCGGACCGCCGCGCGCCGCGGGTCGTCCGCGGCCAGGCTCAGCGCGTCGGCGGCGTCCTCGGCGACGAACGGCAGCGTCTGCACCTCGACATAGCCGGCGTGCGCGAGCGCCCGCCCCACCTCTCGTCGCAGCCGTTGCGCCGTGGTGAGGCCACGTCCGGCGGGCAGCCGGGGCAGCGTCACCGGAATCGTGTCGTACCCCTCCAGCCGGACGATCTCCTCGACGAGATCCGCCGGCCGGGTCAGATCCGGCCGCCACGGCGGCGGGACGACGGCCAGCACCGCCTCCTCGGGCAGTCCTGACCCCTCAGCCAGTCCTGACCCCTCAGCCAGTCCTGACCCCTCAGTCGGCTCTGCCCCTTCGGCCAGCCCCGACCCGTCCTCGGTCACCCCGGAGATGGTGCAGCCGACGTCGGCCAGCCGGTGCAGCACCGTCTGGACCGGGTAGGGACGTCCGGCCAGTCGCTGCGCCTCACCCAGCGGCAACGGCACCACCGGGGTGACCAGACGATGATCGATGTCGGTGACACCCGGCTCGCTGGTGGCGCCGGCGAGCGAGACGAGCAGGTCGACGGCGGCCGCGGCGGCGACCGCGGGCAGCGCCGGGTCGACACCGCGTTCGAAGCGGCGCGACGCCTCGGAGGACAGCCGGTGGCGCCGCGCGGTCCGGGCGACGCTGATCGGGTCGAAATGCGCGGCCTCGAGCACGATGTCGGTGGTCGTCGCCGAGATCTCGGTGCTGGCACCGCCCATCACCCCGGCCAGCGCGATCGGCCCGGACTCATCCGCGATGACCAGGTCCTCGGGGTCGAGGACGCGCTCGACGTCGTCGAGGGTGCGCAGCGTCTCGCCCGGCGCGGCGCGGCGCACGACGATCGTCCCGGTGAGTTTCGCCCGGTCGAAGGCATGCAGCGGTTGGCCGAGGCCGAGCAGCACGGCGTTGGTCACGTCCACGGGCACCGAGATCGAACGCATCCCGGACAGCGTCAGTCGCCGCGCCCACCCCATCGGTGTCACGGCCGCCGGGTCGACACCGGTGACCACCCGGGCGACATACCGGTCGCAGCCGACGGTGTCCGCCACGACGACCGGATAGCCGGCCCCAGCACCGGACGTCCCAGCACCGGACGTCCCAGCACCGGACGTTCCGGCACCGCCGTCGACGGCGGCTTCGGGTCGGCCCGGGTCATCGAAGGGCAGCGCGAACGCGGTGGCGGCCTCCCGGGCGATGCCACGCACGGACAGTCCGTAGCCGCGGTCCGGGGTGATAGCGATGTCGAGCACCTCGTCGGCGAGCTCGAGCAGCGTCGCGACGTCCGCGCCCAGCGGCGTCGACGGCTCCAGGATGAGGATGCCGTCGTGGTCCTCGCCGAGGCCGAGCTCGCGTGCCGAGCAGATCATCCCGTCGCTGAGATGGCCGTAGGTCCTGCGTGCGGTGATCGCGAACCCGCCGGGCAGCACCGCCCCCGGCAGCGCGACGGCCACCCGGTCGCCGACCGCGAAGTTCAACGCCCCGCAGATGACCCCGCGCACCGCACCCGCGTCATCCTCGACCCCAGCCCCAGCCCCAGCCGCAGCGGCGGCGCCGGCGGTGTCCTCGGCGACAGGCGAGTCGGCGACGCGGACCTGGCACCAGCGGACGGTCTTCTTCTTCGTCTCGACCGCCTCGAAGCTGACGATCTCGCCGACGACCACACCGGAGACGTCGCCGCCGACCGTGCGCAGCCCTTCGACCTCGAAACCGGCGCGGATCAGCGCGTCCGCGACCGGCCGCGTGGGCGGCAGACCGGGAACGTGTTCCCGCAGCCAGGACATCACGATGAGCATGGCGTCAGTCCTCGATTCCGAACGGGAGGCCGAAACGGACGTCCCCGTCGACGAAGTCACGGATCTCGCGGACGCCATAGCGGATCATCGCGGCGCGTTCCAGGCCCATCCCGAACGCGAATCCGCTGTAACGAGTCGGATCGACACCGGCGGCCCGCAGCACGTTCGGGTCGACCATGCCGCAGCCGAGGATCTCGATCCAGCCCTCGTCGGAGCAGACCCGACACGGCTGGCGGGCCGTCTCGCCGTGGCAGGAGAAACACTGCACGTCCAGTTCGGCCGATGGCTCGGTGAACGGGAAGTAGGACGGACGAAGCCGGGTGGACAGCCCCGTCCCGAACAGCGCCTCGGCGAAGGTCGCGAGGGTGCCGCGCAGGTCGGCCATCGTGATGCCCTCGTCGACGGCGAGGCCCTCGAGCTGGCCGAACACCGGCGAGTGGGTCGCGTCGATGGCGTCGTTGCGGTAGGTCCGCCCGGGGGCGACCACGTACACGGGCAGGTCCCGGGCCAGCAACGACCGGATCTGCACCGGGGACGTGTGGGTGCGCAGCAGCCGGCCGGAGCCGGCGGGTTCGACGTAGAGCGTGTCGTGCATGCTGCGGGCGGGGTGGTCCGGGGCCATGTTGAGGGCCTCGAAGTTGAACCAGTCGTGTTCGACCTCGGGGCCTTCGGCGACCTCGTAACCCATCGCGACGAACACGTCGACGAGCCGGTCGGACAGCGAGCTCAGCGGATGGCGCGCGCCACGACGGCGCCGCGCGGGCGGCAGCGTGACGTCCACCCGTTCCTCGCGCAGCACCCGGGTGTCGCGTTCGGCGGTGAGCTGCGCCAGCCGGGTGTCGTAGGCGGCCTGTACCTGCGCACGGGCGGCGTTGTGCCGGCGGCCGGCGTCGGCACGGTCCTCCCGCGGCAGCGCGCCGAGTTCACGGCGGGCCAGCACCAGCGGGGCGTTGTCGCCCTGCACATGGGCGGTCCGCACGGCGGCGAGGGCGTCCAGATCGGTGGCGGTGGTGATCGAGGCCAGCGCCGCGGTGACGGCCGCGGCCAGCTGGTCAGGGTCGAGGGAGTGGACCCGGGACGGGTCGACTGTCTCTCCAGGGGCGGGCACGGAACTCTCCAGGGGTGACGCTCACCGGTGGTGTCGGTGACGCAGACAGGAATGGCCCGGGGCGCCCGCCGGGAACGCCCGGTTCGGCTGACCTCAGCCGAAGACCGGACCGCCGGCGGGCACGAAAAATCGGAACTCGGCGCCGCCGCTGGGAGCCCGGCCCACGGAGATCGTGCCGCCATGCGCCTCGATCAGCGCCTTGGCGATGTAGAGGCCGAGGCCGGTGCCGTTGCCGCGGCTGGCACCGCGCCAGAACTTGGTGAACACCCGGGCGGCGTTCGCCTCGGAAACACCCTCGCCCTCGTCGGACACGCGCACCTCCGTGCCGGACTCCTCACCGCGCAACAGCACGGTCACTGTACCCGCTCCGTGGCGCAGCGCGTTGTCGACCAGGTTGTGCAGCACCTGCTCCAGCTTGTCCGGATCGACCCACATCTCGGGCAGTTCGCCCTCTTCGACGAGGACGAACCGGCCGGCCCCGGCCGCGCCGGAGGCGATCTTTCCCTCGAGGACGGCGCGCAGCCGCGCGGGCAGGTCGATGATCTGCTTGCGGACCTGGATGCGCCCGGAGTCGATCCGGGAGACGTCGAGCACCTCGGCGAGCAGGCGGGTCACCCGGTCGGCGTCGGTGTTGACGGTGTTGAGCATGAGCTTCTTCTGCTCGTCGGTGAATCTGTCCCATTTGGCGAGCAGGGTGGCGGTGAAGCCCTTCACACTGGTCAGCGGCGAGCGCAGCTCATGGGCGACGGTGGCGACCAGATCGGCCCGGTTGCGCTCGAGCCGTTCCCGGCTGGAGGTGTCGCGCAGCGCCAGGGACACCCGTGCGAGCCGACCGGCGACCCGGGTGAACTGGACGGTGACGTGGAAGTCCCGGTCGTGGTCGGGCCCCGCGTAGGTGAGGCGCCGCTCCGGCTGCCCGACGACCCGGGGCATCCGGCGGCTGACCGCCGAGCACTCCCACCAGTCGTTGCCGCGTTCGTCGAGCAGCGGCAGCACCTCGGTGAGGTGACGCCCCAGCGCGGGACGCGCGGGTACGCCCAACAGGCGGGACGCGGCGCGGTTGAACACCTCGACCGTGCCGGCCGCGTCGGTGACGACGATGGCGTCGGGCAACAGGTCGAAGGCGGCCACGGGGAGGGGCCCGTCCAACATGGCCGGGCCGGCGGGTTCGTCGTCAGCAGTCATGGCCTCGCCTGGTGCCGGATCAGCGGTGCTGGTCGAACCCTCCGAGGCGGACGTCGACGCGATGATGTTCACCACCGCCGACCACCTCCTCCGGTGCCTTCGGTACCGGCCGTTCTCCGCGCCCGCGCCGACGCGTACAGGCACAGCGCGGACGCAACCGCAAGATTCAGGGACTCGGCCTGACCGTACACCGGGACCCGAAGTGTCGCGTCCGCGGCAGCCGCCACGGCCGCGTCAAGTCCGTGTGCCTCGTTGCCGAACAGCCAGGCTGTCGGTCCGTCGAGGTCGCCGGCGGCCATCGCCGCGTCGATGTCGCGCGCCGCGCCGCCCGATGTGGCGACGATGCGGCACCCCTGGGCGCGCAGCCTGGCGATCGTCTCGACCGGCTCTGTTTCGACGATCACCGGAAGGTGGAAATGACTGCCGGCGGACGAGCGCACACACTTGCCACCGAACGGGTCGACGCCGCTGCCGGTGAACACGACCGCGTCCGCCCCGGCCGCGTCCGCGCTGCGGATCACGGTGCCCGCGTTACCGGGATCGTTCGCCGCCACGCACACCGCGACCAGCCGGGGTGCGACCAGATCCGCGAGCCGATGCCGTGGGAGCGTGGCGACGCCGACGAGCCCCTGCGGGGTCACGGTCTCCGAGAGCGCCGCGGCCGCCGCCTCGGTGACCACCCGGACCGGAACACCGGCCGTGCGCAGCAACGCCTCGTGGCGTGCCGCGGCGGCAGCCCCGACGAACACCTCGAGCAGCGCGCCCGCCGCCACCGCGGCGCCGACCGCCTGCGCGCCTTCGACCAGGAACCGTCCCTGTTCCCGCCGTTCGGCGGCCTTGTGCAGCCGCCGCGCGGCGCCTACCCGAACCGACCGCGGCCCGATCGCCGCGGCCGCGGCCCCGACCCCTGCCCTGGCCTGGGCGGCAGCAGCACCAGCGGCGGCGGCCCGGGCGTGGGCAGGGGCGGTGACAGCGGCAGGAGCCACGGCGGGGTCACCCGCGGCGTGCACCGTCCGATCTCGTGCGGGGTTCAGGCTGCGCTCGGCTCCGGCGCCGCGGCCAGGGCTGCCCGGGCCACCTCGACCAGCGCCGCGAACGCCGCGGCGTCGTTGACGGCCAGGTCAGCGAGGATCTTGCGGTCCACGTCGACGCCGGCCAGCTTCAGGCCCTGCACGAAGCGGTTGTAGGTCATGCCGTTGGCCCGCGCCGCGGCATTGATCCGAGTGATCCACAGCTGCCGGAAGTCGCCCTTGCGCGCGCGACGGTCCCGGTAGGAGTAGGTCATCGAGTGGAGCATCTGCTCCTTGGCCTTGCGGTACAGCCTGGAGCGCTGGCCCCGGTAGCCGCTGGCCTGTTCCAGGACCGTGCGACGCTTCTTCTGGGCGTTGACCGCCCGCTTCACGCGTGCCATGAGGGCACCTGTCTCCTTCGTTCGGGTGCGGCCGGAATCGTGTGGGCGCCCTAGCGGGCGAGCAGGCGCTTGATCCGGCGGTCGTCGGCCTTGGTCAGCGGAACTTCACCCTCAAGGCGACGGGTGCGGCGGCTCGACTTGTGCTCGAGCAGGTGGTTGCGGCCGGCCCGCCGCCGCATCACCTTGCCGGAGCCGGTGATCCAGAACCGCTTGTTCGCGCCGCTGTGGGACTTCTGCTTGGGCATGTCAACATCCTGACGGTGGACGTGGTTGGTCGAACGACCGGCATGGCGATACCGCCGCGCGACGGGGCTCCCCGCCCACATGCGGTACGACCGCGCAGGTCAGGCCGTCTCCGGCCAGACCGGGCCAAAAAACAGGCCGGGCACATCTAACCGAACGTACCCATATCGGGCGCACCCGGACCGGCGGTGGCCAGACCTGACGGATCAGGCCGGGCCGAGCCGGTCAGGCCTGATCAGAGGTGGCCAGCCGCGGACTCCGGCAGCCGCTGTGGCTTGGTGGAAGAACCCTTGTGCGGGGCCATCACCATGGTCATGTTTCGGCCATCCTGCTTGGGCTGGGCCTCGACATAGCCGAGTTCGGCCACGTCGACGGACAGCCGCTGCAACAGGCGGATCCCCAGCTCCGGACGGGACTGCTCCCGGCCACGGAACATGATGGTGATCTTGACCTTGTCGCCGGCCTTCAGGAACCGCACGACGTGACCCTTTTTGGTCTCGTAGTCGTGCGGGTCGATCTTCGGGCGCAGCTTCATTTCCTTGATGACGGTCTGGACCTGGTTCTTCCGAGCTTCCCGACGCTTCTGGTCGGACTCGTACTTGAACTTCCCGAAGTCCATCAGCTTGCAGACCGGCGGACGCGCCGTCGGCGCCACCTCGACGAGGTCGAGGTCGGCCTCCTGGGCCATACGCATGGCCTCGCCGATCGCGACGATGCCGATCTGCTCGCCCTCGGCGCCGACAAGGCGCACTTCGGGAACGCGGATCCGGTCGTTGATGCGGGACTCTGTGCTGATGTGTTCCTCCGTTGCTCGACGCGCGGGCGCGACCTCACCGCAGCGGAGCACCGAGCCTGGTGACACCAGGCTCCCGGCCGACAACCGCGGGAACGGCTCGGCCGACCGGCGACCCGGCCACCGCGCCTACCGCCTCGAACGAGGCCCGCAGGAACTCCGGTGACTCGGGTGGAGGGCGAACCCCCGCTTGGTCCTGCCGGACAGGCTCCGCGCCCCCGTTCGGAACCGTCGCAAACGACGGCACCGTCGGACAGCTGGAGCCGACCGGCATCGGTCTCTGCCAAGACTAGCACCCAGCCCGCCCAAGTGACGATCATTCGCACCCGACGCACCGCACCCCCGAACTCCCCCTGGGCGGTTTGTTCGTGGATCCGGCTGGCTGGCGCGGCGGCACCGCCGGGGCAGGTCGAGCTGGCGGGATGTGCGAGGTCAGGCGTGCAGGCCGTGACCGAGCTGGCGGCGCACCGCCAGGGTCTGACCGAGGCCCGCCCCGACCAGCAGGACGGCGATGCCCGATCCGCCGCCGAGCTGTTCGGACAGCAGCCGGGCCACCTCGACTCCGTCCAGCTGACGCCCCGCCCGGCCACGCGGCATCACGACCAGCACCGGCCTCCCACCGCTCTCGGCTCCACCGGCAGGGCTGGCGGAAGCGGCCTCGGCAGCGGCGGCGGCGGGGCTGGCGGGTGCGGAGCTGGCGGGTGCGGGGTCGGCGGCGGGCCGCGCCGTGAGTTCCGCCGGCCAGGCGGTGATCGGCAGTGCGAGGGCACGCAGTGCGGACCGCACGCGGGTGCGCGACAGCGGGCCGTCCGGATCGGTCGGCGGGCGCAGCGCGGAAAGCGACTGGTCATCGAGCTCGGGGCTGGGTTCGCGGGCGGGCAGCAGGTCGAGGCTGGCGGTGTGCGGGCCGGCGACGTCGATCACCATGGCGCCGAGGCCTTCCTGCGCGGCCTGCGCGAAGGCGTCTGGCCCGGCGACGGGAACCGGCCGGGCGGCCGGACGCCAGGCGGCGAGCGTGGCGACGCTGGTGAAGACCGGCAGGGCGCTCGCTCCGGACGCGGTACGCAGCGTGATCAGCGCCATCTCGCTGCCGCGATCGGCTCCGGTGGTCTCGTCGACCGAGGTGGCCTGCGCTTCCACGCCGACGAAGACCCGGGCCTCCCGCAGCGCCACCGTGAGTGCCGCCGGGTCGATGCGCCCGGTATCGCCGGCCGCGGCCAGCACCCGGGCGAGCTCCGCGTCGGCCTCCCCCTGGTCACCCTGCCCCGCCGGTTTCAGCAGATCCCGCGCCATGCTGCCCAGCCTATTGCCGCGCACCCTGGTGACGGTTCCGCGGAACCGTCGGCACCACCCCTTGATGGTGGGGTGACGCACCGGTGACCATCCGCGGCGGATATGTCAGGCTGATCCGTGTGGTCACGGGGGAACAGCGCACAGGAGAACAGCGCACGGCCGGCCCGCCCCCGGCGGGCGATGTCGAACCGGTGGATTTCTTTGTCTCCTACACAGGCGCGGATGAGGCCTGGGCCACCTGGGTCGGGGCCGTTCTGGAAGAACAGGTCCGGGCGGACGGCCGGCGGGTGCGAGTCAGGTTGCAGGCATGGGACTCCCCCGCCGGGGCGAACTTCGTCACCTGGATCAGCGACCAGATGGACGCCGCCGCCAGCACCATCGCGATCTGTTCTCCGACCTATTTCGACTCCCACTGGTGCACCGCGGAATGGACCGCCGCCCTGAACAGGCGCGCCATCATCCCGCTGCGCGTAACCGACGTCGGAATACCGACCATTCTGGCCACCATCGGCTACCGCGACCTGCACGGTGGCATTGATGAGACGCTCGCCCGCAGACGCCTGCTGGAAGCTGTCGGCCTCGCCGCCGTGGCACGTCAGTCCCAGGGATTTCCCGGTACGAGCATGGCGCCAGGGAACGGAACGGCGACCGAGGCGAAGGAGGCGGTAGGAGCGGCGGAGGAGGTGTTCCCGGGCCGGATTCCCGTGGTGTTCAGTGTGCCGCCGAGGCTGCGCCGCTTCACCGGCCGTCAGCCTCTGCTCGACCAGATCAGATCCGGGCTCACCGATCACCGCGCCGATTCCGGCTCCGGCTCCGCGTCGGGCGTGGCCGGCCGGCGGGTGGCCATTACCGCGTTGTACGGCCTCGGCGGGGTCGGCAAGTCCCAGCTGGCCATCGAGTACGCCCATCGGCACGCCGCCGACTACGACCTCGTCCTGTGGGTGGACGCCGAGCGGACCGCGTTGATCCCGGCGCGGCTCGCCGCCTTCGCGGCCCGGCTGGACGTACCGTCCGTCGGCCAGGTCGCCGATGATGCCGCCGCGGTACTCACCTGGCTGGGACGGCACCGGCGGTGGCTGCTCATCTACGACAACGCCGAACTTCCGGCCGGGCTGCGGCCGTGGCTTCCCACCGGACCTGGTCACACCCTGATCACATCCCGGCAGACCGGCTGGGGTGCGCTGGCCGACCCACTCGAGATCGACGTGATGGACCGCGCCGAGGCGATCGCGCTGCTCGTGCGGCGCCGCCCCGCCCTCGATCCTGGTGTGGCCGACGAGCTGGCCGAGGTACTGGGCGATCTACCACTCGCGCTGGAACAGGCCGCCGCCTATCTCGACGCGACCGGAACCTCCGCCGCGCGGTATCTGGCCCGGCTCCGGACGGAGCAGGCCGCGATGCTGGGCAAGGGTGCGGATCTTGCCCACGGCGGCACCATCGCCAGCCTGTGGGCGGTCACCCTGGAAAGGCTCCAGCAGAGTCAGCCGGGTGCCGTCCGTCTCCTGGAGCTGTGCGCCCAGCTGGCGCCGGAACCAATCCCGCTCACACTGTTGCGGGCCGAGATGATACGGCCAGAACGCCGCCGCCGATGGTGGGCGCGGCAGAGCTCAGGCGCTGCGGAGATTCCCGGCGGGATTTCCGATGCGCTCGACACGATCGCCGTCTACTCCCTTGCCCGCCGCACCGACAGCAGCCTCACCCTGCACCGGCTGCTCGCCGCGGTCATCCGCACCCGACAGTCCGATGCTGAGCGGAATACGGCCGCCGCCACCATTCGCCGGATGCTCACCGCCCGCCTTCGCCATACCAATCCCGAAATTCCGGCTGACTGGCAGGTCTGGGAGGAGCTGTCCACACATCTCACCACCGCCCCCGCCCTGCATCCAGACATCCCCACCGATCCCGTTCACCCCGACAGCCGCGATCTTGTCCGACAGGTCGGCATTTTCCTGACTGCCCACGGTGATTACCAGGCCGCCGCCGCTCTTGACCGCACCATCCACATTCGTGACCGCCACACCCTCGGCGACAACCACCCCGACACCCTGGCCTCCGCCAACAACCTCGCCCTCGACCTGCACCAGCTTGGTGAGGTTGAGGCCGCGGCGGCGCTTGAGGCGGAGTTCGGCCTCGGCGGCGCGGCGGAGGACGGGTTCTGAGGGGGCGGTTCCGCGGAACCGGCTGGCGGTCGCTATCCGATGCTGGCGGGACGGTTGTCCGCGCTGGCGGCGGTCAGGGCGGGGCGGGCGAGGGCCAGGGCGGGGCCGCTGCCGGGGAGGGGGGCGGTGGCGATGGCGCCGGCGAGGCGTTGGAAGGCGAAACGGGTGCGGCGACGTAGGCGCAGCCAGTTGATCGGGCGGCTGTCGGCCAGCGCTGGGTCGAACGGCACGGGCACGGTGATGTACGCGCGGTCCTCGAGATGTTCCAGGCGCATCCGCGCGCCGCGACTGAGCCGGGACGGGTAGGTCTCGACCACGGCGACGATCACCGTGGTGGCGAGGTCGCCGCGGCCGGCCGCGATGAGGGAGGTCAGGGCGTCGTCCGCCCCGGCGATCTCCGCCTCGCCGGCCCGGACGGTGAGCACCAGCAGGTCGGCGCGGGCGAGCAGGGTCGCGGGGACGGGCTGGTTCCAGCCGGAGGGCGCGTCGGCGACGATCACCGGGTACCAGTGGCCGAGCAGGTCCAGCGACCAGGCCAGTTCCTCGGGCACGAGCCCCGGGCCGACGAGGTCCCGCATCCCGGCGAGGACGTCGAGGCCACCGGAACCATCCGAGGCGAGATAGCGGCGGACGTCGTCCAGGGACGACACCGGTGGGCGGGCCGCGGCGAGTTCACGCAGGCCGACACCTGGCGGGATGAGCCCCACCCGGTGTGCCAGCAGCCCGCACTGGTCGGGTGAGGCGTCAACGGCGACCACCCGATGACCATGGTGTGCGGCCATCGCGAGACCGAGGCCCGCGGCGACCGTCGTCCGCCCGCCACCGCCCCCGAAGCCGCCGACCAGCACCCGCCGGCCACCGCCTCGCGTCCGCGCGAACGCCGCGCTGATCGCGTCCACCTCGGCCCCGCCGGCCAACCCGACCGAAGGCCGATGCTGCACCGCGGCTCCCCGCGCCAGGACGGCGGCGCTGCGCACCCGCTCCGGCAGCCCGGCGAACCGTCGTGGCACCACCCCGCGGGCCACCGTCGCCTCTGTTCCCGCCGCCGCTCCCACCGCGAATGCCGACCCCGCCTGTGCAGGCGACCCGGCCCACCCGTCCGACATCGTCGAAGGCCCTGGCCCTGGCCCCGGCCCTGGCTGCGCCGCCGGCATGGTGATCCCTGCCGGCGGCCCACCGGACGGTGCCACCCAGGGCCCGTCCTGCCGCGCGGGCCCAGGCCCGGCCACCGCGGAACCACCGGACACGGTGATCTCGGCTCCGTGATAGCCCGGCGATCCGTCCGCCGAGGTCGGCGTGGGCGTTGCCGGACCGAACGGGGGCGGCGCGGCGAACGGGGGCGGCGCGGGGCTCGGTGGCGGCGGGATCTGCTCGGGCGGCCGGACGGGCGGGCTCGACGGCGTCGAGGCGGCAGCCGGGAAGGGCAGCGGCGGTAGTTCGGGCGCGGCCGAGGCAGACTCGACGGGCAGGGCAGCGGATCCGGAAAAGCCAGCGACCCACGGTTCGAGTGGCTGACCAGGCGAAGACGGCTGACCGGCTGCCAGCGACTCGTCAGGCGAAGGCGGCTGGCCGGGCGCCGGCGGCTCGCCGGGCAACAGCGACTCACCGGGTGTCGGCGGCCCCGTCGGCTGTCCCGGCTCGCCGGCAGCCGGCACAAGAACCGTCATGCTCCCCCACCGTTCCCCCGGCGGTGGGATGGTCGGCGGCGGACCTGGCACCCGGCGGACCACCGGCGTCGTGGGCCGGCCAGCTGACGCGGAACCTCCGGGCTCACCGGACGGCCCAGACGGCGCGGCCGCACTCGACGCGGCGGCCGGCCCAGCGGGCACAGACGGCGCGATCATGCCGTCCGGTAGGACGAGCCTGCCTGGGCCGCTGGTCGCCGCGGCGCTGCTGGGCGCTGAGGGCAGGACCATCCCGGGGGGACCGAACGGCGAGGATTCCCACGTCGGCGCGGGCACGGGCGGCATTGGTGCGGAGGCGGGCGGCATTGGCACAGACCCCACAGACCCCGGAGGTACCGGCGGGGCTGGTGGCGCAGCAGGCATAGGCGGCGCGGTAGGTGTGGGCGGCGCGGTAGGTGTGGGCGGCGCGAACCTGGATGGAAGCAGGGGCGGGGGTGGGGCCGGTGGGGCTGGTGGGGCTGGTGGGGTCAAAGCGGCCAGGTCGGGGGTCCAGCCGGTGGTGGGGCGGGCGGGGGACGGCGCGGGCGCGCCGTCGTCGGTGCTCGGGGCGGGTGCTGGGCCGAATCCGTCGTGCGGCGCGGGTTCGAAGCCTGGGGACTCGTCGGGATGGAAGGCACCTGCGTCCGCGGGGGCGAAGGCGGGCGGGGACCATCCGTAAGCCGGCGCCGGGTACGCCACCTGCGGCGCGGAGCCGGAGTCAGATGGGGACGGCGAAGCCACCGGGGGCGCGGCGGACGCGGGGGGCGAAGCCACGGGGGGTGGTGGCGGCGGGGGTGGAGGGAAGGCGGGGGGCTGGGTGGGGCCGGGGTCAGGGGTGCGGGGCGGGGCGGTGGTGGGGGCGGGGCGGGGCCGGGCGTTGCGGCGGGTGACCATCGCGTCCCGGGGGGACTGGGTGTCGGTCAGGCGCAGCCCGAGCAGGGAGATCGGGCGGGCGTCGCCGCCCTGGCCGCCGGAGCCGGCGGCGGGGCGCCTGGTGGTCGGCTCGGCCTGCGCGTCGTCGTCATTCTGGTCGCCGCCATGACCCGCCATCCGTGCCACCTCGCCCTCACCACCGGATCGACCCAGCCGGACGATGCCGAAGCGCGCGCAGGGCGCCGCGACGTGCCATCACCGTCTCGCGGTCGGATCGTCCCGACAGGGATTCCGCAATGAGCGGAACCGTCGAGAACCAGACCACGAGGGGTGAACCCACCGTCAGCACACCTGATCCACTCGGAATCGCCACGTGATGGCAACACCATACCGAGGCCATGTCACCAGGACGGATCGGGCTCACACCGTCCGTGTGAATGCGCCCTGCATCTGCGTTCAGCGTGGCGTCAGCGTGGCGCCGACATCGCAGCCGGCAGGGAAGCTCAGCTGGCGGGAGTGAGGTCGCGCAGGAGGGCGGCGGTCTCGAGGGCGGCCAGGGCCGCCTCACGGCCCTTGTCCTCGCTGGAGCCGGCCAGACCCGCACGGTCACGGGCCTGTTCGATGGTGTCGCAGGTCAGGACGCCGAAACCGACGGGTACCCGCGCGTCCACGGTGATCCGGGCGAGCGCGGCGGTGACGAACTGACAGACATAGTCGAAGTGCGGTGTCCCGCCGCGGATGACGACCCCGAGGGCGACCACCGCGTCATGGCTCTGCGCCAGGGCGGCGACGACCACGGGCAGTTCGATGGCACCCGCGACCCGCACGACGGTCGGTTCGCCGGCGACCCCGGCGTCCTTGGCGGCCCGCAGCGCGCCGGCGAGCAGGGCGTCGGTGATCTCGGCGTGCCAGCGGGTGGCGACGATCGCGAGGCTCAGGCCGTCCGCCGCGGGGAGCACCTCCGCCGGTGCGCCGTGGCCGCTCACAGCCCCTCCCCCTCGACGGACAGCTCACCGGCGGGGAGGGCGGCCGACACCAGGGCGGGCCCACCGCTGCCGGGACCACGCCGGGCGACCGCGGTCGGCGCGTCATCCCCGACGGCCAGTGGCAGGTCGGCCAGCGGCCGCGCGGGCAGGTCGGGCAGGACCGGCAGGCCGGGGAGCAGGTGGCCCATCCGGTCGCGCTTGGTGGTCAGGTAGCGCAGGTTCTCCGGGGTGTGGTTGACCGGCATCGCGATCAGCTCGACGATGCGCAGCCCGTAGCCCTCGAGGCCCGCGCGCTTGGTCGGGTTGTTCGACAGCAGCCGGATGCCCCGCACGCCGAGGTCGACGAGGATCTGCGCGCCGGTGCCGTAGTCGCGGGCGTCGGCGGGCAGGCCGAGGGCCAGGTTGGCGTCGACGGTGTCGTGGCCGGCGTCCTGGAGCTGGTAGGCACGCAGCTTGTGCATGAGGCCGATGCCTCGACCCTCATGTCCGCGCATGTAGAGGACCACGCCACGGCCTTCGGTGGCGACCAGTCGCAGGGCGGCGTCCAGCTGGGTGCCGCAGTCGCAGCGCCGCGAGCCGAACACGTCACCGGTGAGGCACTCGCTGTGCACGCGGGTCAGGACGCTCTCACCGTCGCCGAGGTCACCGCGGATCAGCGCGATGTGCTCGACACCGTCGAGGATGCTGCGGAAGCCCACCGCGCGGAACGGGCCATAGCGGGTGGGGATGGACGCCTCGGCGACCCGGACGATCTGCTTCTCGGTGCGGCGCCGGTAGGCGATCAGGTCGGCGATGGTGATCAGCAGCAGGCCGTGTTCGCGGGCGAACGCGACGAGTTCGGGCAGGCGGGCCATCGTCCCGTCGTCGTTGACGATCTCGCAGATGGCGCCGGCCGGGTGCAGGCCGGACAGCCGGGCGAGGTCGACGGCGGCCTCGGTGTGGCCGGGGCGGCGCAGCACCCCGCCGTCCTTGGCGCGCAGCGGGAAGATGTGGCCGGGGCGGCTGAGGTCACCGGGGGTGGTGTCGGCGTCGGCGAGCAGGCGGATGGTGCGGGCCCGGTCGGCCGCGGAGATGCCGGTGGTCACGCCTTCGCGGGCGTCGACGCTGATGGTGAACGCGGTGCCCATGCGCTCGGTGTTGTGCGGCACCATCTGGTCGAGTTCGAGTCGGTCGGTGTCCGCCGGGTCCATCGGCACGCAGATGACCCCGGAGGTGTAGCGGGTCATGAAGGCGACCAGCTCGGGGGTGGCGGCCTCAGCGGCGAAGATCAGGTCGCCCTCGTTCTCCCGGTCGGCGTCGTCGACGACGACCAGGGGCCGTCCGGCGGCGAACTCGGCGAGCGCGGACTCGATGTCGGCGAAGACCACGTCCTCGCCCTGGCTGCCTGTGGTCATCGCGGAAGTCCGTTCGGTTCGGGGGTGCCGGCCACGCCGGCGTGCAGTTTCTCCACGTACTTCGCCAGGACGTCGACCTCGAGGTTGACCCGCGAACCGGGCACTCGGTGGCCGAGGGTGGTGTCCTCGAGTGTGGTGGGGATGAGGCTCACGGTGAACGAGGCTGGGGCGTCGCCGACGGCCGGGACGACCTCGACGACGGTGAGGCTGACACCGTCGACCGTCACCGAACCCTTCTCGACCAGGTAACGGTCCAGCCCGGACGGCAGCGCGAAGCGGACCAGCTCCCAGTGTTCGGCGATCTGGCGGTCGAGCACCTCGGCGACGCCGTCGACATGGCCCTGGACCAGATGCCCGCCGAGCCGGTCGGTCAGGCGCACCGGACGTTCCAGGTTGACCCGGTCACCGGCGGTGAGGACGCCCAGGGCGGAGCGCACGAGCGTTTCGCGCATCACGTCCGCGGTGAACGCCGTGGCGCCCGTGGATATGCCGGTGGGGCCGGCCCGGCTCGCGGTCTCGTCGAGGGCCACGCCGTCCCGCAGCAGGCTGGTGACGGTCAGACAGACGCCGTTGACGGCGATGGACGCGCCGTGGGAGGCGTCCGCCAGGACGGTGTGGCAGGAAATGGTGAGCGAGGCCGCCTCCGACCGCGCGTCTACCGCGGTGACGACGCCGAGCTCCTCGACGATGCCGGTGAACATCCGACCCGTGCCCTTCGGTCCCGGGCACCGCTCCCCGGACATGGGCGAACCACGCGGGACCTGCCGGCGGGCTCAGGCCGGCGCGCGCCCGCGGCACGGCGGCAGGAAACACCGCGCATGCGGGCACAAGGGGCCCGCGCGCGTCCTCCCATCCGGACTTTGACCGTCGGTTCCGGAATTTCACCGGATCAGCCACACCCCGAACTGTGCGGGTGTGGGTCGCGGACTATCACCGCCGGCTCGGAATTTCACCGACCCCGGAGCGCGCGTGCAACTGTTTGTGCTGCCCCATTTTGGCATACGAAGCCGGACCGCGCCCGCCCCGAACATGTGACCGGAGTCATCCAGATCAGGGGTGGCCACCTGTCCCGCAGCATGAATTGCCTGGTGGACGACCTAGTTTGGCTCGTTGGACGGTGGGGTGAGGCGGGGGGCGACTCGCAGCGCCTGCGCGCGCAGCTTCTCGACGGCCTCGCCGGGGTCACTGGCGCCGAAGACCGCCGTGCCGGCGACGAAGACGTCCACACCGGCGGCGGCGGCGGCCTCGATGGTGCGCTCGTTGACCCCGCCGTCGATCTGCAACCACAGGTCGAGCCCACGGTCGTCGAGCAGGCGGCGGGCCGCGGCGATCTTGGGCAGGACCTCGGTCATGAACGTCTGGCCGCCGAAACCCGGCTCGATCGTCATGAGCAGCAACAGGTCGAACCGGTGCAGATCGTCGAGGTAGCGCTCCACCGGGGTGTTCGGCTTCACCGCGAGCCCGGTGCGCGCCCCGGCCGCGCGGATGGACGCGGTGGTCCGGGGCAGGTCGTCGACGGCTTCCGCGTGGATGGTGACGTTCGCCGCGCCCCGCTCGGCGTAGTCGGCCGCCCAACGGTCCGGATCGGCGATCATGAGGTGGCAGTCGAGCGGGGTCGGGGTGGTCGCCCGCAGCGCGGTCACCGTGTCCGGGGAGAACGCCAGGTTCGGGACGAAGTGGTAGTCCATCACGTCGACGTGCAACCAGTCCGCCCGTCCCTCGACGGCGTGCGCCGCCTCGGCGATCCGACCGAAATCAGCGGCGAGCATGCTGGGATATATCTGTGCGGTGGCCACCGGCCGAGACTATCGGGGGCCCACCCGCAGCAGCGCGACGAACATCGCGTCCGTGCCGTGCCGGTGCGGCCACAGCTGCCCGAACGGGCCGTCACCAAGCCCAAGCCCGGCCCCGGTCTCGGCGTCGGCCCCGGTCTCGGCGTCGGTGCCGTTGTCGGCCCCGGTGACGCCGCTGCCAGGCGCGTCGCCGCCCGAAACGTCGCCGCCCGAAACGTCGGTGAGGACGCGGGTCGCGTCCAGCAGGGACAGTTCCGGGCGTTGCCCGGCGACCTGGCGGACCACCTCGCTGGTCTCGGCCGGATGCGGCGAACAGGTGGCGTAGGCGACCACCCCGCCGGGGCGCACCAGGTCGGCGGCGGCGACGAGCAGCGCGCGTTGCAGCGGCACGAGGGCGGCGACATCCTCGGGGGTGCGCCGCCAGCGGGCCTCGGGCCGGCGACGCAGCGCCCCGAGCCCGGTGCAGGGC
Organism: Frankia umida; assembly: GCF_023242945.1. NCBI lineage: Bacteria > Bacillati > Actinomycetota > Actinomycetes > Frankiales > Frankiaceae > Frankia > Frankia umida. The sequence continues at coordinate 20,617 of NZ_JALKFT010000033.1, forward strand.
ACGTCCACCAGTACCCGGTCGACGCTCGCGGGTGCCAGCGGCGCGGCCCGGCCGTCGGCGCGGGCGACCCACGCGCCCGCCATACCTTCCAGGGAGCGGGCGACCAGCGCCGCCCGGGTCATCCGCGGTTCGAGGGCGAGCAGTCCGGCGCCGTCCGGCCCACCGGCGAGCAGGCCCGCGAGCAGCGCAGCCTTCCCGCCGGGTCCCGCGCACAGGTCGACGGTCAGCCCCCGGTCGGGCCCGACGGTCGGGGTGGCGGCCAGGGCCAGCGCGACCAGCTGGCTGCCTTCGTCCTGCACCGCGGCCGCCCCGCTGGCGACCGACGGCAGCCGACCCGGATCGCCGCCGTCGAGCCGGACGGCGTAGGGCGACCACGGCCCGGGGTGCGCGTCGAGGCCCGCCTCGACGCATTCGGCGAGCAGGTCGTCCCGGGTGATCCGGCCGGGTCGGGCGACCAGATGCGTGCTGGGCCGGATGTCGTTGGCGACCAGGGCCGCCCGGGTCTCGTCCAGGTCTCCGTCCAACGCCTCGGCGACCGCTTCGACGATCCAGCGCGGATGGGTGCACACCGCCGTGAGATGGCCGATCGGGTCGGTGGCGAACGGTGGCGCGTCCAGCAGTTGGGCGAGGTCACCGCCGGTCTCGCTGACCCGGGCGGCGACGCGGCGCAGCACGGCGTTGGCGAACCGGACGGGACGTTCCCCGCTGGTCGCGCGCACCAGGTCCACCGTGGTGGCCACGGCGGCCCGCGCCGGCACCCGTGTCCGCAGCAGCTGGTAGGCGCCGAGACGCAGGGCGTCCCGCAGCGGCGGGTCGATACCCGCCACGGGACGGCTGGTGGCGGTGTCGAGCATCCCGTCCAGGGTGCCCTGGGCGCGCAGCGCACCGTAGGCGAGTTCGGTGACGAACCCGCGGTCACGCGCGGACAGTCCACTGCCGGCCAGCATCGAGGGCAGCAACAGGTTCGCGTACGCCCCACGTTCGTCGACGGCGCGCAGCACCTCCCAGGCCATCCGGCGCGGCCGGTCGGGCGATCGGCTCGGCGGCGAACTCGAGGGACGGGCCGGGGGGCGACTCGGTGGACGGTTCACGCGCCCCGCCCGCCGTCCACCGCGGCTACCGGCCCCGCGGCCGCGGCCGCTGGCGCTGGTGGCGCGGGTTCCGCCTCCGGGGGCGGGGTGATCAGCTGGTCGTCGGCGTTCGGCCGGGAGCCACGGGCCCAGTCGGCGGCGGCCATCGGCGCCCGTCCTTCGGGACGGACCTCGCCGAGCAGCACCGGGTCGGTGCCCGTGCCCACGACGACGGACCCGTCGACGAGCACCGCCAGCTGGCCGGGGCGCAGCCCACGGGTCGCGGCGTCGGCGGGCAGCGGGCCCATCCGGACCGGTCCGAGTTTGAGCCGCCGACCCCGAAACGTCGTCCAGGCACCGGGAGCGGGGGTGGCCGCGCGGATCAGCCGGTCGACGGCGAGGGCGGGGCGCGCCCAGTCGACCCCGACCTGCGCGACGGTGAGTTTCGGTGCGAACGACACGCCTTCGGCGGGCTGCGGGACCGCCTGCACGCTGCCGTCGGCCAGACCGTCCAGCACCGTGACGAGCAGGCGCGCACCCGAATCGGCGAGCCGCCCCAGCAGGTCACCGGACGTGTCGGACGGGCGGACGAGTTCGGTGACGACACCGAAGACGGGGCCGGAGTCCATCGCCGCCTCGATCTGGAAGACGGTGGCGCCGGTCAGGTCGTCGCCGGCGAGCAGGGTGCGCTGCACCGGGGCCGCCCCCCGAAACGCCGGCAGCAGCGAGAAGTGCAGGTTGACCCAGCCCAGGCGCGGGACCTCCAGCGCCGCCGGCGGCAGCAGCGCGCCGTAGGCGACGACCGGGCAGCAGTCGGGTGCGAGCTCGGTGAGGGCAGCGAGGAACTCGGGGTCGCCCGGACGACGTGGGCTGAGCACCGGAATGCCGGCCTCGTCGGCCAGCAGATGCACCGGCGGCGGGGTCACCTTGCGGCCCCGGCCGGCCGGCCGGTCCGGCCGGGTGACCACCGCGACCACGTCATGCTGCGGGCTGTCGATCAGCGCGCGCAGACTGGGCAGAGCAACCGCCGGCGTGCCGGCGAAGACAAGACGCATACCCGAACACCGTTCAGCGTAATGATCCAGAAAGGCCGGCCGGGTCGCACGACCGCGAACCACGGCCGACGAACCCACGGCCGGGAACCGACCGACCCTATCGCGACCGCGCTGCGCCAGCGTGCACGGCCGGGCGCGCAGCGCCCACCCGCCGCCCGCGCTGCTCACCCGATCACCAGCGGATCGAGCTGGATACGCAGGCCGCTGGTGCTGCGACGGGCCCCGAGCACACCGCGGGCCGCGTGCAGGGCGGCGGCCAGCTCACCACCTCGCTCCCGGGGGACGCGGATGAGCAGCCGGTGCGGCTCCGGTTCGTCGCCGGCCCGGGCGGCCGTCCGCGGCGCGGGCGACGGCACCGGGCCGAGGACGTCGGCGGGTTCGGGCAACCGCAGGACGTCGAGCAGTTCGGCGACGGCCGCGGCGGTGCCGTCCACCGCGGCGATCCGACTCGCCGGCGGGAAGCCGAGCGCGGCGCGTTCGTCGGCTTCCCGCGCGGTGAAGGTCACCGGGTCCCAGCGGATCAGCGCCTGTACGGCGGGCAGCCCCGCGTCAGCGCCGACGATCACCCGCCCACCCGCGGCCCCCGGACGCGCCAGCGCCGCCGCCGCCGCCCAGCGCCGCAGCGCTGTCTCGGCCGCGCGTAGATCCGGACGCCCGAGCAGCGCCCAGCCGTCGAGCAGCACCACCGCGCCGTACCCGCCGCCTTCGGCCACCGGCTCCGCACCCGGTGTGGACACGACCAGCGCCGGCTCGGCGGGAACGGTGGCCAGCACACCGTCGCGCCCCGAGGTGCGCAGCGGTACGCCGGGAAACGCCCGGCCAAGCTCCTCGGCCGTGCGCCGATCACCCGTCACCGACGCGCGCAGCCGCGGATCGCCGCAGGACGGGCACTGCCATGCCGCCACGGGACGCCCACACCACCCACACGCCGGCGGCCCCGACCCACCCGGTCGCCCCAGCGGCCCCTGGCAGTGCCCGCACCGGGCCGGACGCCGACAGCCCGTGCAGGCCAGCGACGGCTGATAGCCACGCCGGGGGACCTGCACCAGCACCGGGGCGCCCGCCGCCAACGCCTCCCGCGCCGTGCGCACCACCAGTGACGGCAGCCTGGCCGCGCGGGCCGCCGGATCGCGGGAGACCTCGTGATCGGAACCCGTCGCCTCCACCCAGGGCGCGAGCTCCCGCAGCTGCACCCGCGCGGCCACCAGCGCACGGGCCCAGCCCGCCCGCACCAGCGCCTCGGCCTCCACCGTCGGGCAGAACCCGCCGACGAGCAACGCCGCGTGTTCCTGCCCGGCGCGCAGCACCGCGACATCGCGGGTGTGCGGGTACGGGGCCAGCGGCTCGGCATGCAGATCGTCACCGTCATCCCAGGTGACGATCAACCCGAGCGCCTCGACCGGTGCGAACACGGCCGACCGGGTACCCACCACCACCCGGGCCTGGCCTCGCCGCACGGCCAGAAACGCCCGGTACCGCGCCGCCGGTCCAAGATCGGCACGCAACGCGACCGTCGTCTCCCGCCCCACCGCCGCGACCAGTGCCGCCTCGACCCGATCCACATCCCGATGATCGGGAACGACCACGATCGCCCCTCTCCCGGAGCGCACCACCGCCGCGACCGCCGCCGCGATCATCCGCGGCCAGGCCGGCCCCGGCGGCGCCCACCAGACCGCCCGCGGCCACCGCCCATCACCCAGCGCCGCCAACATCGACGGCCCCGCCGGATACCGCACCCACTCCCCCGGAGCCACCACCCCGCCAACCTCACCAACCCCACCGGCCTCCACAGCCCCATCAGCCTCGACAGCCCCATCAGCCTCGACAGCCCCATCAGCCTCGACAGCCCCATCGGCTCCGTCGGCATCGACAATCCCGCCGGCCGCGACCACCCCATCGGCTCCATCGGTCTCGGCGGTCTCGGCAGCCGAAGCCTTCACATCAGCCGGGGACCGTTTTCCCCCCGACGTCGCCGCCTCGACGCGGGCATGCCGAGGTGGGACGGCCAGGCGCAGCACATCCGCGAGCGTCCCGCCGTAACGGTCGGCGACCGCACGGGCCAGCCGGACGACGGCCGGGGAGAGCACCTGTTCCGCCGAAACCGACCGCTCCAGTCGGGCCAGCGGCCCGTCATGCTCGGAACTGGCCACCCGCTCCAGCACGAACCCGTCAACCAGCCTGCCGGCGAAGCGAACCCGAACCCGCGAGCCAGGCACCGCCGCATCAGCCAACTCCGCGGGCACCAGATAATCGAACAGACGATCAAGATGGGTCAGTGGGATGTCGAGTGCCACCCGGGCCACCGGCAGCACCTCGGCAGCCGGCGACGCAGCGCCCACCGCCCGCCGACGCCCACCCTTGGACGCCCGCTCTCCCCCCGACGACCGAGCCCCCTGCGACGACCGCCCACCCGACGTAGGACGGCCACCGGCCCCACGCACGGAGGCCACCCGGTCAGGCCCCGGGCCGAGGCCGGGAAGCGTGCCCGACGGTTCGGTCATGACGGCATTCCTACCAGCCACCCCCGACAGAACCCGCCCGGCGGACAGGGACCGAGCTCGCGACACCCACCGATCCCGCCGACCTGCTCATGCGACGCGCCGCCGGAACGGCCGAGGCCGGGCCGATCGGCCGCGGTGGCGGATCGGCCCGGCCTCGGAACCGGGCGCTGGAAAGCCAGGCTCCCAGCGGACATGCGGACATGCGGACGTGCGAAGGCGGACCCGGAAAAGCGCGATCAGCCCTTGACGGCGCGCTGCAGCGCCTCGGCGCGCGAGGTCGACTCCCAGGTGAAGTCGAGCTCGGGACGTCCGAAGTGACCGTAGGCGGCGGTCTGGGCGTAGACCGGGCGCAGCAGGTCGAGGTCACGGATGATCGCGGCCGGGCGCAGGTCGAAGACCTGGGTGACCGCGTCCTGGATCTGCTCGGTGGGGACGGTGCCGGTGCCGAAGGTCTCGACGAACAGACCGACGGGGTGGGCCTTGCCGATGGCGTAGGCGACCTGGACCTCGCAGGCGGTCGCGAGGCCGGCGGCGACGACGTTCTTGGCGACCCAGCGCATCGCGTAGGCGGCGGAGCGGTCGACCTTGGACGGGTCCTTGCCGGAGAAGGCGCCGCCACCGTGGCGGGCGTAGCCACCGTAGGTGTCCACGATGATCTTGCGGCCGGTGAGGCCCGCGTCGCCCATGGGGCCACCGATCTCGAACCGGCCGGTCGGGTTGACCAGCAGGCGGCGACCCTCGGTGGAGATGTCGAGCAGGGCGAGCTCGGGCTCGACCACGTACTCGGCGATGTCGGGGGCGAGCAGCGTGTCGAGGTCGATGTCGGCGGCGTGCTGGGTGGACACGACGACCGTGTCGAGACGGACGGGCCTGCCGTCGGCGTACTCGATGGTGACCTGGGTCTTGCCGTCGGGCCGCAGGTAGCCGACCTGACCGTCCTTGCGGACGGCGGACAGCCGGCGGGCCAGGCGGTGGGCCAGCGCGATCGGCAGCGGCATGAGCTCGGGGGTCTGGTCACAGGCGAAGCCGAACATCAGGCCCTGGTCGCCGGCGCCCTGACGGTCGAGTTCGTCCTCGAGGGAACCCTCGACGCGGGACTCGTGCGCGGTGTCGACACCCTGCGCGATGTCGGCGGACTGCGCGCCGATCGACACGCTCACGCCACAGGAGGCGCCGTCGAAGCCCTTCTTGGAGGAGTCGTAGCCGATCTCCAGGATGCGCTCCCGCACCACGGCGGCGATGTCGACGTAGGTCTTGGTGGTGACCTCGCCGGCAACGTGCACCTGGCCGGTGGTGATGAGCGTCTCCACGGCGACCCGGCTCTTCGGGTCGTCCTTGATCATCGAGTCGAGAATCGAGTCGCTGATCTGGTCGGCAATCTTGTCCGGATGTCCCTCGGTGACGGACTCGGATGTGAACAGGCGCGTCGCCACTGGTCCTACCCCCTGGAAGGTTGATTCCGACGAAGCTTACCGAGGACCGCGCACCTGCACGGGCACCGGCTCAATCTCCGTGCTCGACGACCAGATCGAGGATCCGGTGCGCGACCAGGTCCTTGCTCATTCGGTCGATCGTCGTCTCGCCGCCGCCCAGGCTGAGCACGACGGCGGCATTGTCCGCGACCTCGAAGCCACGGCCGTTGCCAACCTGGTTCACCACGAGCAGGTCCACCGGCTTGCGGGCGTGTTTCGCCCGGGCGAGCTCGAGCACGCCGCCGTCCGGCCCGCCGGTCTCGGCGGCGAAACCGACCAGCAACTGACCTGGCCGGCGGTTCGCCAGCAACTCGGACAGCACGTCAGGGTTTCGGGTCAACGCCAGTGTGTCAGGGGCGGCGGAATCCTTCTTGATTTTGTGCGTCGCCGGGTCGGCGGGACGGAAGTCCGCGACGGCGGCGGCCATCACCACGATGTCGGCGGACGGCGCCACCTCGTGCACCCGGGCGCGCAGTTCGGCGGCGGAGACCACGCCGATGGTCCGGGCTCCGGCGACCTCCGGCAGGGCGACGTTGGCCGCCACCACCGTGACGGACGCGGCTCCCCTGGCCAGCGCCGCGCGGGCCAGGGCGTAACCCTGGCGCCCGCTGGAGGCGTTGCCGAGGAACCGGACCGGGTCGACGTACTCGCGGGTACCCCCGGCGGTGACGAGCACGTGCCGCCCGGCGAGGTCGGGCCGGACGGCCGCGGCGCCCCGGGCGAGCACCGACATGCCCAGGGCCGCGATCTCGGCGGGTTCGGGCAGCCGGCCGGGGCCGGAGTCGGCACCGGTGAGGCGACCGACGGCCGGGTCGAGGACGATCGCGCCACGCGAACGCAGGGTGGCGACGTTGGCCTGGGTGGCCGGGTGCAGCCACATCTCGGTGTGCATCGCCGGGGCGAACACGACCGGGCAGGTGGCGGTGAGCAGGGTGCCGGTGAGCAGGTCGTCGGCCCGCCCGGCGACTGCCCGGGCGAGCAGGTCGGCGGTGGCCGGCGCGACGAGGACCAGGTCGGCGGTGCGGCCGATGCGCACGTGGGCGACCTCGTCGGCGTCCTCCCAGACACCGGTGGTCACCGGATTGCCCGACAACGCGGCCCAGGTCGTCTCGCCGACGAACCGCAGCGCGGCCGCGGTCGGCACGACCCGCACCTCGTGGCCGGACTCGGTGAACCGGCGTAGCACCTCGACCGCCTTGTAGGCGGCGATCCCGCCCGCGACCCCGAGAACGACCCTGCTCACCGACGTGCGGCTCAGGCGATCGGGGGAAGGGTGTCAGCCACGGTCTCGTGGGTGAGCAGACCGGCGTTGATCTCGCGCAGCGCGATCGACAGCGGCTTCTCCTGGGCGTTGGTCGTCTCGACCAGCGGCCCGACGTACTCGAGCAGACCCTCGCCGAGCTGGGAGTAGTAGGCGTTGATCTGACGGGCGCGCTTGGCCGCGTAGATGACCAGGCTGTACTTCGAGTCGGTCGCCTCGAGCAGCTCGTCGATCGGGGGGTTGGTGATGCCTTCGGGGTGGGCGACGGTACCGGCCACGGTGTCCTTCCTGAGTGCCACGCAGCTCAACCAGACACGGCTGGGCTAGTCGATCATCAATGCTACCAAGCGGGCGGCCGCGGCCTGCACATCGTCGTTGACGATGACGTGGTCGAACTCGGTCTCGGCCGCGAGCTCGATCCGCGCCCGGTCCAGGCGACGCGCGATGATCTCGGGCGCTTCGGTGCCACGGGTGGTCAGTCGCCGCACCAGTTCGTCGAACGTGGGCGGGGCCAGGAAGACGAAGCGGGCGTCGGGCATCGCCGAGCGGACCTGCCGGGCACCGAGTAGCTCGATCTCCAGCAGGCACGAGATGCCCGCCGCCAGCCGTTCGGCCAGTGGTCGCCGTGGCGTGCCATAGGCGTGCCCGGCGAACATGGCGTGTTCGACGAACTCGCCGGCCTTGACCATGCGCGCGAACTCCTCGGCGTCAACGAAGTGGTATTCGACACCGTCGGTCTCCCCCGGCCGGGGTGCCCGGGTGGTGGTACTGACCGACACCCAGACCTCAGGGTGATGCGCGCGCACGGCCGCCACGACCGTTCCCTTCCCGACTCCGGACGGCCCGGAGAGCACTGTGAGACCCACGGGTCACACCCTAGGCCGCCGTGGCCATGCGGCGCGCACGACGGGTCGTCCGCCCGCGGAGTACTCCACGGGACGGTCGGGGAGGGACAAGCTTCTACAGGACTTTCGGATCGGGGGACGGCATAAATACCGTCCCCCGATCCGCGGGGAAGGTTCCACGGCTTCACCGGAAGAACGGACGTGACACCGCTCACCCGATGATGCCGCGACCCACCCGGCCATCCTCCAGCGCGCAGAGTGAATTTCCACTCCGCTTGGATCAGGCCGTTCCGAACTCCTCGAGGAGCGCGGCGCGCTGCTTCGCGCCGAGCCCTCTCAGCCGGCGGGTCGGGCTGATCCCGAGGCGTTCCCGGATCTTCTGGGCGCGTACACGCCCGACCCCGGGAAGCGACTCGAGAACAGCCGAAACCTTCATCTTGCCGACGACCTCATCAGCTTCCGCCTGTTCCAGGACGGCAGCCAGAGTCGTCTCCGCCTTCTTCAGCCTGTCCTTGAGTTCTGCGCGCTGCTTACGAGCCAACGCGGCTTTCTCAAGGGCGGCGGCCCGCTGCTCGGGCGTTAGGGGCGGCAGGGGCACGGGTACGCCTCCTCAATTCGGTGATCGCGCCGCGCAAACTAGCGAGGAAGTGGTTCCTCAGTCCAGCCTTGGCCACAACACTCTGATGCGGACATATTGTCCGCACAAGAGAAGGCTTTGACGGGACGAAAGGGGTGGCCCGCTCGTGCCGCGCCCTTTCGGTCTACGACGTCCCCACCGTACCGCTTCATACCGCACCAGGACGAACACACCCTGCCCTGACCTCGGCCATCACGTGCCGACAGGCGCCCGACCTGCGGAAATGCTGTCGGCGATGGCCTGGGCGGCTTCGCCCAGATCGGTGGCTCGGGTGATCGGACGGCCCACCACGACCAGGTTGGCACCCGACGCGATCGCCTCCCGCGGTGTCGCGGTCCGGGCCTGATCGGCGGCCTGAGCACCTGGCGGACGCACTCCGGGGGTGATGAGAGTCACGGCATCACCGAGCTCCGAACGGACCATTCGGACCTCCTGCGGGCTGCACACCAGGGCCCGCGCCCCGGCCTCGACCGCGAGGACCGCCAGGCGCCGCACCACGTCCCGCGGCGACCCGGTGAACCCGATGGCGGCCAGCGCCTTCACGTCCAGCGAGGTGAGCACGGTCACACCGGCCACCTCGATGTCGGGGGCCGCGTCGACCGCCGCGCGTACCATCGCCGATCCCCCCGCCGCGTGGACGGTGACGAAGCGAGGAGACAACGTGGCGACCGAGCGCATGCCACCGGCGACAGTTGCCGGAATGTCATGGAGCTTCAGATCGAGAAAAAGCTCCGGCGCGCTGGCACTTCCGGGCGCCGCGGCCAGCAGTCCCTGCTCACGCAGGGCGTCGACCACCGCCGGGCCCTCCCGGTAGAACAGCTCCAGGCCGATCTTGAGAACCGCCGCGGCGGGGGCGACCGCCGCCGCCCAACGCAGCGCGGTCGCCCCGTCCGGCGCGTCCAGGGCGACCGCCAGCGGCGCCCGCCCGGCCGGCCCGATGCTCATCGGCTCGTCCGCGTGGTCGCCTGCTCCTGCACCGACGACTCCCGCACCGGCTGCTCCCGCACCGGCGGCTCGTCCGGCGCGCCGCCGGGTGAGCCCGCCGGGGCAGCGGGTCCGGTCCTCGCCGACGCGGCGGCGACCGGGGCAGACCCGTCAGCGGCGGCGGCACGGGCGGCGGTGGCCCGGTTGGCCAGTGGCTCGTCACCCCAGGCCTCGCGCAGAACCGCGTGGTACTCCTGCAGCGGGCGGACGCCGAGCTCCCCCCGCACCAGCGATTCGATGCCCTGCACGCAGGCGGCGGCACCCTGGATGGTGGTGATACACGGGACGCCGGCGCTCACACAGGCGGTGCGGATCTCATAGCCGTCCAGTCGCGGGCCCACGCCCCACGGGGTGTTGATGACCAGGTCGATCTGACCAGAGTTGATCATTTCGACGCAGTCTGCCAGGCCCTCACGCGGCGCCCGGTGCTTGCCCAGGACGACAGCCTTCACACCGTTGCGGCGCAGCACCTCCGCGGTGCCCTCGGTGGCGTAGACGACGAAGCCGAGATCGGCCAGCCGCTTGATCGGGAAGATCATCGCCCGTTTGTCCCGGTTGGCCACCGAGACGAACACCCGGCCGTAGGTGGGCAGCGAGGCGTAGGCGGCGGCCTGCGACTTGGCGTAGGCGGTGCCGAACGAGTCGTCGACGCCCATCACCTCGCCGGTGGACTTCATCTCCGGGCCGAGCACCGTGTCGACGCCGCGTCCGCTGGCGTCCCGGAACCGCCCGAAGGGCAGCACGGCCTCCTTGACGGCGATATGTGAGTCCAGCGGCAGGCTCGCGCCGTCGCCGGTGCTCGGCAGCAGACCCTCGGCGCGCAGCTCACCGATGGTCGCGCCGAGCATGACCCGGGCGGCGGCCTTGGCCAGCGGCACCGCCGTCGCCTTGGAGACGAACGGCACGGTCCGCGAGGCCCGCGGGTTCGCCTCGAGCACATACAGGACGTCCGACTGCAGGGCGTACTGGACGTTGAGCAGTCCCCGCACACCGGTGCCGCGGGCGATCGCCTCGGTGGACGTGCGAATCCGCTCGAGGTCGGCGCGGCCGAGGGTGATCGGTGGCAGCGCGCAGGCCGAGTCGCCGGAGTGCACCCCGGCCTCCTCGATGTGCTCCATCACGCCGGCGAGGTAGAGCGTCTCGCCGTCGAAGAGCGCGTCGACGTCGATCTCGACCGCGTCATCGAGGAACCGGTCGACGAGCACCGGATGCTCCGGCGAGATGGCCGTGGCCCGCTCGATGTAGTCGCGCAGCATCGCGTCGTCGTAGACGATCTCCATCCCGCGTCCACCCAGGACGTAGGACGGACGGACCAGCACCGGATAGCCGACCCGTTCGGCGACCGCCCGGGCCTCCGGGAACGACGTCGCCACCCCGTGCGGCGGGGAGGGCAGGTTCGCGGCCGCGAGCACCCTGCCGAACAGGCCACGGTCCTCGGCGAGATGGATCGCCTTCGGCGGGGTGCCGACGATCGGCACCCCGGCCTCGGCCAGCGCCGCGGCGATCCCCAGCGGGGTCTGGCCACCGAGCTGCACGATCACACCGGCCAGCGGCCCGGCCTGCTGCTCGGCGTGCACGACCTCGAGGACGTCCTCGACGGTGAGCGGTTCGACGTAGAGCCGGTCGGCGGTGTCGTAGTCGGTGGACACCGTCTCCGGGTTGCAGTTGACCATGACGGTCTCGTAGCCGGCGTCCGAGAGCGCCATCACCGCGTGACAACAGGCGTAGTCGAACTCGATGCCCTGGCCGATCCGGTTCGGCCCGCTGCCCAGCACGATCACCCGTGGCCGTCCGCTGGGGGCGACCTCGGTCTCCTCGTCATAGGCGGAGTAGTGGTAGGGCGTCTCGGAGGCGAACTCGGCCGCGCAGGTGTCCACGGTCTTGAACACCGGACGGATCCCCGCGCGGTGCCGGAAGGCCCGCACGACGTCTTCCTTGGTGTCGAGCAGGGCCGCGAGCTGGACGTCGGAGAAGCCGGCCCGCTTGGCGCGGCGGATGCCGTCCGGGTCGCGGGTGACCGACGCGGCGATCTCGTTGAGGAAGACAAGCTGGTCCAGGAACCAGGGGTCGATGGCGGTGGCGGCGAACGCCTCGTCGATCGTCGCACCGGCCAGCAGCGCCTGCTGGACGACGCGCAGCCGGCCGTCGTGCGGGGTGCTGGCGATCTCGAGCAGGGTGGCGGCGTCCTGCTCGGGCGGCGCGAAGGTGAAGGTGCTGCCGGCGGACTCCATCGAGCGCAGCGCCTTCTGCAGGGCCTCGGCGAAGCTGCGCCCCACCCCCATCGCCTCGCCGACGGACTTCATCGTCGTGGTGAGCATCGGGTCGGCGCCGGGGAACTTCTCGAACGCGAACCGCGGCACCTTGACCACCACGTAGTCCAGGGTCGGCTCGAAGGCGGCCGGGGTGGTGCGGGTGATGTCGTTGGGGATCTCGTCCAGGGTGTAGCCGAGCGCGAGCTTCGCCGAGATCTTGGCGATCGGGAAGCCGGTGGCCTTGGACGCCAGCGCCGACGAACGCGACACCCGCGGGTTCATCTCGATGACGATCTGGCGGCCGGTCGCCGGGTCCACGGCGAACTGGATGTTGCAGCCACCCGCGTCGACGCCGACGGCCCGCATCACCGCGATCGACATGTCCCGCATCCGCTGGTACTCGCGGTCGGTCAACGTCATCGCCGGGGCGACGGTGATCGAGTCACCGGTGTGCACGCCCATCGGGTCGACGTTCTCGATCGAGCAGACGACGACCACGTTGTCGGCGCGGTCGCGCATGAGCTCGAGCTCGTACTCCTTCCAGCCGAGCACCGACTCCTCGACGAGCACCTCGGTGGACGGGCTGGCCGCGAGACCGTCGGCGGACATCCGGGCGAGTTCGGCCGCGTCATGGGCGAAGCCGCTGCCGGCGCCACCGAGGGTGAAGCTCGGCCGCACGACCACCGGGAAGCTGAACTCCTCCCCCGCGGCCAGGCACTCCTCGACGGTGTGGCAGACCGCGCTGCGGGCCGACTCGCCGCCGACCGCGGCGACGATGTCCTTGAACGCCTGACGGTCCTCACCGGAGCGGATCGCGTCGATGTTCGCGCCGATCAGGCGCACCCCGAACCGTTCGAGCACACCCGAGTCGTGCAGGGCGACCGCGGTGTTCAACGCGGTCTGACCGCCCATGGTGGCCAGGATCGCGTCGGGCCGCTCCCGATCAATGATCTTGGTGACGATGTCCGGGGTGATCGGCTCGACGTAGGTGGCGTCGGCGAGCTCCGGATCGGTCATGATCGTCGCCGGGTTGCTGTTGACCAGGATGACCCGCAGCCCCTCGGCCCGCAGCACCCGACAGGCCTGGGTCCCGGAGTAGTCGAACTCGCAGGCCTGGCCGATGACGATCGGCCCCGAGCCGATCACCAGGACGCTGGCGAGATCCTCACGCCGTGGCATCAGAGGGCCCCGTCCGCACTCGGCTCGACCGGACCCGCGCTGCCCGAGGCCGCACTGCCCACCCGCGCGGTGCGGGTGGTGGCCATCAGGTCGCGGAACTTCTCGAACAGGCCGGCCGCGTCATGCGGCCCGGGCGCTGCCTCCGGATGGAACTGCACGCTGAAGGCCGGCACGTCCAGGCACTCCAATCCCTCGACGACGTTGTCGTTGAGCCCGATGTGACTGGCCACCACCCGGCCGTACGGGGTGTCGGTCGTGCCGGTCAGCGGCGCGCGCACGGCGAACCCGTGGTTCTGGCTGGTCACCGCGATACGTCCGGTGGCCACGTCGCCGACCGGCTGGTTCACCCCGCGGTGACCGTAGGTCAGCTTGTAGGTCTCGAAACCCAGTGCCCGGGCCAGCACCTGGTGGCCGAAGCAGATGCCGAACACCGGCACCCCGGCGGCCAGCACGGTGCGCAGCGCGTCGACGGCGTAGTCGGCCGTCTGCGGATCCCCCGGACCGTTGGACAGGAACACCCCGTCCGGTGCGAGCGCGAGCAGCTGCTCCCCCGTGCTGCGCGCCGGCAGGACGTGCACGTCGCAGCCCAGCGCCGCCAGCGCCAGCGGGGTGGCGCGCTTGATGCCCAGGTCCAGCGCGGCGACGGTGAAGCGCGCCGGTCCGTCGCCGGCCGCCGCCACCAGGTAGGGCTCCCGGGTCGACACCCGCGGGGCGAGGTCCGCGCCGACCATCTTCGGCGAGCGGCGCACCCGTCCCAGCAGCGCGGCCCGCGCGCCGCCGTCCGCCGCGCCCGCCACCGCCGACGTACCAGCGGACGACGTACCAGCCGGCGGGATGTCCGCGGCCAGGGTGCCGGCGGCCGGGGTGTCGGTGGTCGGGATGTCGGTGGTCGGGGTGTCGGTGGTCGGGGTGTCGGCGGCCGGGATGTCGAGGGTGCTGGAGATGCCGCACCGCATCGCACCGCGTTCGCGCAGGTGGCGGGTGAGGGCCCGGGTGTCGATGCCGCTGATGCCGACCACTCCGGCCGCGCTGAGCTCGTCCTCGAGGCTGCCGCGTGAACGCCAGTTGGACGCGCGTCGGGCCGGGTCACGGACCACGAAGCCGGCGACCTGGATGCGGTCGGACTCGTAGTCGGTGTCGTTGACGCCGGTGTTGCCGATGTGCGGCGCGGTCATGATGACGATCTGCCCATGGAAGGACGGGTCGCTGAGGGTCTCCTGGTAGCCGGTCATCCCGGTGGAGAAGACGGCCTCACCGAACGCCTCGCCGATCGCGCCGTACGCCTCGCCGGTGAAGGACCGGCCGTCCTCCAACATGAGCACGGCCCGCGCCGGACGGTCCCGGGTCACCGGACGGGGGGTGACGCGCTGCGCACTCGGGATGGCCGTGTCGCCGGCGCCCGGGTCGGCCGCGCCGCCGGCGCTCGAGGTGAGGGTGCTCAACGATCCTCCTTCAGCCTGCGGACCTCACCCAGCGGCGAGGTCAACGGATCGACGATCGGGTACTGACCGGAATCGGTGGGCTCGGGTACGGGCAGGGATGCGGACCCGGCCGCGGTGCCGGTCGCCCGCCAGGTCCCCATGGTGCGCGGATCGACCTGCCATTCCCCGGTAGGCCGGGTGGGTGGCGGCGGGGCGCTGGCGCGGGCGGGGTCCGGATAGCCGGGTCGCGGCCGGCGCATCGGCTGGTAGTCCCGCTCCCGTTCGGAGCGCGCGGGGACGGCCCGGGGGTCGGCCGGACGGGCGTCGCCGCGGACCGGAGCGCGGCGCCGACGCAGACCGGCGCGGATGGCGGGGATCTCCTCGGTGGGCTGACCCGAGCCGGGCCGCTGCGCACCGCCGTGACCGGGCACGATCGCGCGTGGGCGCAGCCGGGGGCGGACCCGCGGCAGGGCGTGCGGCGAGGTGACGTCGCCGGCGGCCAGGTGCGCCGGCGGCGGACCGATGAGTTCGTGCACCGCCCGGACGGTCTTGGGCTGGCGGGCCCGGTCCTCACCGCGAAAGCCCGTCTCGAGCTCATGCCCGTCGAAGGACCAGGCCACCACGATGAGTCGGCCCGGTGCGGACACCTTGCCGGCGTGCGCGCGTTCCAGGCGTGCCCCGCGCACCGCCTCGCGCGGAATCCAGAACGCGGCGTCGCCGCGGTCCACCCGCACGCCCGTCTCGTAGACGCTGAGATAGCCGCCGGTCCCGCCACCGAGGCCACGGGCGGAGATCCACTCCAGCCAGTGGCCGGCGTCGACGGTGCCGAGGTAGGTCCCGCGCAGCGGGGCGGCGAGCACCGTGCCGGGTTCGACCGGTGGTTCGGGCAGGTCGGGCAGGTTCTCCTCGTCCCGCTCGGCCCGGCTGCGCCAGATCCGGGCCAGGGCGCCGATCACGGCGACGAGCACCAGCAGCAGGCCGACGCCGAGCAGGACCCGCAGCCCCAGTCGGGCCTGGGCGGACCCGGCCGCCAGCACGACCGAACCGGCCACCGGTAGTGCCCCGCTCATACGATCTTCCCGTCGAGCACGGTGGGTCGACCCCGCAGGAACGTCGCCCGCACGGAGCCCGGCAGGGACCGTCCCGCGTACGGGGTGTTGCGGCTGCGGCTGGCCAGCGCCTGCGGGTCGACGACCTGCCACGGCGACGGGTCCAGCAGCGTCAGGGTCGCGGGCGCGCCGACCGCGACCGATCCGCTCGCGTCGGCGGCGGGGCTTTTCAGGCCGCCGATGCGGGCGGGGGCCAGCGCCATGCGGTCGGCCACACCGGCCCAGTCCAGCCGCCCGCCGACGACCATCGTCTCGATCACCACGGACAGCGCCGTCTCCAGGCCGAGCATGCCCGGGCGGGCCGCGGCCCACTCGGTCTCCTTGTCCTGCGCGGCGTGCGGGGCGTGGTCGGTGGCGACGCAGTCGATCGTGCCGTCGGCCAGGCCCGCGCGCAGCGCCGCCACGTCCGCCGCGGTGCGCAACGGCGGATTGACCTTGAAGACCGGGTCGTAGCCGCTGGCCAGGTCGTCGGTGAGCAGCAGGTGGTGCGGGGTGACCTCGGCGGTGACCCGCCAGCCCTTCGCCTTCGCCCAGCGGATGATCTCCACCGAGCCCGCGGTGGACACATGGCAGATGTGCAGCCGGGAGTCGACGTGCCCGGCGAGCAGCGCGTCCCGGGCGATGATCGCCTCCTCGGCGACCGCCGGCCAGCCGGGCAGGCCCAGGCGCGCCGCGACCACACCCTCGTTCATCTGGGCGCCCTCGGTGAGCCGCGGCTCCTCGGCGTGCTGCGCGACGACACCGTCGAAGGCCTTGACGTACTCCAGCGCCCGGCGCATGAGCTGCGCGTCCGAGACACAGTGGCCGTCGTCGGAGAACACCCGCACACCCGCGGCGGACCCGGCCATCGCCCCGAGTTCGGCCAGGCGCTGCCCGCCGAGCCCGACGGTGACCGCGCCGACCGGACGCACATCGCAGTGCCCGGCGTCGATCCCGAGCCGGTAGACCTGCTCGACCACGCCCGCGGTGTCGGCCACCGGATTGGTGTTGGCCATCGCGAACACCGAGGTGTAGCCGCCGAGTGCCGCCGCCCGGGTGCCGGACTCGACCGTCTCGGCGTCCTCACGGCCCGGTTCCCGCAGGTGGGTGTGCAGGTCGACGAGCCCGGGCAGCAGGATCAGCCCGTCGGTGTCCAGGACCGTCGTGCCCGGCGGCAGTCCCTCGGAGTCGGGCCCGGTCGAGCCGGCTGGCCGCCAGGCCGCGATCACCCCGTCCGCCAGCAGCACGTCGACGGGCTCACCGCCCAGCGGCCGCACCCGACGCAGTACCCACGCCCGCCCCCGGCCCTGGCCCCGGTTCTGGACCTGCCCCGACGTGCTCATGCGACCTCCCCGGAACCACCCAGCAGCAGATACAACACGGCCATCCGCACACTCACCCCGTTCGCGACCTGCTCCACCACGGTCGACCGGGCCGAATCCGCCACCTGGGAGGCGATCTCCATCCCGCGGACCATCGGCCCCGGGTGCATCACCAGGGCGTGCTCCGGCAGGTTCGCGGCCCGGTCGACGTCCAGACCGTAGCGGCGGCTGTACTCCCGCTCGGTCGGGAAGAAGGCCGCGGACATCCGCTCCCGCTGGACCCGCAACATCATCACCACATCACTCTTGGGCAGGACGGCGTCAAGGTTGTACGACACCTCGACCGGCCACGAGGAGACACCAAGCGGCAACAGTGTCGGTGGCGCCACGACCGTCACACTGGCACCGAGTGTGGCCAACAACCAGACGTTCGAACGCGCCACCCGGGAATGCAGCACGTCGCCGACGATCGTGACCCGCAGACCCTCGATCCGGCCGAGCCGTCGGCGCATCGTGAACGCGTCGAGCAACGCCTGGGTCGGATGCTCGTGGGTGCCGTCTCCGGCGTTCACCACGCTGCCACGTACCCAGGACGCGAGTCGATGCGGCGCGCCACTGGCCGGATGCCGGCAGACGACCGCGTCGGCGCCCATCGCCTCCAGGGTCTGCGCCGTGTCCTTCAGGCTTTCCCCCTTCGACACGCTTGACCCGCGCGCCGAAAAATTGATCACATCGGCCGACAGTCTCTTGGCGGCGACCTCGAAGGACGTGCGGGTACGGGTGGAATCCTCGAAGAACAGGTTGACGACGGTCCGCCCACGCAGGGTGGGCAGCTTGCGCACGGACGCCTCGGCGACCCGGGCCATCCGCTCGGCGGTGTCCAGCACCAGCAGCGCGTCGTCCCGGCCGAGGTCCTCGGTGGACAGCAGATGTCGTTTCACGCTGTGCCCGCGACCATCGGCGCACCCGGGTTCTGTCGTGTCACTGCTGGTCCCGTCCGCTCGGCTCGTCAGTGCTGGTCGGGCCGGACGGGCCGGTCGGGCCGGACGTGGGCGGCAGGATCAGCACGCCGTCGCCACCGTCGACCTCCCGCAGGCGCACGGCCACCAGCTCGCGACGCGAGGTTGGCATGTTCTTCCCGACGTAGTCGGCTCTGATCGGCAGTTCCCGATGCCCCCGGTCGACGAGGACGGCCAGCTGCACCGCACGCGGTCGCCCGTAGGCGGCCAGGGCGTCCAGCGCGGCGCGCACGGTGCGCCCGGAGAACAGGACGTCGTCGACGAGGATGACCACCTTGCCGTCGACGCCGCCGTCGGGGATCTCGGTCACCTCGAGTGGCCGAACTCCGCGCAAACGAAGATCGTCGCGATACATGGTGGGATCGAGCGAGCCGACGGGAAGATCCACGCCTTCCACTGCGTGTACGCGGCGTACCAGTCGGTGCGCGAGGGGTACCCCACGAGTGGGTATACCGAGAAGCACCACACCGGCACCGCCGGTGGTCTTCTCAAGGATCTGATGTGCCATCCGACTGACGATCCGAGTGATGTCGTCGGCGGACAGTACTGTCCTGGCGGCGCCTGGACGGCGCGACACGGGGTCGCCCGGGGCGGCTGCGGCCACGCGGCATCCCTCCTTCCCCGCCTCACTGGACGGTCCTTAAAGGAGCGGTCCTAGCGACGTTACCAGGGCACTCCGGGCGCGGGAGGCTTCGTCCACAGACGAGACCGCGTACCCGCGGGGCGTCCGGTCAACCATCCGGCGGTACCTCTCGCACATCGTTGCGACGCCAACTATCATCGCGAATCTGTGACTGCCAGTTACCGTGGCGTCTCGTGTACGCGCCGATACGGCGATCCGCGAAAGTTCCCGCCGGGCAGGTAGAGCGTGCAACCGGAGGGCTACAGAAAGTGGTACAAAGAAAGAAGCGACACGACCCCCCGGGTGTCGAGCCTCAACCTGCCGGGCACTACTATCGGTAACCGCCGGAGGCACAAGCCCCGGTACCAGTGATCAACCACGACAGGAGTGGGCACTCCGATGTCCGACTATGCGAAGGCGCTCGGTGCTCGGCTGCGCGCAATACGCACCCAGCAGGGGCTCTCGCTTCATGGCGTCGAGGAGAAGTCGCACGGTCGGTGGAAAGCCGTCGTCGTCGGTTCCTACGAACGTGGGGACCGCGCCGTCACCGTACAGCGTCTCTCGGAACTCGCGGAGTTCTACGGCGTTCCCGTCGGAGAGCTGCTGCCCGAGGGTTCCACCGTCGCCCCGCTGGAGCAGTCCCCGCGGATCGTGCTTGACCTCGAGCGTCTTTCCCAGGTCCCGAAGGAGCAGGGCGGCCCGCTCGCCCGCTACGCCGCGACCATCCAGAGCCAGCGCGGCGACTACAACGGCCGAGTGCTCTCCATCCGCTACGAGGACCTGCGCTCCCTCGCGGTGATCTACGACACCTCCCCGAGCAAGCTCACCGAGCAGCTCGTCTCCTGGGGCGTCCTGTCTCCCGAGCAGGGCGCGGACGCGACCGCCTCCGACGTCTGAGGCCCGCGCCGGGCGGCGCTGACCCGCCCCGCGTCCACAGGCACCACCCGCACCACCCGTAGTACTGGCACCATCCGCACCACCGCGCACCGTTGGCACCTCGCACCACCCGCAGCTTCGGTTGCGGTCCCGCCGGCACCGCGACCTGCGGTTTCGTCCGTGGCACGACTAGCATCGGCCGGCGGGAAAACGGTACGACCGGGGATCGATCGGCCATCCGATCGCGGCCGCACCAGGTACACACGCAACGCCAGCCCTGCCGGGGAGATCCCGGTACGTCTCGGCCGGGGATACACCCCGGTACGCCGTCACACCGACGGCGTACCGGGTCGGTACCCCCCGCCGCCGCTCTGACCGCGGCGGCCTCCGCATCCACGGCGGGTTCCCGTCGACCACGGAGTCGTCAGGCCGCCCTGCGGCGACCACATCCACTCCAGAGCACGGCAGCGACGTGCTGTCACCGATCCCGGGCGGTCTTCCCGGTCCGACGCGACCCCCGCTGGCCTGCGCAAGCACGATGCGCGCGGCGTCGAGGCGAGGGGTGCGTGCTCACGGGTCCAGCCACCAGGCGCGCTGTCCACGCATGCTCAGGGACAGCGCCGTCGCCAGCCGGGCGAATGCCTGTCGATCCAGAGGTCGGTCGGCGGTCTCAGTGCTCGGGACGAATCCCGGCTGCCGAGTGGACGCCTACCCGACACGCGGACCAGACGATCACAAAGCCGGGTCGGCCGCCGACGTGGGCACCGGCGCCGACGACGACGTGGCCGCCCCGGTTTCAGCCCCGGTCTCGACTTCCGTCCCGGTTTCGGACGACGTGACACCGCCCGGTCGAGCGGCGGTGCCGGCGGCGTCGAACAGGCTGCCGAGCAGGCCGTTGACGAAGCTCGGGGAGCGGTCGGTGGACAGGGACTTCGCGAGTTCGACGGCCTCGTCGATCACGACCCGCCCGGGGACGTCGGGGCGCCAGCCGAGCTCGAACACGGCGATACGCAGGATGTTGCGGTCGACGGGGGGCATCCTGTCCAGGGTCCAGCCCTGGGCGTGGTGACCGATCCGGTCGTTGATCTCACGCCAGTTCTCGACGACGCCGACGACCAGACCCTCGGTGTACTCCGAGACGGGCGGGTCGGCACGCACCTTGCGGGCGGCGAGGATCTCGGAGACGTGCGCGCCGCGTACGTCCGCCTCGAAGAGGATGTCGAGCGCGCGGCGGCGAGCCTTCGAACGGGCGCTCAGCTCGTCACCCGGCCCAGATAACGGCCGTCGCGGGTGTCGACCTTGACCTTCTCGCCGGTGGTGATGAACAGCGGGACGTTGATCGTCGCACCGGTCTCGAGGGTGGCGGGCTTGGTCCCACCGGTGGAGCGGTCACCCTGCACACCGGGGTCGGTCTGCGCGATGGTGAGCTCGACGCTGGCCGGCAGCTCCACGTAGAGCGGGGCGCCGTCGTGCAGCGCGACCGTGGCGACCGTGTTCTCCAGCATGTAGTCGGACACCGAGCCGACGACAGCCGGCGGGATGGGGATCTGCTCGTAGGACTCGCTGTCCATGAAGACATAGTCGGGACCGTCGCGGTAGAGGTAGGTCATCTCGCGACGGTCGACCGTGGCGACGTCGACCTTGAGGCCGGCGTTGAACGTACGGTCGACCACCTTCCCGGTGAGCACGTTCTTCAGGGTCGTGCGGACGAACGCACCGCCCTTACCCGGCTTGACGTGCTGGAAGCCCACGACGTTCCAGAGCACCCCGTCGAGGTCGAGCGTCATGCCGTTCTTCAGGTCGTTGGTCGTCGCCACTGCGTGCGTTCTCCGTTCGGTTGCCGTGCTCCGACGGCGGATCGTCGTTGTCCGGATGCCTCGCCGCGGCGAGACTCCGTAAATCCCTGGGACCGGCCCGTCACGCCACCAGGCCGTCACGCCAGTGCGCCGTCACACCCGTAGGCCGTCACACCGCCGGACCGCTGGGCTGTCAACCGCCAGGCTGCCAGCCCGTCAGGCCGCCACACCACCGGGCCGCCAGGGCCCAGGCAGGCTGCTCCACACCAGCGGAGCCGGACACGCCACGATCTGCCAGTCCGCGGGCCAGTCTACCGAGCGACACTGCGATACGCCGCGGTGAGCAGGCTGCTCTCCGGATCGTCCACGATGGTCGTCTCGCCACGGGCGGTCAGACCGATGAAACGCAGACGCCGGCCGCGGGACTTCTTGTCGACGCGCATCGCGTCCAGCAGCGCCGGCCAGCGGTCCGCGTCGTAGCTGACGGGCAGGCCGATGCTGGTCAGCAGCCTGCGGTGGCGTCCGACGGTGGTCTCGTCCAGGCCGACCGCGAGTCGGGACAGTTCCGCGGCGAACACCATGCCCACCGAGATCGCCTCACCGTGGCGCCAGCTGAAGTGCTCCACCTTCTCGATCGCATGGCCGAGGGTGTGGCCGTAGTTGAGCACCTCGCGGCGCCCGGCCTCCCGCGGATCGCCGGAGACGACGTCCGCCTTCACTCGGATGGAGCGTTCGATCAGTTCGGGCAGATGGGCGAGGCCGGTGGGGTCGTCCTCGAGCAGGTCGAGGATGGCGCCGTCGGCGATGAAACCGGTCTTGACCACCTCGGCGAGTCCGGCGCGGACCTCGACGGCGGGCAGCGTGGCCAGCATCGCCAGGTCGCACAGCACCGTCAGCGGCTGGTGGAAGGCACCCACCAGGTTCTTGCCGGCGTCGACGTCGATGCCGGTCTTGCCACCGACGGCCGCGTCGACCATGCCGAGCACCGTGGTCGGGACCTGCACGACGTCCACCCCGCGCAGCCAGCTGGCCGCGACGAAACCGGCCAGGTCCGTCACGGTGCCGCCGCCGAGCCCGATGATCACGTCATCGCGGGTCAGGCCGAGCCGACCCAGCACATCCCAGCATTCGCCCGCGACCGCCAGCCGCTTGGCCGGTTCACCGTCGGGCACCTCGACGGCGTGCACCTCCAGGTCCGCCTGGGCGCGCAGATCCGCGACGATCCGGGCCGCGACCGCGCGCAGCGCCACCGGATGGATCAGGACCGCCCGGGTGCGACCGGTGACGATCTCGGCCAGACCGCCGAGCGCCCCGTCCCCGAGGACGACGTCATAGGGACGTTCGCCCTGCGGCCGCACGGGAATCCGCACCACGTCAGCCACCTTCACCGACCCACTCACGACCGCACCCGCCCACTTCCCTGAGAACCAGAACCAGAACCAGCGCCGGAACCGACACCAGGGCCGGGGCCGGCGCCGGCGTTGTCGAGGGCGAGGGCGACCAGGTCTGCGACCTCGTCGGGCTCCCGGCCGGCGGTGTCGACGACGATCGCCGCGACCTCGAGGTAGAACGGCTCCCGCTCCCGCAACAGGGCGGCCAGGCGGGTGCGCGGCCCCTCGACCAGCAGCGGACGGTCGCGGGCCAACCCCACCCGGCGGACCGCGTCCGAGAGGCCGACCCGCAGGTAGGCGACCCGATGGCCGGCGAGCAGCGACCGGGTGGCCGGATCGAGCACCGAGCCGCCACCGAGCGCGACGACCCCGGGATGTTCGGCGAGGGCCGCGGCCACCGCGCGGTGCTCGGCGGCGCGGAAGTACTCCTCACCGGAGTCGACGAAGATGTCCGAGATGCTGCGGCCCTCGGCCGCCTCCACGTCCGCGTCGGTGTCGCGCAGGGTCACGCCCCAGCGTTGCGCGAGCCTGGTCCCCACGGTGGTCTTGCCCGCGCCGGGCGCGCCGACCAGGACGGCCAGCGGTCCCTTCGACGGTGGCGTCGTCGCCACCGCGTCCCCAACCATGATCGTGCGTCCTTGTCCCGCCGGGCTCGTCCGGCCATGTGAGGGTGACCGGACTCGTCCGGCCGCCGCGGAGGTACGGAGGTGTCGGGATCTCGAGGTGCTCTCGGGCCTGGTCAGTGGATGGGGAGCGCCTTGAGGTAGGACTCGCAGTTGCGCCGGCTCTCCTCGACCGAGTCACCGCCGAACTTCTCCAGTGCCGCGCCCGCGAGCACCAGCGCGACCATCGCCTCCGCGACGACTCCGGCGGCGGGCACCGCGCACACGTCCGACCGCTGGTTGATGGCGACGGCGGGCTCACCGGTGGTCACGTCGACGGTGGCCAGCGGACGGGTGAGCGAGGAGATCGGCTTCATCGCGATCCGGACCCGTAGCGGTTCGCCGGTGGTCATCCCACCCTCGATCCCGCCGGCCCGGTCGGTGATCCGGCGGACCTGCGGCACCGCGTGTCGACCGGTGCCACTGATCGGCTCGATCTCGTCGTGGGCGACGGAGCCGCGCCTACGGGCGGTGGTGAAACCGTCCCCGAACTCGACGCCCTTGATCGCCTGGATGCCCATCAGCTCGGCGGCGAGGCGGGCGTCGAGGCGGCGGTCGCCGTGCACGTAGCTGCCCAGGCCCGGTGGGCAGCCGTAGGCGAGCACCTCGACGATGCCGCCGAGGGTGTCGGAATCGGCGTGGGCGGCGTCGATCTCGGCGACCATCCGCGCGCTGGTCTCACTGTCGGCGCAGCGGACGGGGTCGGCGTCCACCGTGTCGAGGGAGGTCGGCGCGGGGGTGCCCGCAGGCACCTCGACGGCGCCGATCGCCACCACGTGGGAGATCACCTCGATGCCGTACGCCTGGCGCAGCAGCGCCTTGGCCGCGGTGCCCAGCGCCACCCGGGCCGCGGTCTCCCGGGCGCTGGCCCGCTCCAGGACGGGACGGGCGTCGTCGAAGCCGTACTTCTGCATGCCGGCGAGGTCGGCGTGGCCGGGCCGGGGCCGGGTCAGCGGCGCGTTGCGGCCGAGGCCCGCGAGCGTGGCCGGGTCGACCGGGTCGGGCGCCATCACCTGCTGCCACTTGGGCCACTCGGTGTTGCGCACCACGACACTGATCGGACCGCCGAGCGAGACACCGTGGCGCAGGCCGCCGAGCAGTTCGATCGCGTCCTGCTCAAAACTCATCCGGGCGCCACGGCCGTGCCCGAGCCGCCGACGGGCCAGCTCCGCCGCGATGTCCGCACTGGTCAGCCGAATCCCCGCCGGCAGCCCCTCGACTGTGGCCACCAGGGCCGGACCGTGGGACTCCCCCGCTGTCAACCAACGCACCATGCAAACCAGTCTTGCACGTCGCGGCACCCGGGCAGGCCCCACATGACCAAGCTCGCCCCGCCCCACCGGGTACTGTCCCGCGGTCAGCCGCCGGTGGCGAGGACGGCCAGCAGCGTGCCGGCGAGCAGAAACGGGCCGTAGGCCAGCCTGTCCCGCCGGTGCACCCGGCGGGCGGCGAGCAGCCCGAGCGCGACCACTCCGGCCAGGACGATCCCCGCGAACATGCCGAACAGGACACTGCGCCAGCCCAGCCAGCCCAGGGCCATCCCGAGCAGCCCGACGAGTTTCACGTCGCCGCGGCCAAGGCCGCCCCCGGCCAACCGGTACAACACGAGGAACACGGCAAAACACACCAGCCCCGCCACCGCGGCCCGCAGCAGCCGGCCGGGGGCGTCGTCGAGCAGCGCGGCGAGTCCGAGCAGCAGGCCGACCACCGGGTAGGACGGCAGGACCAGCGGATCCGGTAGCCGATGTTCCCGCAGGTCGATCGCGGCCAGCCAGACGCCGACGACCCCGAGCCACGCGTAGGCGGGCACCCAGCTCGGCTGCCGATGCAGCACCGTGACCACGCTACCCAGCACCGCCGCCGTCACCAGCGCGAGCGGCCAGGCACGCGGCGGGTCCCGCGGCGACTCGGACGCCCGCGGTGAGGTGAACAGGGCGACCACCCACGGCCCCCACCGGACGGCGACACCCAGAGCGACCAGCCCGATCGCGGCGCCACACCAGATCTCCCCCACGCCGGCCTCCCTTCCGCCGTCGCGCCCATCGCCCGTGACGCCCGTGACGCCCGGCTACCCCGGTGGCGTCAGGGGTGGGCGGTGGCGTGGTCGTCGCCGGGCGGCGGGCTGGCGCGCTGCTCGAGGGCCGCCTGGCCGGCGGTGAACAGCACGCCGGCGGGAACATCGTGGCCGGTGAAGTGCGCGACCTGGCCGACGGCCTGCCCGGCGAGGATCTCCAGGCCGCCGGCGACGCGGGCGCCGGCGCGGTAGGCGGTGGCCGCGAGCGCGGTCGGCCAGGGATGGTAGAGCAGTTCGATCAGCGGGCTGGTGGCCGGCCAGCGGCGGCGGGCCAGCGGATCGGTCGCACCGGCGGGGGTGGTGGCCACGACCAGGTCGGGTCCGGCGGGCAGGCCGGTGGCCAGCAGCTCCCAGGGCAGGCCGGTGACGGCGATACCGAGTCGCTCGCCGACCTCGGCGAGTTCGGCGGCGGCCTCGGGGCGGCGGGCCACGACCGCCGTCTGCGGGCAGCCGGCGACGGCGAGCGCGGCCACCGCGGCGCGGGCGGTGCCACCGGCACCGATGATCATTGGCTGACGTGGTGTCCGGTCGGTCACCCGGCGCAGTGCGAACGTGATGCCGGCGACGTCGGTGTTGTCCCCGCGCAGATGGCCGTCCGCGCCGACGACGACGGTGTTGACCGCGCCGATCGCCGCCGCCGTCGGATCGACCTCGTCCAGCAGGTCCAGGACGACGGTCTTCAGCGGCATGGTCAGCGACACACCGAGCCAGCCGGGTTCGGTGCGCAGCCGCGCCAGCATCGCCGGCAGCCCCACCGGCTCACAGTGGATGGCGGTGTAGCGCACCGCCAGACCGAGGCGGGCATAGGCGGCACCGTGCAGCACCGGGGACAGCGAATGGTCCACCGGGGCGCCCAGCACCGCGGCGCGGGCCGGCTCCCACGCCGTCGCCGCCGCGGCGACCCGCGCGGACCAGCCGCGTCGTCCGGCCACATCATCGGCCCCGGCCCCGGCGTTGGCCCCGGCTTCGGCCCCGGCTTCGGCCTTGGCCACCGGGGCGGGGTCCACGTCCTGCGTCACTGCATCTCCCGTCCCGTACCAGCCCTGCGCACCAGGTCGCCGCGCGACATCCGTCCGTGCCGGTACTACTCGCGGCCGCCCTCGGCGCGGTAACGGGCCTGGAGGGCGGTCCATTCCGCGGAGGTCGTCGCGAACTCGGTGACGTTGCTGCGCGGCATGGACACGAAGTACAGCCAGGTGCCGTCCGCCGGCGCCAGGGCCGACTTCAACGCCCACAGGCCCGGGTTGGAGATCGCGCCCGGCGGCAGACCCGCGACCGAGCGGGTGTTGTACGGGTTCGCCCGGGTCAGCTGCTCCTGCGAGAGCGGGCCGGTGTACTCGTCCTCGGCGTAACGGGTGGTGGAGTCCATGTCGAGGCGACGGAACCCGCCGGTGGTGTCGGCCAGCCGGTTGTAGATCACCCGGGCGACCTTCGGGCCCTCGTCGGCGTTCGCGACCTCCTTCTCGATGATCGAGGCGATGGTCACGATCTCGGCGGGCTTCAGGTTACGGGCGGCCGCCCCCTGCTCGAGGTTGATCGCCGCGGCCTCGGTCCTGAACCGGTCGACGAACGAGCTCAGCAGCTGCACCGGGCTCTGCCCGGGCGTGATGTCGTAGGTCGACGGGAACAGGTAGCCCTCCAGCGTCGGCGCGTAGGCCGGCACGCCGAGCTGCGCCGGGTTACGCACGATCGCCTCGAGGTCCGCCATCGGTGTGCCGAGGCGGTCGTGGATGCCGGCAAGCACCGCCTGGACGGTCATACCCTCCTTGATCACGAACCGGAACGGCGCGCCCGAGGCGGGATCGAGCAGCGCGGTGAGCGCGGCCTGGGCGCTCATCCGGCTGCGCAGCCGGTAGGTGCCCGGCTGGATGCCCAGCGACTTCGGGTTGGCCGCGGCGGCCTTGACGAACGCACCGACCGACGCCGTCACGTTCGCGTCGTGCAGTGCCCGGGCGATCTGGCTGGCGGTGGCGCCGTCGGGGATGCGCACGACGGCGATGCCGTCGCCGGAGCCGGCGAAGTCCGCGGCGGACGAACCGCCCGAGACGTGGCCGACCAGCTTGCCGACGCCCACGATGCCAAGCCCCAGCAGCGCGGCGACGACGACGAGGATCGCGATCAGTTTCGGCAGCGCCCGCCCGCCGCGGCGCCGCGGCGGCGGCGGCGGGTCGTCGTCCCAGGAGCCGCCCCAGCCGTCGTCGGAGGCCGCCGGGCCACGCCCCCCCGACCCCCCGGCCGGGTCGTAGTCGTCGTCGGGGTCGTAGGGCTCCCCGGGGCCGTAGGACGGATCGTCGTCGTAGCGGCCAGCGCCCGGGCCAAGGGCGCCCTGACGCTGGTACCGCTCGCCCGCCTCCTCGGGGTAGGCCACCCCGTCGGCGTGGACACCCTCGTCGCCGTAGCCGCGCTCGTCGCCGTAGCCGCGCTCGTCGCCGTAGCCGTTCTTGTCGCCGTAGCCGCGTTCATCGCCATAGCCGCGCTCGTCGCCGTAGCCGCGCTCGTCGCCGTAGCCGGCTTCGTCCGGGTAGGCGGCCCCGTGCCCGTAGGCGGCCTCCTCCGGGTAGGGACGACTCCCGGCGGCCCGCCGATCACCGACACGCCGATCGCCGTCGGCGCGGCCACCACGATCACCTGGGCGGCTGCCCCCCACGCGGCGCTCGCCGACCCGGCGCTCGCCGGCCCGTGGCTCGCCGGCCCGTGGATCGGCGGATCGGCGACCCCCGAAGGCAGGATCGTCGTAGCTGTCGGGGGGCGGATAGGCATCAGGACGGCCGGGCCCACGGCGCCCGGGGGCATCGGGGCGGTTCGCCCCGCGACGGCCAGCGGGGCGCGGGGGCTGACCGCCGTAGGGGTCCTCGTCGAGGATCTCCTCGAGATCGCGGCGGGTCACCTGGCGTCCTGCGAACCGGCCATCCCGCCTTCCGGCGTCCAGCCGGGTGAGCCACCGGACCCGCGACGGCTGTCCAGGTCGTGCTGGAGGATCTGCACGGCTGCCTCCTGATCGACAAGGCTGCGACGGGCGCGGGAACGGACGCCTCGTTCGGCCATTCTGCGATGCGCAGCCACCGTGGTCAGCCGCTCATCGACGAACCGCACCGGAATGGGGGCGATTCGCCCGGCAAGCACCTCGGCGTACTTCCGGACCAGTTCCACGGCGCGGCCCTCCTGCCCCGACAGCTGCCGGGGCAGGCCCACCACGACCTCTACAGCGTGCCGTTGCGCGACGATCTCCGCAAGAGCGTCAATGTCCGTTTTGCCACGCTTGTCTCTGGCGAGCGTGGTGACCGGGACCGCCAGCAGTCCATCGGGGTCGCTCGCGGCCACCCCGACCCGCACCGATCCCACATCCACTCCCACCCGGACACCAGGCCGGGCCCCCCGTGGAACGGTCACCTAACGGCCGACGAGCTCGGCCACCAGGCCGCGCAGCCTGACGAACGCGGCCGGCACGAGCTCCGCGGTGCCGCCGCCGCCCTGGGCGATGTCGGGCTTGCCGCCGCCCTTGCCACCGAGCGCCGCCCAGCTGCCGCGGACCAGGTCGCCCGCCCGCAGCCCCCGGGTGCGCGCCCCGTCATCGGTGACGACCACGATCGAGGCACCGTCGGCGCGTCCGATCGCGACCACCGCGGGCCGTCCGGCGAGCCGACCGCGGATGTCCATGGCGAGCAGACGCAGGTCGTCGGGGGCGGTACCGGCGGGCACCTCGGCGGTGACGACGGCGACGCCGCCGATCTCCTCGGCGCCTTCGGCGAGTGTCCCGGCGCCGGCGAGCACGGCGGCGGCGCGCAGCTTGTCGAGCTCCCGCTCGGCGTCGCGAAGCCGGCTGACGATGTCGTTGACCCGGTCGGCCAGTTCGTCGGGGCGGGCCTTGAGCGCGGTGGACAACTGCGAGACGAGCAGATGCTCGCGGGCCAGGTAACGGAACGCGTCCAGACCGACAAGCCCCTCGACGCGGCGCGTCCCGGCCGAGATGGACGCCTCCGAGAGCAGCTTCACCGCGCCCAGCTGCGCCGAACTCGCCACATGTGTGCCGCCGCAGAGCTCACGGGCGTAGTCACCGACATCGACGACCCGCACCGCGTCGCCGTACTTCTCGCCGAACAGCGCCATCGCGCCGAGCCGGCGAGCCTCCTCCTGGGTGGTCACGAACGCGCGTACCGGCAGGTCGCGCAGCGCCACCTCGTTGATCTCGTCCTCGACGTCGGCGAGCACGGACGCGGGCACCGCGCCGAGGGCGTGGAAGTCGAACCGCAGCCGCCCAGGCGAGTTCAGCGACCCGGCCTGGGTCGCCCCCTCCCCCAGCGCCCGGCGAAACGCCGCGTGGACGAGGTGGGTGGCGGTGTGCGACCGCGACACCGCGCGCCGCCGGTTCTCCTCCACCAGGGCCTGCACCCGGTCGCCGACCTTCAGCTCACCGGAACGCACCCGCACCCGGTGCAGGACGAGTTCGGGCACCGGCCGCTGGACGTCGAGGACCTCCACCTCGCCGCCGTCGAACCGCAGAATCCCGAGGTCGGCCTCCTGGCCACCGCTCTCGGCGTAGAAGGGGGTGACGTCGAGCACGACGCCGACCTCCTCACCGGCCCCCGCGGCCGGGCGGCCCAGCCCGTCGGCGATACCGACCAGCCCCACCACCGAGGACTCGCGGGTCAGCTCCTCGTAGCCGGTGAACGTCGTCGGGCCGGCCGCGGCCAGGATCGGGCGAAACGCGGACAGGTCGAGGTTGCCGATGCGCCGGGCGGCCCGGTCGGCCTTGGCGGTCTGGCGCTGACGTTCCATCAGCCGGCGGAACCCCGCCTCGTCGACCGAGAGCCCCGCCTCGGCGGCCATCTCCAGCGTCAGGTCGATCGGGAACCCGTAGGTGTCGTGCAGCTTGAACGCCTCGTCACCGGCCAGCGTCGTCGCCCCGGTGGCCCGGACCTGCCGGACCGCGGTGTCGAAGATCGTCGTGCCGGTGCGCAGGGTCTCGGCGAACGCCATCTCCTCGGCGACCGCCACCCGGGTGATCGTCTCGGCGTCGTTGACGAGTTCGGGGTAGATCGGACCCATCGCGGTGCCGATGACCTCGAACAACCGCTCCATCACCGGCTCGCGCGCGCCGAGCAGTCGGGCGTCGCGCACCGCCCGGCGCAGCAGCCGGCGCAGCACATAGCCACGACCCTCGTTGGACGGCGTGATGCCGTCGGAGATCAGCATCGCGGCGGTGCGGGAGTGGTCGGCGATCACCCGCAGCCGCACGTCGGAGTCCGGGTCGGCACCGTAGCGGCGGCCGGTGAGTCGACTCGCGACGTCCAGCACCGGACGGGAGATGTCGATCTCGTAGACGTTCTCGACGCCCTGGAGGATGACGGCCATCCGCTCGAGGCCCATGCCGGTGTCGATGTTGCGGCTCGGCAGCTCGCGCAGGATCGGATAGTCGTAGCCGGCGCCCTCACCGCGCTCGAACTGCATGAACACGAGGTTCCAGACCTCGAGGTAACGGTTCTCGTCGGCCACCGGGCCGCCGTCGCGGCCGTGGTCGGGCCCCCGATCGAAGTAGATCTCGCTGCACGGACCGCACGGGCCCGGCACGCCCATCGACCAGTAGTTGTCCTCCTTGTCGCGGCGCTGGATGCGCTCCGCGGGCAGCAGCTCGCGCCAGATCCCCTCGGCCTCGTCGTCGTCGAGGTAGACGGTGGCCCACAGGTCGTCCGGCTTGAAGCCGAAGCCGTCGACGAGCAGCTCGAAGGCGAACGGGATCGCCTCGGCCTTGAAGTAGTCGCCGAAGGAGAAGTTGCCGCACATCTGGAAGAACGAGGCGTGCCGGGTGGTCCGCCCGACGTTCTCGATGTCGACGGTCCGCACGACCTTCTGCACACTGGCCGCCCGCGGCCACGGCGGCGCCAGATCACCGAGGAAGTACGGCTTGAACGGCACCATGCCGGCGTTGACCAGCAGCAACGTCGGGTCCGGCGCGATCAGGGAGGCGCTGGGGACCACGGTGTGCTCACGCGCGGCGAAGTGGTTCAGAAAGCGGCTGCGGATCTCGGCCGTGTCCATCGTTTCGTCCAGACTGGTGGGAGGAGCATCGTCATCCGGCGCGGAGCGGCGGTGCCGCCCCTGCGGCTGCCGGCGGCCGGTCAGGACGGGCGGGCGCCGGGGACCAGCCGCATCGTCCGCTCGAGGTCGTCGACCGGAGCGGCGAGGTCGTCATCCGGGTCGCGGTCCAGCCCGAGCGCACCACGGATCTCCTCCTCCCGCTCCGCCGCGGCCTCACGGACATCCGCGAGGAACTCCTGCAGTGACTGTACGAGAGATCCGGCGAGGCTGGTCGGCGTGAGCGCCGCGGCGGCCTTCGCGGCCTGTCGCACCACGACCACACCCGCCGCCGCGCCGAAAGCCAGATAGAAGACACGCGACATCTAGTGGCCTCCCCGCGACCCACCAGCGGTACCGGTGGCCTGCGCCAGCGGCGAACCGTCGCCACCCGGCGCCGCACCGCCGCCGCGTCGCGTCGCCTTCTCGGTCTTGAGCTGCGTCCTGACCCGCGACTCGACCTCGGATCGGGTCCGCTTGGCCGCGGCCTTGCGCACGCCGTAGCTGAACGCGGCCACCCGCACCATCGGACCGCCGAGGGTCGCGGCGAACAGCGACGTCAGCGACGAGACGTTCGTGGTGATCGACTGGACGTTCGCCGTGATCGCGTCGACCCGGTCAAGCTCCTTGTTCACGTGGGCAAGTGCCACATTGACCTCGTCCACCGTTGCCCCGGCCTGGCGGACCCGGGCGGTCCCCTCGTCGATGACAAGGCCGGTCTGACGCACGCGCGCTGCCGCCTCGTCAAAGATGCGGCCGAGTTTGAGCAGGACGAAACAGCCGAAGAGCGCGAGCACCGCGAACGCGCCGGACGCGATCAGGCCCGCGACCGCTCCACCGGACATATGTGCTCCCTGCCTCCGTCGTCATGCGGGATCATCCGTCGTAAGGGGATCATCACCGTAAAGGGATCATCGTCGTTATGGGTCGGTGGTTGACCTTACCGAGGCAGCCGCCTCGACCACGGGTAGCCCCCACCACCACTCGCGGGTCCCCGCCGCCGATGTCCTGGCGGTGTCCGTCCATCGCCGGCCGTCAGGCCCGCGCATCGTCGGCCGTCAGGCCCGCGCATCGTCGGGGTCGGGGCCGCTGGCCGCGCCGGTGGTCGGATCGGTGGCCGTGCCGCGGACGACGGCGCGCAGGTCCCGCAGCCGCTCGGACGCGCGCCG
Organism: Frankia umida; assembly: GCF_023242945.1. Lineage (NCBI taxonomy): Bacteria > Bacillati > Actinomycetota > Actinomycetes > Frankiales > Frankiaceae > Frankia > Frankia umida. The sequence goes on from NZ_JALKFT010000033.1 coordinate 53,385, forward strand.
TTCGAAACCGTTGCCGCCCGGGGTGTAGTAGTCGGTACCGACCAGGCCGTCCGGCGGATACTGCTGGCGCACCACGCCAGCGGGCTCGTCGTGCGGATACCGGTAGCCGTCCCCGCTGCCGGCGCGCGCGGCACCCACGTAGTGGGCGTCCCGCAACGGCGGTGGGACGGAGCCGGCCAGCCCGGCCCGGACGTCCGCCGTGGCCGCGTCCATCGCCCGGATCACCGCGTTCGACTTCGGCGCGAGCGCCAGGTGGATCACCGCCTGGGCCAGCGCGAGGCGTGCCTCGGGCAGTCCGACCAGGTCCAGGGCCTGCGCCGCCGCGACCGCGACTCCGAGCGCCCCCGGGTCGGCCATCCCCACGTCCTCGCTGGCCAGAATGATCATGCGCCGGGCGACGAACCGCGGGTCCTCACCGGCGGCCAGCATCCGGGCCAGGTAGTGCAGGGCGGCATCCGGATCCCCGCCGCGCATCGACTTGATGAACGCGCTGACCACGTCGTAGTGCTGGTCCCCGGACCGGTCGTAACGCACCGCCGCCCGGTTGACCGCCTGCTCCAGCACCCGCACATCCAGCTGGACGGCCACCGCCGCCTCGGCTTTGCCCGCCGCCGCGCCCGTGTCCGTGTCCGCGGCCCCGCTCTCGCCCGCCGCCTCGGCGAGCACGGCCTCCGCACCGGCTTCCAGGATGGTCAGGGCCCGGCGGGCGTCCCCTCCGGCGAGCCGGACGACGTGCTCGCGCGCCGGGATGGTCAGCTCGATCCGACCGCCGTAACCCCTCGGGTCGCGCAGGGCGCGGTCGAGCACGCCACGGATGTCGTCCTCGGTCAGTGGCTCGAGGGTGAGCAGCAGCGAGCGGGACAGCAACGGACTCACCACCGAGAAGAACGGGTTCTCGGTGGTCGCGGCGACGAGTGTCACCCAGCCGTGTTCCACCGATGGCAACAGGGCGTCCTGCTGGGTGCGGGTGAAGCGGTGCACCTCGTCGATGAACAGCACCGTGCGGGCGCCCGAGCTGCCCCGCGCGGCCCTGGCCTCGTCGATGATCGCCCGGACGTCACGCACCCCGGCCGTGACGGCGGACAGTTCCCGAAAACGCCGCCCGGTCGCCTTCGACACGATGTGGGCCAGCGTCGTCTTGCCCGTGCCGGGCGGCCCCCAGAGGATCACCGAGGTCGTGCCGCCGCCCTCGACCAGGCGCCGCAGCGGACTGCCCGCTCCCAGCAGATGACGCTGGCCGACGATCTCGTCCAGCGTCGCCGGTCGCAGCCGAGAGGCGAGCGGCTCCGCGGCCAGGGTCCCAGCGGACGAGGTCCCAGCGGACGAGGTCCCAGTGGAGGTGGACGCGGCGGCGTCCGAGGTGGCGGGCGTGGACCTGCCCGGCCGGGCGGGTCGGGACGCCGCCGCCACGTCGAACAGGTCGGCCGGGTCGAACAGGCTCACCGACTCACGGTACGTCGGGCCGGGCCGATGACCGCGACCGTGCGATCAGTGCGAGCTCGGCGGCTCGGAGAAGCTGCCCCGCCACACCGGCACCGGCGCGGGCGGCAGGTACTCGTCGCTGTAGGTGGGCACCGGGATGACCGGGGTGACCGGGGTGACCGGGACGACCCGTCGTACCTGCGTGGTCCGGGCCATCGACAGCGCACCGGACTCGGTCACACCGCCCATCGCGGAGAAGATGACCACGGCCAGCACCGAGAAGGCGATCACGCAGACGATCGGGGCGAGGGCGATCGGGTCCGCACCGTCAATGCGCAGTTCATCGCCCGCGAGCAGGGCCGGGTCGGCCGAGACGCGGGTGGCGGCCATCGCCGTGTAATGCATGCCGCACACGGCCGCCGCCATGACCATCGAGGCGAAGACGACATGGCGGCCGGTCCGCACACGGAATGCGATCCACAACGCGGCGGTGGCGGCCGCGACCGCGATGGCCACCGAGAGCGCGACCACCGGCACCCGGTAGGTCACCTCGCCGCCGGTGTGCATCGCCGCCATCCCGGTGTAGTGCATGGCCGCGACGCCAAGCCCGGCGACCAGCCCACTGACACCCAGCCAGCCCAGGCTGCGCGGATGCCGGGCGACCAGGGTGAGCCCCAATGCGGACGCACTGATGGCGATGAGAAGCGAGAGCCCGGTATAGGGCAGGCCGTAACGCAGATCCAGCCCTGATACATGGTAGCCGATCATTCCGATGAAATGCATCGACCAGATCGCCCCGCCCCCCAGCGAGACAGCGGCGGCCCCTGTCCACCGGACACGCTCCCGCCCGGCGGACAGGGGGATGCGGATCGCGCTGACCAGGGCCGCAAACGAACCGATCAGGGCGAGGCCGATCGACACGGCGACGAACAGCAGGTCCTGGCTTGCGTGCTGGTGAACAGCAGCCGCAACGATCATTGACTCCCCCTTGACGCGCAACCGACCACCACATTTAGCACGCCTTGGGATTGAAAACCAAATGATAAGGCAAGGTGATATTCACGACACCAAAAAGACCGCCATAGCGGTCATAAGGGACAAGTCGTACTCGCGATGTCGCGACTGCCGCACCCCTCGGTCGCGCACCGTCCACCAGAACCGGCCAGCACCGCCCATCCGGTACCCGCGCGCCGCACGCCAACCGTTTTGACACGGCCGCGAAGATCCGCCCGCGGAGGTTCGCGGCGACGCTTTTTACCTGCATCGATCCCGGAGAGTAACCAACTGTGGCGATCGACATTGGCGACGATCCACGCCGCCTCCCGAACGATTCGACGCCACCCTGGATGCCTCCGGACCCACACCGATAGCGCGCGACCAGCGGTTCCACCAGCAGCCCTACCGACCCGGCACCCGAACTCGGCGCTCCGACCCTCGCACCAGTTCGACAAACCACCACCTTCAGGTGGCTGCCAAGAAGAAACGACGCGCCCGGCTCGCCCCGTACGGAATCCCGTCGCCGACCATGAGGCCGAAACCAGGCGCGTGACCGTCAACCGCCCTCCCAGCACCGATCATCGGACCACTCAGAGGACACGGAGAATTCGTCGGCATACTTGACATCGGGCGATGTAGGCGATTTTCACGACCCAGCGCACTCCGCTACCCAAAAGACCACTTATTCTTTATCGAGCGGCCTATTTGAGCAATGCGACGCGGTATGGTTCGGCTGGTCGGTTTGCCTGCGCGGATGGCCCACCGCACCGGATGTGGAGATATGCACCCACCGGCGACGTCGACCGTCCCTGCGCGGATCAGATCCCACTGGACGCAGAACCGGATTCAGCCCAAGCCCGGATTCAGCCCGGAAAGGTGCAACCCATGAGCGCGTTCCCGCCCACCCGCACCCGCACCGCGAGAACCGTCACCCCCCGGCCCCCCGCGGCGCGCGCGGCCCACCCTGGCGGCGCCCGTTCGACCTCGCCGGCGGCAGCGCCCCCGCCGGCGGCTGCGACGTCCGCGCCGCCCGCACCGGCTACGGCTACGACTACGACTACGGCGCGCGGCCTGGCACCGGGTGTACTGGCCGCGAGCCTGCGCGCCGCAGGGGTGCCCGCGCAGGCGACCGGATCGGCGAACCGGGTCGGTCGGCACGTCCGGGTACCCAAGACCGCCGAACTCGTCGCCGCCCACCTACGCCGCCAGATCGTGCGCGGTGAACTCCACGAAGGCGACGCCCTACCCCCCGAAGCCGTCCTCATGGAACAGTTCGGCGTCTCCCGACCCACCCTGCGCGAAGCCTTCCGCGTCCTGGAATCCGAAGCCCTCATCAGCGTCCGCCGCGGCGCCCACGGCGGCGCCCGCGTCCACACCCCCGGCGGCGACGTCGCCGCCCGCTACACCGCCCTCGTCCTCGAACACCAGCACACCACCCTCGCCGACATCCACACCGCCCACACCCACCTCGAAACCACCACCATCCGCCTCCTCGCCACCACCATCACCGACACCCACCTCACCACCCTCACCCACCACCTCACCACCACCACCCACCTCCTCGACACCCCCAACCCCGACCCCACCACCCTGCACACCCACCACCTCCACTTCCACACCCTCCTGCTCACCCCACCCCCCGACACCACCCCCACCAACCACACCCTCACCACCCTCACCCACATGCTCCGCCACATCCTCGACGCCACCACCCACGACACCGAACCCCCCACCCTCGACACCCTCCACCACCACCACACCACCCACCACCACCTCCTCACCCACCTCACCAACCACGACCCCGACGCCGCCGCCCACCACTGGCACCACCACCTCACCCACCAGTCTCATATACACATCACCGAGCCCACGACACGTAGACGAATCGGCATTGGCGAGATGAGCTATAAAAAAAAAATCGGG
>NZ_JALKFT010000034.1:0-54118 GCF_023242945.1 Frankia umida
CCACCCCGAACGACCCCCACAACCCCGCCAACGCCACCATCACCGCCCACAACACCGGCTGCACCACCTCCACCCGCCCCAGACCCGGCGCACCTTCCACCCCGTGCAGCACCTCCATCAACGACCAGTCCACAAACGGCTCCAACGCCGCCGCACACTCCACCAACCGCTCCCGGAAAACCGGAAAAGAAGCCGACAGTTCCACCGCCATCCCCACCCACTGCGACCCCTGACCCGGAAACACAAACACCGGCTTCGCCCCGGCAACCGCCACCCCCGACACCACGCCCGCCGCCGACTCCTCTCGCGACAACGCCCCCAACCCCGCCAGCAAACCCGCCCGGTCGTTCGCCACCACCACCGCCCGATGCGCAAACACCGACCTGCCGGTCACCAACGAAAAACCCACATCCCCCAGACCCAGCTCAGGCCGCCCCGACACAAACGCCGACAACCGACCCGCCTGCGCCGAAAGACCCGCCGCATCCCGCCCCGACACCACCCACGGGAAAACCCCGGTACCACCGGTGTCATCGGCCGTGGAATCCGCGGCGGCGACACCGGTGGTGGAGACAGTGCCGGAATCCTGGTTCTCCTCGAGAATCACGTGGACGTTGGTGCCGCTCATGCCGAAGGACGACACGCCCGCTCGCCGGGGCCGCTGCCCGGCCGGCCAGGGCACCGTCTCCGACAGCAGGCGGACGGTGCCGGCCGACCAGTCGACGTGCGGGGTCGGCTCGTCGAGGTGCAGGGTCCTCGGCACCGTCCCGTGCCGCATCGCCATCACGGTCCTGATCACACCGGCGAGCCCGGAAAGCCCGGCGGTGTGCCCGATGTTCGACTTGACCGACCCCACCCACAACGGCCGGTCCGCGTCCCGACCCTGCCCGTAGGTGGCCAGCAACGCCTGCGCCTCGATCGGATCACCCAACGTCGTGCCCGTACCGTGCGCCTCCACCACATCGACCTCACCCGCACCAAGCCGGGCATCGGCCAACGCCCGCACGATCACCCGCTGCTGCGACGGACCGTTCGGCGCCGTCAACCCGTTACTCGCCCCGTCCGAGTTGACCGCCGACCCCCGCACCACCGCCCACACCGGATGACCGAGGCGGCGCGCGTCCGAGAGCCGCTCCACCAGCAGGACACCCACGCCCTCCGCCCATCCGGTGCCGTCCGCGGCGGCCGCGAACGGCTTGCACCGCCCGTCCGGCGCCAGCCCCCGCTGCCGGCTGAACTCGACGAAGGCCTGCGGCGTGGACATCACGGTCGCCCCGCCGACGACAGCCAGCGAACACTCCCCCGACCGCAGCGCCCGCACCGCCAGATGCAACGCCACCAACGACGACGAACACGCCGTGTCCACCGTCACCGCCGGCCCCTCCAGACCGAAGGTGTAGGCAAGACGACCGGAGGCCACGCTGCCGGCCGTACCGGTGAGCAGATGGCCTTCCAGCCCGGCCTCGGCCACCCCGACGCGGGTGCCGTAGTCCTGGCCGGCCAGCCCGACGAAGGTGCCGGTCTGGCTGCCCCGCACCGTGGCCGGGTCGATCCCGGCCCGCTCGAACACCTCCCAGGTGCTCTCGAGCAGCAGCCGCTGCTGTGGGTCCATCGCCAGCGCCTCCCGCGGCGAGATCCCGAAGAAGTCGGCGTCGAACTGGTGCGCGTCGTGGAGAAACCCACCCGTGCGCACGTAGGACTTCCCCGGTGCCCGCGGATCGGGGTCGTAGAGGCCCTCGACATCCCAGCCCCGGTCGACGGGAAAGCCGGAGATCGCGTCCGTGCCCGCGGCCACCAGATCCCACAGCTGCTCCGGTGAGGTGACGTCGCCCGGCAGACGGCAGCTCATCGCCACGATCGCGATCGGCTCGCCGGCACCCCCCGCGGCACCGGCATCGGTACCTGCTGCCATCAGCTGTAGCCGCACCTGCTCCTCGGCGAGGGCCGTGCCGCCCAGGGCCAGCGCGAGCACGTGAGCGGCGAGTTCCTGGGGGGTCGGGACGTCGAAGACGACAGTCGTGGGCAGCGGCAGGCCGGTCCGGGCACACAGGCGGTTGCGCAGGTCGACCGCGGTCAGGGAGTCGAAGCCCAGGTCACGGAAGGCCCGGGCCGGATCGATCGCCGCCGCGGAGACATGGCCCAGCACCAGGGCTGTCTCGGCCCGCACGAGGTCCAGGACCGCCGCAGGACGGTCGGACGCGGCCAACGCGGTGAGCTCCTGGGAGATCGACGGCTGGGCCGCGGGCGCCGACCGGCCGGCGGGGTCGCCGGCCGGCTGGCCGACCGGATCCGGGCGGCCGGTGAAGTGGTCGTCGCGCTGGCCAGCCAGCACGCGGCGCACCTCGGGCAGGTCCTCGATCAGTGGACCGGGCCGCATCGCGGTGAAGGCGGGCGCGAACCGGTCCCACCGCACGTCGGCGACGGCGACGCTGGCCGGCACCCCGCTCAGCACGTCCGCCAGTGCCGTGATCGCGGCGTCCGGGGGCATCTGCGGCAGACCTCGACGGCGCAGGTCGTCGGCGCGGGAGGCACCGGCCGCCGCCAGCATCCCCCCGCCGGCCCAGGGGCCCCAGGCCACGGAACTCGCCCGCCCGCCGCGGTCCCGCCGCCGCTGCGCGAGGGCGTCCAGGAACGCGTTCGCGGCCGCGTAGGCGCCCTGGCCACCGCTGCCCCACACGCCGGCGACCGACGAGAAGGAGACGTTGACCTCGAGGGCGTCATGATCGAGCAACGCGTCGAGATGAGTCGCGCCAGCGATCTTCGCGGCGGTCACCTCGGCCAGTTCGGCCGGGCTCAGCTCGGCCAGCGCCGTGGTGCGCTCGACCCCCGCGGCATGCACCACGGCGTTCGGGCTGTCCCCCTGCGCCGCCAGTGTCTCCAGAAGGTTGGCCACGGCGGCGCGGTCTGCGACATCGCAGGCGGCGACCGTGACACAGGCGCCGAGCGCGGCGAGCTCCGCCACCAGCTCGGCCGTGCCGGGCGTCGCCGATCCCCGCCGACCGGTCAGGACGAGATGCTCCGCCCCCGCCCCGGCAAGCCAGCGGGCGGTATGCGCGCCCAGAGCGCCCAGGCCGCCGGTGACGAGGACCGTGCCGTGGGGCGTCCACGCCGGCCGACCCGCACCGGGCTCCCGGCCGGCCTCGGGGACGGACGAGAGGCGGCGGCCGAACACCCCGGTCGGCCGGATGGCCAGCTGGTCCTCGGCCCCGAACCCGCCCGCGAGCACCGTCGCCAGCATCCGGTGGATCTCCGCCTCGGATCCGGGATCGACGTCGGACCCGGCGCCGGCATCGGGCCCGGCGAGGTCGATCAGTCCGCCCCAGCGGCGCGGATACTCCAACGCCGCGACTCGGCCCAGACCCCACACGGCCGCCGCGTCGGGGTTGGTCAGCTTCTCGTCCGCGCCAACGCTGACGGCGCCGCGGGTCACCAACCACAACGGGGCGGGGGAATCGTCGCCCTGGCCGGGGCCGGGGCCGGCATCGGCCAGGGCCCGCAGCAGACCCAGCGCCGCACGCAGGGCCTCGAGGGCCGCCCCGCCGACCACCCGGTCGGCAGCAGCCTCGGCCGGGAGGTCGGTTGCCAGTAGTGCGAGAACTCCGTCGACGCGGCGTCCGGGCGGCAGCGCCGCACGCAGCCCCTGCGTCCAGCCCGAAGGGTCATCGCCCAGAGCGGCCGGATCCCAGGTGAGTTCGATGACCTGCACGCCCGCGGCGGCGAGCATCCGCGCGCTCTCCCGGCGAGGGCCGTCGTCCGCCTGGTGGGGTGCGGTCACCAGCAGCCAGGTGCCGGCGGGCGAGGCGGGCTGGGCGGCACCGAGTGGTTTCCACTCGACCTGGTAACGCCACGACCGCGACCGGCCGGCGGCCGGTTCCGGGGGCGCCAGCCAGTAACGCCGGCGGGTGAAGGCATAGGTCGGGAGCTCGACGGGACGACTTCCGGCGGTCGGCAGGACCGCCGACCAGTCCACTGGGAACCCGTGCACGTGCAGACTGGCCAGCGCGGTCAGGCAGGTCCGGGGCTCGGACCGCCCCGGCCGCAGGGTCGCAACGACGACGGGTTGCCCGTGTCCCTCGGCGGGGGTGCTCGCGGCAGGGATGGCCCCGGCGGGCACGGCCTCGTCGAGGCAGCGCCGCGTCATCGCGGTCAGCGCACCGCCCGGACCGACCTCGACGTAGGCCCGCGTCCCGGCCTCGTCCAACCAGCGGACACCGTCGGCGAAACGCACCGCACCGCGGGCGTGGCGCACCCAGTAGTCGGGCGAGGTGATCTGTTCGACGGTGTGCGGCCGGCCGGTGAGGTCGGACAGCACGGGAATACGCGGCGGCGCATAGGTGAGCTGCTCGGCGACCCGGCGGAACTCCGCCAGCATCGGATCCATGTGCGGGGAGTGGAACGCATGGCTGACCCGCAGGCGGGTGGTGCGCCGTCCCCGGGCACGCCAACGGGCGGCGAGTTCGTCGACGGTCGCGGCGTCGCCGGAGATCACGCAGGCTGCCGGGCCGTTGACGGCTGCCAGGTCCACCCGGTCCGCCAGGCCGACCAGCGTCGCCAGTACCTCGCCCTCGTCCGCCTCGATGGCGACCATCGCGCCGCCGGGTGCGAGCGCCTGCATCAGCCGGCCCCGCGCGGCGACCAGCGCGCACGCGTCGGGCAGCGACAGGACGCCGGCGAGGTGGGCGGCCGCGAGCTCCCCCACCGAGTGGCCCAGCAGATGGTCGGGGACGACACCCCACGACTCGAACAGCCGGACCATCGCGACCTCGACGGCGAACAGCGCCGGCTGGGTGAAGCCGGTCTGGTCCAAGGCCGCCGCGGCGGGCGTCCCGGGGTCGGCGAACAGGACCTCACGCAGGGGGCGTGGCAGGTGCCGGTCGAACTGTGCGCACACCTCGTCGAGGGCGGCGGCGAAGACCGGGCTGGTCGCGCGCAGCTGCGCGCCGGCGCCGAGGCGCTGGCTGCCCTGGCCCGGCAGGAGGAAGGCGACCGGGCCGGCGGGCCCCGCGGTCCCGCGCACGGCATGCGGAGTCGGTTCGCCACGGGCGATCGCGGCAAGCGCGTCGAGGGCCTCCTCGCGGTCCTCGGCCAGGACGACCGCCCGGTTCCCGAGGGTGGCCCGGGTCGTCACCAGGGCGTGTCCCAGTTCGGCCAGGCCCAGCTCCGGCCGCCGTCCGAGGTGATCGTGCAACCGGCCGGCCTGCGCCGCCAGCGCCTCGGTGCCCCGGCCCGACACGACCAGCGGGAACGGACCGGTCGGGCCGGCACCGTCCCGGGTATCCGTGGCCCCGGGGACGTCCACGGCGGCCGGAACGCCGGGATCCGCCATGCTGTCCAGAGCCGCCATGCTGTCCAGAGCCGCCGGGACGTCCGGAACCACCGGCGGGTCCGCGGGATCCGGATCGGGTGGGGCCTGCTCGAGCAGGAGATGGGCGTTCGTCCCGCTGACGCCGAACGCCGAGACGCCGGCCCGTCGTGGATGTTCCGTGACCGGCCACGGTGTGGGTTCGGTCAGCACCCGCACGGCGCCGGCCGACCAGTCGACCTTGCCCGACGGAGCGTTCACGTGCAGCGTGCGGGGCAGCAGGCCGGCCCGCATCGCCAGCACCATCTTGATCACACCGCCGACGCCGGCGGCGGCCTGGGTGTGGCCGATGTTCGACTTCAACGACCCGATGAGCAGAGGGCGGTCGGCCGGCCGGTCCTGCCCGTAGGTCGCCAGCAGCGCCTGGGCCTCGATCGGGTCGCCCAGGACGGTTCCGGTGCCATGGGCCTCGACCGCGTCGACCTCGTCCGGTCCGAGGCCGGCCCCGGCCAGCGCCCGGCGGATCACCCGTTGCTGGGACGGGCCGTTCGGTGCGGTCAGGCCGTTGCTGGCACCGTCGGAGTTGACCGCACTGCCGCGGATGACGGCCAGGACCCGGTGGCCGAGACGGCGGGCGTCGCGGAGTCGTTCCAGGACCAGCACGCCGACGCCCTCGCCCCAGCCGGTGCCGTCGGCGGTGTCGGAGAACGCCTTGCACCGGCCGTCGGGGGCGAGACCGCGCTGCCGGCTGAACTCGACGAACAGCCCGGCCGTCGACATGATCGTCACGCCGCCGGCCAGGGCGGTTCCACATTCACCGGCGCGCAGTGCCTGGCACGCCAGGTGGATCGCCACCAGGGACGCCGAGCAGGCGGTGTCGACGGTGACCGCCGGACCCTCCAGGCCCAGGACGTAGGCGAGGCGCCCCGACACGACACTGGCCGCCCGTCCGGTCAGCAGGAAGCCCTCGGCCTCGGGCGGGGTCGTCGGCAGGTTCGAGGCGTAGTCCTGACCGTTCGTACCGACGAAGACCCCGGTGTCGGCGCCGCGCAGGCTCTGCGGATTCACCCCGGCGGTCTCGATCGCCTCCCAGGACGTCTCCAGCAGCAGCCGCTGCTGGGGGTCCATCGCGAGGGCCTCCCGCGGCGAGATACCGAACAGTTCGGCGTCGAACGCGTCGGCGTCGTCGAGGAAGCCACCCGAGCGGACGTAGGAACGTCCGGGCCGGTCCGGGTCCGGGTCGTACAGTCCGTCGAGGTCCCAGCCCCGATCGGCGGGAAAGTCGGTGACGGCGTCCCGGTCGTCGACCAGCAGTTGCCACAGGTCGGCCGGTGTGCGCACCCCGCCGGGGAACCGGCAGGCCATCCCGACGATCGCCACCGGCTCCCGCCCGGCGGCCTGCGCATCAGCCAGTCGCCGCCGGGCGAGGTGCAGGTCGGCGGTCGTGCGCCGTAGGTAGTCGCGAAGCCGGTCCTCGGTGTTCACGCGAGCGCGCCCGATCGCGGCGACATTCCATGGTGCGACACGCGTACTCCTGTGATCGCCGGGGCTGGGGTCAGCACGTCAGGGGGTTTCGAGCTCGGAGTCGAGCAGGTCGAACAGTTCGTCGTCCGAAGCGGGCGTGCCGTCCGCTTCGGACGCGGGTGCGACGGCCGAGGTGGACAGAGCGGCCAGCAGCCCCCGGAGCCGGCGACCGATCTCCGCCTGGTCCGCGGCGGACTCGGGACCGAACGCGGACACGGCGGACAGGGCCGGCGCGAGCCGGTCGAGTTCCGCACGGACGCGGGCCACCGCCGCGGTGACCGACGTCCCGTCGACCGGGGTCGGGAATCCGTCCGCGAGGTCCTGCCCGCACAGCGCACCGAGCTGGCGGGCGAGTGCGGTCGGGGTCGGATGGTCGAAGACGGCCGTCGTCGCCAGCCGGGTCCCGGCCGCCGCGTTCAGCCGGTTGCGCAGCTCGACGGCGGTGAGCGAGTCGAATCCCAGGTCCCGAAATGCCGTGTCGGCGCCGATCGCCGCGGCCGAGGCATGGCCGAGTACCGCGGCCGCGTGCGTGCCGACGACGGTCAGCAGGGTCCGCAACCGCGCGGCCTCCGGCTGCTCCGCCAGCGTCCGGCGCAACGCGAGCGGCGCGTTTTGTTCCGTCGACGTCCCCAGGCCGGACGAGGTCCGTCGCGGCGTCCGTCGTAGCGCCGGTATCTCGTCGAGCAGCCGGGTCGGGCGCCCGCCGGCCAGCGCGGCGGCCAGCCGATCCCAGTCGACGTCGAGGACCACCGACGTGACGAGATCATGATCGAGCGTCTCCTGCAGGGCCTTCGTGGCCAGTTCCGGATGCATGTCGATCAGACCGTGGCGACGCAGCCGCGCACCGGCCGCCCCCTCGACCATGCCGCCGTCGGCCCACAGTCCCCACGCCACCGCGGTCGCGGGCAGGCCCCGCGCCCGGCGATGTTCGGCCAGTGCTTCCAGGTAGGCGTTGCCCGGGGCGTAGTTGGCCACCCCGGGCAGCCCGAAGGTCGCTGTCACCGACGAGAAGAGCACGAACGCGTCCAGTTCCAGCTCACGGGTCAGTTCGTGCAGATTCCAGGCCCCGCCGACCTTGACCCGCGACACCCCGGCCATCCGTCGCGCCGTCAGCCGGTCCACCACCGTGTCGTCGAGGACGGCCGCGGCGTGGACGACCGCGCGCAACGGCAGCTCCGCCGGGATGCCCGCCAGCAGGTCGGCGACCGCGTCACGATCGCCGACGTCGCAGCTGACCAGCGATACGTCGGCGCCGAGATCGCGCACCTGCGCGGCCAGGTCGGCCGCGCCGGGTGCATCGGCGCCGCGCCGGCTGGCCAGGACGAGATGCTCGGCGCCGGCGCCGGCAAGCCACCGCGCGATCCGCGCTCCCACGCCGCCCGTCCCGCCAGTGACCAGCACTGTGCCCCGTGGTCGCCAGGACCTCCCCGCCGCTCCGGGCAGCGGGGCGGGGGCGATCCGCCGGACGAGCCCCCCGCACGAGCGGATCGCCAGCTGGTTCTCGCCGTCCGGATCGCGCAGCAGGGCGACGAGCAGGTCGAGGTCCGCCGGCTCGCCGTCCGCGGGCAGGTCGACGATCCCGCCCCACAGGTCGGGGTACTCCAGGCTCGTGACCTGCGCGAGGCCCCACACCAGCGCCTGGGTCGGGCGCGGTACCGTGTCGCCCGCGACGGCGCGCACGGCGCCCCGGGTCGCACACCACAGCGGCCCGTGATCGGCTGACCCGCCGGCCCCGACGTCGCTGAGCGCCTGGAGCAGGGTCACGGTCGCCGCATGGCCGCGGGCGAGCTCGCAATGATCGGGATGCGGGTCGGTGTCCAGGGCCAGCAGGGACAGTACGCCGCTGCGGGAGCCGTCCGGGGCAGTCGACGACAGCAGGCGGGTCAGCGCGGCGCGATCGACCGTGGCCGCATCGACGGGCAGCACCGCCGACCGCACACCGGCCCGGGACAACGCGTCTGCGCACGCGTCGGCCAGAACGGCCGCGTCGCCGGCTGGTGTGACGATCAGCCAGGACTCGGGACCGGCGCCCGAGGTCGACGCCAGTCGGGCCGGCACCGATTCGGCCGGCAGCGGTCGGGGCGGAATCGGTCGCCAGACGACGCGGTGGCGCCAGCCGTCCCCGGCGGCCTCAGGGCGCCTGGCCGCCGGGGGCTCTAGCCAGAACCGCTCGCGTTGGAACGCGACGGTCGGCAGGTCGACCGGGCGCGGCCGGTCACCGCGGGGGTCCGCGAAGGCGGCGGTGAAGTCGACGGCCACGCCGCGCGTGAACAGCTCGGCGGCCCCGGCCACCAGTCGTTCCCGACCACCGTGGTCGCGGCGCAGCGAACCGACGACAACGACCGACCGGTCCGCCTGCGCCGCGGTGGCCTCCACCGCGGCCGTCAGGACGGGGTGCGGGCTGATCTCCACGAACGCCCGGTGCCCGTCGGTGAGCAGCGCCTCGGTGGCCTGCTGGAACTCCACCGTTCCACGAAGGTTGCGGTACCAGTAGCCCGCGTCGAGCGTGGCGGTGTCCAGCTCCGACCCGGTGAGGCTGGAGTAGAACGGGAGGGTGGCCGGGCGTGGGGTGACGTCGGCCAGCTCCCGCTGGAGACGCTCGCGTAGGGTCTCCACCTGCGCCGTGTGCGATGCGTAGTCGACCGGAATCCGCCGTGCCCGAATGCCGTCGGCCTCGCACCGCGCCAGCAGCTCGTCGAGCGCCTGCGGATCACCGGCCGCGACGAGTGATCCCGGCCCGTTGACGGCGGCGACCTCGAGGCGACCCGGCCAGGACCGCAGGGCCGCCTCGAGAGCGTCGCGGGGCAGCGACACCGAGACCATGCCGCCCCGGCCGGCCGCCATGGCGCGCAGCGCCCGGGCGCGGACGCAGACGACCTTCGCCGCGTCCGGCAGGGAGAGCGCGCCGGCCACGCAGGCCGCCGCGATCTCGCCCTGGGAGTGCCCGACCACCGCTGCGGGCTCGACCCCGTGGGCCCGCCACCACGCCGTGAGCCCCACCATCACCGCGAACAGGACCGGTTGGACCACGTCGACGCGGTGCAGGTTCGGTGCCCCCGGCTCGCCGCGCACCACGTCGAGCACGGACCAGCCGGTGTGCACAGTGATCGCGTCCGCGCACTCCCGCAGGCAGGCCGCGAAATCCGGCTCGTCTGCCAGCAGATCGCGGACCATGCCGTCCCACTGGGAGCCCTGGCCGGGGTAGACGAAGGCGACGTCGCCCTCGATGTCCGCGACGCCCCGGATCAGGTTCGCCGCCGGCTGGCCGGTCTCGAGCGCGCGCAGCCCGCGGTGGAATCCGTCGACATCGGCGGCGGTGACGACGGCGCGATGGCTCAGCGCCGCCCGGGTGGTGGCCAGCGCATGGCCGGTGTCGCGCGGCCGGGCCAGGGCCGGCCCCGGCGTCGCGCCCGGCGTCGCGCCGGCCGCGCCCGCCTCGACCTGGATGCGCAGACGCCGCGCCTGTGCCGCCAGCGCCGCCTCGCCACGGCCGGACACCAGCCATGGGACCACCTGCGCGGCGGGATCGGGCCCGGCGGAGTCGGCCGGGTCGGGCGTCGCGGTGGTCCTCGCCGAGCCGGTGGCGGTGTCAGCCGCGGGGGCGGGCGCCTGTTCGAGGATGGCGTGGGCGTTGGTCCCGCTGATCCCGAAGGAGGAGACGCCGGCCCGCCGCGGACGGTCCGCCGCGGGCCACCCGGTGTTCGCGGTCAGCAGCCGGACCGCACCCGAGGACCAGTCGACGTGCGGGGTCGGCGACGTGACGTGCAACGTCTTCGGCAGCCGGCCGTGACGCATCGCCAGGATCATTTTGATGACGCCCACCACGCCCGAGGCCGCCTGCGCATGGCCGACGTTGGACTTCACCGAGCCCAGCCACAGCGGACGGTCGGCCGGCCGGTCCCGGCCGTAGGCGGCGAGCAGGGCGGTGGCCTCGATCGGATCGCCCAGCGGCGTGCCGGTGCCGTGAGCCTCGACGACGTCGACGTCGTCGGGGGTCAGACCCGCCGCGGCCAGCGCGCGCCGGACGACCCGCTGCTGGGACCGTCCGTTGGGTGCGGTCAGACCGTTGCTCGCCCCGTCCGAGTTGACCGCGCTGCCGCGGATCAGCGCGAGGATCGGATGCCCGGCCTGCCGCGCTGTCGACAGCCGGGCCAGGACCAGGACACCCACGCCTTCGGCCAGCCCGAACCCGGCGGCGTCGGCGGAGAAGGCCCGGCACCGGCCGTCGGCGGACAGTGCGTTCTTGCGGCTGAACTCGATGAACGAGCCCGGATGCGGCATCACGGTGACACCCCCCGCCAGCGCCAGCGAGCACTCCCGACGGCGCAGCGCCTGCGCGGCGAGGTGGATGGCCACCAGCGAGGACGAACAGGCCGTGTCCACTGACACCGCCGGTCCTTCGAGGCCGAGCACGTAGGCCACCCGCCCGGAGGCGACGCTCGCGGTGGTGCCGGTCAGGACGAAGCCCTCGAGTTCGGCGGGGGCCGCGTCCAGCCTTGGGCCGTATCCCTGCTCGGTCACCCCGGCGAACACCCCGGTGTCGGTACCGCGCAGACTCGTCGGGTCGATCCTGGCCCGTTCCAGGGCCTCCCAGGAGGTCTCGAGCAGCAGGCGCTGCTGCGGATCCATCGCCAGCGCCTCACGCGGGCTGATGCCGAAGAAGGCGGCGTCGAACGTGGCCGCACCGGTCAGAAAGCCGGCCTCACGCTGCCGGTTGGGGCCGTGGTGGGCCGGCTGGGCCGCGGTGAGCTGGTCGAGGTCCCAGCCACGGTCACCCGGCAGCCCCCCGACCACTTCTCCGCCGTCGTCGAGCAACCGCCACAGCGCGTCCGGGTCGTCGATGCCCCCGGGCAGTCGACAGCTCATCGCGAGGATCGCGATCGGCTCGTCGGGACCCGCACCCGCGTCGCCCGTACCATCGACTGCGCTGTCCGCATCGCCCACGCCGTTCGGGGTGGGCGTCGGCGTCCCCACCGTGGCGTGCTCCCACGATTCCCCCTCGCCGCTGCCGTCGAGTTCGGCCAGCAGGTGACCGGCCAACGCGCGAGGTGTCGGGTGATCGAAGACGAGGGTCGGCGCCAGCCGCAGCCCGGTCAGCTCGCCGAGCCGGCTGCGCAGCTCCAGCGCGGGCACCGAGTCGAGACCGATCTCCCGCAGCGCCGCCCCGGGCGGCACCGACTCGGCCGAGGGACGCCCCAGCAGGGACGCCGTCTCGCCACGCACTGCCGCGAGCAGGATCCGTTGGCGTTGCGCCGAGGACCGGCCGGCCAGCCGCCGCACCAGCTCGGGCCCCTCGGCGCCGGCCGACCCGTCACCAACCACCGCCGTGCCAGACACCACGTCACCGGGTACCGCGTCGGCGATCAGGGCCGGATCGCCGTGGCCGACCGGCCGGCCCACGTCCTCGAGGAGACGACCGCCGCTGCCGGAGAAGGCCACCGTCCAGTCGACCGCCACGCCCCGGACCCAGGCCTCGGCAAGTGAGAGCAGGAACCGGCGAGGGCCGTCCTGATCGCGGCGTAGGGAGGCGAGAACCGCCGTCGGACCGACAGGAGCATCCGGGGCATCGACGATGTCCCGCAGGCTCCCGGTGAGCACGGGATGCGGACTGATCTCGATGAAGGCGGCACCGGCGGCCGTGGCATGGGCGACATGGGCGGCCCGGGCCGCCCGGGCGAACTGGACCGGCTCCCGCAGAGATCGATACCAGTAGTCACCGGTCAGGCCGCTTCCGTCGAGGACGTCCCCGGCCAGGCCGGAGTAGAACGGCAACCGCCCCGATCGGGGTGCGACCGGCACCAGGTCGCGCAGCAGACGGTCCCGGACCCGCTCGATCTGGCTCGAATGCGCGGCCAGGCCGACCGCGATCCGGCGCGCCCACACCCCCCGCGCCGTGTAATCCGCGACGACCCGCCGGACGGAGTCCGCGTCACCGGAGATCACCACGGATGCCGGACCGTTGACCGCGGCGATGCCCACCCGGTCCCCCTCGGCGGCAAGATCGCGCTCGATCTCGGCTACGGGCAGCGACACCAGGGCCATCTCGCCCTGGCCGGCGAGGGTCTGCTGCGCCTGGCTCAGACGGGCCGCGACACGCGCACTGTCAGCGAGGGAGAGGGCACCGGTCAGCCAGGCGGCCACCGGCTCACCGATGCTGTGACCGATGGCGGCCACCGGCTCGACCCCGAACTCGCGCCACAGCCCGGCGAGCGCCACCATCACGGCGAACAACGCCGGTTGGACCACATCCACGCGTTCCAACGTCGGCGCCCCCGCACCGGCGCTGGAACCCAGGATGTCGACGACCGAGCGATCGGTGAAGGGCGCCAGCGCCTCGTCCGCCGCCCGGACCGCGGCGCCGAAGGGACTCCACATCGCCATGAGATCCGTTGCCATTCCCGGCCACTGGGAGCCCTGTCCGGGAAAGACGAACACCGGGCGCATCGCCGCACCGGCCGGGCCGTGCACAACGCCCGGGGCGGTCTCGCCGCGGGCCAGGGCCTCCAGACTCCGCACGAAGTCGCCGCGGGTCACGCCGACCACGACACCACGGTAGGGCGACGGAGTCACCCGCGATGCCAGCGAGAATCCAATGTCCAGCGGACGATCCCCGGCAGCGGAGCGATATCGCGCACACAGCTCGGCCGCCCGCGTTCGCAGATCCGTTGGGCCAGCAGCCCCCAGAACCCACGGGATGACTCGACGTGCATCATCCACGCGAGAATCCCACAATTCTATCGACCCCGTCATCAGCGTCCACTCAATGGAGTATTGGATCGGCCGGGCGACCGCACCGTTCACCGGCGGCACATCATCGCGACTCTTATCCTGATTGACCCTCGATCGCGGCGACAACCCCTACGGCCTGTACCGGCCGCAGCATCAACCGGCACTGTGAGACGAGAAACAGGGGGCCGTAGGGGTACAGCATCGCGACCGAACACGAAAGGGTCGTCGGCCCTCCTCGGGAATCGCAAGCTCCTTCGAGCTTCCCCGCTTCCCGCGCGACCGACGGCGCCCTCACCACCCAACAGGTTCTCCCCGGCTCCCCCACGGGGCTCGGCGCGAGGCGACTGCCGGTCGGTGACCACCGGACGCGGCCAGCAGCCTCACGAGCCGGGCGCTTCGCGATCCCTGCACATCTGCGGACAGTTGGGGGGATATCCCCCAGCTACCTCACCGCGTGCACATAGTCTGCAGAGGGAGACGCACAGCCATCAACTCTCGCCTATCATGCAGAATCGCTACAGAACGCATCCTTCTTCTTGCCCTTAGCATCCCTTGTTGATCTGATGTCGAAAGTTCGCGAACCCCACGGGACAGCGACCGACGCCCATCCATCGAGAGACACCTGACCCATCGACCTCGCCGGCATCGATCGGCGCGCCCCGCTCCTTCCACCGACGATCACCGCCTCCGCCCATGGGCAGCGGGCAGGCATCCCGCCGCGCCGTCGCCGCCTCGTCGACCCAGCCGCCCGCAGGGCCCGTCCACCACATCCGCAAGGAGACCGCCGACCATGATCTTCGTCGCGCGCGAGACCGAAATAGCGGTTTTTGAAAGCTTGATCGCCGAATGTGCGAGCGATCCTCCCAACGGTCAGATCGCCCTTGTCACCGGCCCGACCGGAATCGGGAAAAGCGCACTCCTGAGTATCTTCGCCGAGCGAGCCGTGGCGGCAGGAATTCGCCCGCTACGCGCGATCGGGTGCGCCGAGAGAAATTCGCTTCCGTTCCGGCTGACCCGACAGCTCTTCAGCGAGTTCGCGGGCGATTCGCGCTATCACCACCTGGTGACCAGGGCGATCGACAACTATGTGAAGCTCGCCCTGGACCACTCGGGCGAGGACGAGCTGACGGCGGCCTACTCCCGGGTTCTGGGTGGTATCGAGGTGTTTCTGCGTGACCTCGGCACTCGGGGTCCGGCTCTCGTCCTGGTGGACGACGCAGGCAGGGCCGACCCCGCATCCCAACGCTGCCTCATCGATATCATGCAGCGAATTACTTTCCTCCGCGCCCTGATCGTGTTGACGGAGCCCACCGGCGAAGCCGCTTGGGGCAATCCGGCGGCAAGCAGGGTCTTCCTGCAGCCGCAGGTCACCCGCATCCGGCTGTCGCCGCTGTCCCCCGAGGACGTCGGCCTGATCATGGAACGGCGAACCGGTACCGGGGGGACGATCCAGTTGGCGCGGGCGGTGCACCTGGCCACAGGCGGAAATCCCCTCCTGGTACGGGCACTGATCGAGGACCATCAGGCGGCGATCGGCCAGCGGGCCGCCATGTCCGCGACGGAGCCGGTGGCCGGGCTGGCCTTCGAGCGGGCGGTGCTGTCCTGCCTCGAACGCGCCGGGCCAGCGGTCCTCGACGTCGCCCAGGCGGTGGCGGTGCTGGACGATTCCGGCCAACCCGACCGGATCTCCCGGCTGCTCGGCAGCCCGGCGGACGCCGTCGACCGAGGGCTTCGCGTGCTGGAACAGGCCGGGCTGATCGAGAACCTGTGTCTGCGCCATCCGGCGGCCCGTCAGGCGGTCGTGGCTGACATCCACGCCGACCGGCGTGTGGAGCTGCACCGCCGGGCCGCGGCACTGCTGCACCACGACGGCGCCCGCGCTGTCGACATCGCCCGGCACCTGGTCGCCGCGCGGCACACCGAGGACATCTGGGTCCTCCCGGTGCTGCGGGTTGCGGCGGCCGAGGCCGACGCGGATGATCAGTTGACCCACGCGGTCGAGTTTCTCCAGCACGCCGCCCGGGCGTGCTCCGCCGAGTCGGAACGCAGCGCGGTCCTGCTGGACGCGGCGAAGGTCGATTGGCAGCTCAGCCCGTCCACGACGTTTCGCTACCTGCCATGTCTGAGCACCGCGGCGCGCAAGGGCCATCTGGTGGGCCGCCGGGCGGTCGACTTCGTGGCGGCGTTGGCCTGGCACGGCCGGTTGACCGAGGCATCAGCGGCACTCGTCCACGTCAGCGAGGCGAGCGCTCGACACGGCGGGCAGGCCGCCACCGACCTCGACGTCGGGCGGCTCCTGTTGTTCTGCACCTACCCGGGACTCATGGACCAGGTCCACCAGGTCTCCATCACGTCGGCGGCACAGCCGCTGAACCCGGCCACGACAGATCCGGTGGAACGTGCCGCGCTCGCACTAGCAGCCGTGGTCACCGGCCGGGGGCATGCGCTGGCCAGCACCGAAGCGGAACATCTGCTCCAGAACGTGCCACCGACCGACACCGGCGTTGAGGCCGTCATGTCGGCCGCACTCGTTCTGATCTACACAGACCACCTCGCCGCCGCCACCACCGGCACCGACACCCTCAGCACGCACCCCGCGATCTCCCGTTCGAACACCTGGCGAGCCGTGGTCTCCGGGCTACGGGCCGAGATCGCACTGAGACGGGGTGACCTGCCCGACGCGGAAAGACACGCCCGCACGGCACTGACGGACGTGACTCCACATGGCTGGGGGGTCGGTCTCGGCGCACCGCTGGCGAGCCTGCTGCTTGCCATGGTCTGCATGGGCCGCCTGACCGAGGCCGCGCGATGGCTGACGACCCCGGTTCCGGAAGCAATGTTCCAGACCCGGTTCGGCTTGCACTACCTACACGCCCGAGGGCACTTCTACCTCGCGACCGGTCGACTGCACGCGGCCCTCGCCGACTTCAGCACCTGCGGCGATCTGATGGTTCGCTGGGGGATGGACGTGTCCGGTCTGGTGGCCTGGCGGACCGACGCCGCCGAGGCATACCTGCGGATGGGCCAGCTGGACCGCAGCCGACGCCTTGCCGAGGAACAACTCGCCCGCGAGGGATTCACCAGCTCGAGGACATCGGGAAACGCGTTTCGGCTGCTGGCAGCCGCCAGCGAACCCGGCGAGCGACTGCCTCTGCTGCGACGATCGGTCGAGGTCCTGCGCCAGGTCGGCGCCCGACTGGACCTCGCCCGCGCGATGGCCGACCTGAGCATGGCCTACCACGGCAGCGGCAACACAGCCCAGGCCCGCTCCGTCTCGCGAGGCGCCCGACTACTGGCGAACCAAAGCCGGGCCGAGGCGATTCTCGAGCCCCCCAGGCAACGCGGCAGCCGCAGACGTGAGGAATCATACGGGGCTACGCGGCAGCACCCGTCAGCTGCGGTCGGCACACTGACCGACGCCGAACGGCGGGTCGCCGCCCTGGCCGCCATGGGACACACCAACGGAGAGATCGCGGACCGCCTGTACATCACGACCAGCACCGTCGAACAGCATCTGACCAGGGTGTATCGGAAACTGAACGTGCGGTCCCGGGCAGATCTGCCCGGTGTACTCGGCCCGGTGTCGCCACGTCCGCGCACCGCCTTATCTGCCAAAATGAGATGAGTCAGGGACCCACCCCGACGGAGCGCGTCATGCGGCGCTCCGCGAGGGAGGCAGATCGCATGCAGATCGTCAACGTGTCGGAGAAAGCCGGTTGACGACGGGTGCCCTCAGGTGCCTCTGTGCCACGTGCATTGGTTGCACTTCCGCCGTTCGTGGCGGACGTCGAACTGGCCATCAATGTGGATGGCCTGATACGACGGAAGGTCCGGACCAGCGAGATGACCCACGAGATCCCGCGCCGATCGGGTGATGGTCGGCGGTCATGCCGCTACCGGGAACACCCGCGGATACGGGCCCGCTGGCCGCCGGCCACCCGGTGAGGATCACCGTTGAAGGCACTGGTGTGCCGGGCTGTCCGGTGACCGAAGTCTGATGGTCGGGCGGTCAGCATCGATATCGATGACACCCTCATCGACTACTCCGTATCGATCCCACAGAGCCTGCGCGGGCTGTTCGGTGCCGATGCCGATCCCGATGTCTGGCTGGCGTGGATGGATACCCTGCACCCGCTCTACCTGGACGGCACACTCAGCCATGAGGCTTACCTGCGCACCCGCATGGCCGCGATGCTGACCACACTCGGTCACCCGGTCCCGAACGACGCCGAACTCGACCGGCTGGAACAGCAACGCACCACGCTCGCCGAAACCGGGCTACAGCTGTACCCGGACGTACTGCCATGCCTGGGGACCCTTCGCTCCGAAGGCATGCTCCTGGCCCTGCTCTCCAACACCGACGGCCGATTTCAACGGCGAAGACTGCAGGTGCTGGGCCTGGCCGTTCTGTTCGACGTCATCGCACTGTCCGGAGAGATCGGCGTCGCGAAACCAGACCTGGCCGCCTTCGAACACGTAAACACGGCACTCGGACTGACCACCGGCGACGTCGTCCACGTCGGCGACAACCCGGCCACCGACGCCCAGGGCGCACTCGCCGCGGGCAACCCGATGGCACTGCTGATCGACCGCACCGGCCACCGCGCGGTACCAGCCGGCGTGACCCGCATCGCGGACCTACGCGAGGTGCCCGACCTCCTGCGGGGAATCTGAAGAAGCAACGCGACAACGACGGCGATCAGCACGGCCACCGCGCGCAGAACGAACGGCCCCGCCCCCTCGCCGGCAGGAAACGTGGAAACCACGTCGTTCACCGCCCGACCCCCGTCTGACCTGCGAGAATGAGCTCACCGGACAGGGTGACCGGTGATGGGGTAATGGTTCGAGCCCCCTCGGACACAACCTTTTGAGATCAACATGGTCTCTGGCCTGGACATATAGGGCGTTGGGTCCAACTCCCCCGCCGAGATGAACTATTACCCCGCATGCCCTCCACCTGCACCTTTGTGAACTACGGGCAGGCGTGCTGCTCCCCTGGCGGCGTCGGCGCCGGGCCGAGTGCGCCCTTCGGCCAGCCAGAGATCCCAGAACCCGTGAGCACCGCCCGGGAGCTGCCTAGCCTCGGGCTTTCACCGGGGTGACCGTCTGTTGGGGTGCCGGGAATAGGAAAGTGCTCCTGAGCTGGGAGGATTGGGCTTGCTGAGGGCCTGAATCCAACCGAACCAAGGAGCACCTTCGCGGTGAAGACTACCGCTCTGTATCCGTCTGTCCGCGTGGACGCCGCCGGGCGTGGGATCGTGTCGCACGCGGGCGGGCTGATGCTGACCGAGACGGTCCGGGCCAGCGGACTTGGGCAGGCGCTGTCGGTGGCGTTGGGGTCCACGGGCGGTATCGCCGCCGGTTGGTCGCTGCGGCGATCGCGGGTGCTCACGTCGAGATCGATCTGCCGATCCGGCGGTTCCGTTGCCTGGCAGCCGGCTGCCCACGGGTGACGTTCGCGGAGCAGGTCGTGGGCCTGACGAGTCCGCATGCCCGGCTCACCCCGCTCGCGAGTCGGATGATCGAGGCGATCGGGTTGGCGTTGACGGGCAGAGCTGGAGCACGTCTCGCCGGCAGGATGGGGCTTCCCGCGGGTCGGAACGCGCTGCTATGCCGGATCCGGGCGTGCCCGACCCGCAGATCGGGGTGGTGACGGTTCTTGGGGTGGATGACTTCGCGCTGCGACGGGGGTCGGTCTACGGAACGGTCCTGATCGAGCTCGACAGCCATCGGCCGGTGAGGAGCATGTCGGCGCTGTTGGTCCAGCACATGCGGCGGCCAGCCGGAGTTGGAGGTCGGTGCCGGTGGCGAGCGCGCAGTGGCCGCGGCGGATGTTGTGACCAGATGTGTCCGACGCTGATCACAACAGACCGCGGCGGCGTAGCCGTGGAAGTACGGCGACGCCACTCAGCGGAATCCGATGACGCTCGACGCGCGATGACGAAAACGCCGATCCGCGGAGTGCAAGCCGTTCGACCCGTATACGGTTCGTTCGTTCCCGTCTGACCGGCAATATAATTACCGGTCACCCGATGTCAAAGTAGCGTTTCAGGGCCTTACCACGTACCTTCTCTTCTTGAGATTCCACCGGCAGAAGAGGGTACCCGAGGTGATCGTCTCCGAGCCAGGAACCGTCGGGACCGCCACCGGCACCGACGCCGGCAACATCAACGGGCAGGCCATCGCCATCACCGTATTCAGCACGGTGAAATGGTGGGGAAAGCTTTGGCTTCCTGTTCTTTTCACCACCTTTCGACTGATTCCGCCGCTGACCCGCGACCTGCGGAAGCTGTCGTTCATCCATTTCGCCAGGTGGACGCTGGTCCGCGATCTTCCCGCGAACGGCGACGCCGCACCGCGGACCCGGCTCCGCTACCCGCACCTGTTCTTCGAGAGCAACTTCAACGACGGGTGGGAGGAGTACATCGATGCCTTCTCCTACGTGCTGACGCGCGGCATGAGCCTCTTCTGGGCCAGTTCGTACGGATTCCCCGGAGCACTCCCGACCGGCCCGTTCAAGGATTACATCCATCGCAACGAGTTCGAAGCCGCCCACTACTACTCGGCCTATCCGGAGGCGACGGCGACGATGGTGCGGAAGGCCCTGGCGTTGGCACCCAGGGTCGCCGACTTCGCCGAGCGTGCCGCCCGGCTGTCGTCGGCGGAGTTCGAGGCCGCGTGGTCGGCGTTCCTCACCGACGCCCAGGACCTGCTGTGAGGGCGCGGCGGGCGCAGGCGAGCCCGGTCACCGTCCTCACGCCGATCGTGCCGGGCGAGCGGGACGCGCTCGAGAGCTACCTGACGGGGCTGGGTAACGCGCCCGGCGGGAGCCCGCTGGCGCGGGTGCCGGGTACGCACTTCGCCCGCTGGGTGATCGTTCCCGACCTCGTGACAGATCCGAAGCAGCCCGCTCCCGACCCGCTCGGCTCTTCTCACCTGTTGTTCACCAGCAACGTCGACGGGTCCGCGGACGCCTACCTCGCCGCCGTCGCGGACACGCTGACCGCCGAGGCACCCGAGATCTGGGGGCGGTGCGTCGGCTGCCCGCAGCCAGCCACCGGTGCGGGGCTCGCGCGCTACCTGCGGCACAACGCGATCGGCACCGGACTGTTCTTCGCCGCCTACCCGCGCGCGACCGTGCAGGAGGTGAAGGCGGCGCTGCCCGTGCACGACCGGTTCGTCCGCCTGCTCGTCGACACCCAGCTCGCCGGCCCGGCGGCGATCCGCGCGGCCTTCCTGAAGGAGTTCCGGCCGTGACGGTCGCCACCCCCCGGACCCGACGGACGCGGCCGGTGCCCGATCTCGCCGACATCCAGGGCGGGATCCTGCGCGCGTACGGAAACGACTATTCGCGCACGACCTACCTCTTCGTGAACGTGGCCGAGATGCGCACCGGGCGGCGGTGGCTCGGCCATCTCGTGGACGACGTCACCAGCGCCCGGTCGTGGACCGAGGGCAAGCCCGCGACCACGCTGAATGTCGCCCTCACCTACGACGGGCTGCGCGCCCTCGGCCTTTCCCCCGAGCTGCTCGCGACGTTCTCGGACGAGTTCCGCGCCGGGATGGCGGCGCGCGCGGCCCAGCTCGGCGACGTTGGCACGTCCGCGCCCGAGCACTGGGACACCCCCGCCAGAGCGCATGTGATCCTCGTCGTCAACGCGCTGAGCGAGGATGACCTGACCGGCCGGCTCGCCGACCTGCGCGCCGATCTCGGCCGGTACAATGGCCTTTCCCTGGTGCACCAGGAACACGCGAGTCTGCTGCCCGGCATGCGCGAGCATTTCGGTTTCGCCGACGGCTTCGCCCAACCCGCGGTGGAGGGCGTCACCGACGAGAAAGCACCCGGCGGCGGCGTGCGGGACAAGGACGGCTGGCGCGGCCTCGCCCTCGGCGAGTTCGTTCTCGGATATCCGGACGAGTCCGGCCGGGACCGCAACGGCCAGGATCTCCCGCGGGCCCCCGCCGGCCCGCTCGGGCGCAACAGCACCTACGGCGTGTGGCGCAAACTGGAACAGGACGTTGCGCTCTTCCGGGAGACGCTGCGCACGTTCGCGGCGGCCTTTCCCGGCGGCGACGAGGAGAAGCTCGCCGCCAAGATCGTCGGACGATGGCGCAACGGCACGCCGATCGTGCGCTCCCCCGACAGCCCGGCGGTCGGCTTCCGCGGGGACGAGCCGGGTGCCAACGACTTCCTTTACCACGACGTGGACGCGGACGGCCGGCGCTGCCCGCTCGGCGCTCACATCCGCCGCTGCAACCCGCGGGACTCGATCGGGTTCGGTGAGCTGCTGAGCTTCCGGCACCGGATGCTGCGGCGCGGGGTGCCGTACGGGCCGCCCCTCCCGCCCGAGGCGACCGGGCCGGACGGCCACAAGCGTGGCCTGATCTTCGTCTGCTACGTCGCGAGCATCTCCCGGCAGTTCGAGAGTGTGCAGGTGCAGTGGCTGGAGGACGGGAACGTCTTCGGGCTCGGCCGCGACAAGGACTTCCTGCTCCGCGGACCGGCGGACGGCAGCGGGAAGATGACCGTGCCGGGCGAGCCGCCGTTCTTCCTCGGCCCGCAGCCGACGTTCGTGACGACCCGCGGCGGCCAGTACCTCTTCGTGCCCGGCATCACGGGGCTCGGCGCCGTAGCGGCCGGGACGGCGGGCTGACATGGGCGCCGTCCCCCTCGCCCCCGCGGGCTCAGCGACGTGCTCGTGGACCGATCCGGCTGGATGTTCGTCCTGCTGCGGCGGTTCCGCCCGATCCTGTCCGTCGGACCGATCACGGTCGTCACCAGGTCCGACGACGTGCGCGCGGTGCTCGGCGACCACGAGCACTTCACGGTCGCGCTCTACACGCCGAAGATGGCCGAGATCACCGGCCCGTTCATCGGATCACCCCCACGGGCGTGGGGAGGACGCGAATGGCATCAGCACGGGGGACGCTGGCGTTGGTCGGTCGAGTGATGCCGTCGGACGCGCGGACCAGGACAGCGCCCGCGACCGCACTACCGCCGCGGGCCGCTCGAACCCGTCGCGGGCGGAGGTCAGTCGGCCGTGGGCGCTGGCGTGCAGGCGATGACGGCGTGGCGCAGTTCGTAACTCCCCAGGCCGTCGAACCAGGTCAGGTCCGGCGCACGCTCCAGGCGGATGCCGGGCACGGCGAACAACCCGTCCAGAAAGATCCGTGACTCGGCCATCGCGACCTGCGCGCCGGGGCAGCGGTGGCTGCCGTCGCCGAAGCTCAGGAACGAGCCGACCTGCTTCTGCTTCGTCCCCCGGTCCGGGTCGAGCGCGTGCGGGCAGGCACCGACCGCCGCCGGGTCGACGTTGGCCGCGCGGATGTTGATGGCGAGCACGTCGCCCGCGGCCGCGACGGCGCCGGTGAACGCGACGTCACGCTCGGCCCTGCGGTGCAGCATCGCCGCGACGGGCTCCAGGCGCAGGATCTCCTCCAGGATCGCGGTCTGGTCGGCCGCGTCTGCCGCGACGAAACGGGCCCGCAGCGCGTCGTCCTCGAACAGGTGCCAGGCCGCCATCACGATGAACTCACGCGTCGTGACCATGCCGGCTACCGCGTAGGTCATGCACTCCACCAGGATCGCCCGGTCCGGGTAGCTCTCGTCGATCAGGTGCGAGATAACGTCGTCGCGCCGCTCGGCCCGGCGCGCCCTGATCGCCGGACGGACGTCCCGCAGGTAGAACCGCCCCGCGTGGAGCGCGGACACGAGCCCGACACCGAACCGGACGGCCTTGTTCCTGGAACCGACCCGCGTGGCGAACAACGAGGCCTCGATTCGGCCCGCCATCGTGGCCTGGTCACTGCCGGTCAGCCCGATGATCTCCGCCGCGACAGCGACGGCGAGTTCGTAGCTGAGCTCGTCGAGACGAGCGGTACCGGTCGCGCGCAGCCGGCCGAGCAGCCGCTCGGTGGTGCGCTCCATGACCAGCCGGTGGTGGGTGTTGATGGCCTTGGGGGTGAAGTAGCGCGCGATCGCGGTCCGCGCCTTCTTGTGCCGCTCGCCGTCGAGGAAGAACACCGGGCAGAACCTGTCCTCCGGGGAGAACCGGTCACCGCTCACGCCAGCCTGCAGCATCTGGCCGCTGCGCAGGACCTCCCGGCCTAAGCCGAAACCACCGACCTCCCTCGCCCCGGGCTCAGGCCGGACGCGCCCGGCGGCGATCTTCGCCGACTTCCGGTCGTCGCGCGTCGGGTCCATCGCGTCCGCGGGAAGCTCCACTGTCGTCACGATCGTCTCCAGACACCGGTCACCCGGTACATAGCGGACAAGGTGCGTCGAGCGTAAGCCATCTCAAGCAAGATGTCTCGCACGAGATCGCCCCATACGAGACGGCCCGACGCCGGCGACCCACCCACGCGCCAGCGTGCGCACGACTAGATTCGTCCCTGCGCTCGCGCCGGCCGCCACCAACGGCCACGCTGACGAGCCACCGGCGACACGGACGGGAGACCAGATGGCGGGCTCGACCAACGCGCAGGACCCCGACTCCTCCCGCCGCGCCGCGCCCCGCCCGCCGCGCGCCCGCGTCTACGAGAACTCGCAACGGTCCCGGCAGGCCGCGGCCACCCGGGAGCGGATCCTCACCACGGCGACCCAGCTGGTGCATGACCTCCCGAACTGGGACTGGCGAAGCCTGACCGTCCGCGCGGTCGCCCGCCAGGCCGGCGTGAACGAGAGCACCGTCTACCGCCATTTCGCCACGGAACGGAATCTGCACGACGCCGTCCTGCGCCGGCTCGAGACCGAGGCCGGCGTCGAACTCGCGTCGATGCGCCTGGAGACAATCGGCCACACGATCAGCCAGACCTTCGCCTACCTCAGCAGGTTCCCCATCGAGGCCCGGCCCATCCACGACCCGACCTTCGCGGCACTCGACCAACGCCGTCGCGACGCACTGCGCGCGGCGGTCAACCAGGCGGCCGAGGACTGGCCCGACGACGAACGCGAAATGGCGACCGCCGCGCTGGACGCCTACTGGAGCGTGCCCACCTTCGAACGCATGGTCACGACCTGGAACCTCGACCCAACGGCCGCGGCGGACGCCGCCACCTGGGTGATAGGCCTCATCGAGACGGCCATCCGCGCCGGCCACCGGCCACCCCGCCACGCGAACGCTCCCGGAAGCGCCACGCCCCCGCCCGACTGACGTCGCCAGCCACCCGGGCGGACCTCAGCACCCCCGTCCCCACACCACCGGCCAGGCCTTCACCCGCCGAGACCAGCACCTCTCGTGGGTGCGGGTGGGACTGTCCCAAAGTGGAACAGAGCCTGTGCTGCGTGGTGACCAGCGCCGGGCAGGCCCCGGTGGGAGTGACCGGCCGGGTCGGGTACGGGCCGGGTACGGGCCGGGTCTGCTCGCCCGGGCGGCGTGGCTGGTCTGCGCCCAGCACCTCCCGGTCCGCCGGGCCGGTGCGGTGCTGGGCGCGCTGGTCAGCGCGCAGGTATCGACGGGCTGGGTCGGGTCTGTGCGGGGCCGGGCTGCCCGGCTGCTGGAGGCGATGTTCCTGCCGCGGGTGCGGGTGCGGGTGCTGGTCGCGGCGGCGCCGGTCGCGCATGCGGACGAGACCACCGCCAGCGCCGAGGGAGCCCTGCGCTATCTGCACGTCGCGTGCACCGACTACCTGACCGTGATGCACGTCGGGGACCGCTCGGCGGCCACGATCGACGCCGGTGAGGTCTGGCCGGCGTTCACCGGGGTGCTGGTCCGCGACGGCTACGCCCATCTCACCGGCGCGCTGCACGCCTGGTGCGGCGCTCACCTGCTTCGCGACCTGCGGTCAGTCCACGAGGGCGACCTGGCCGGGCAGGTCCGGGCCGATGCGATGGCCACCACCCTACTGGAAGCCCATCACGCCGCCCGGGCCGCCCGTGAGGCCGGGCAGACCGCGCTGGCCCCCGAGGTACGCGGCCAGGTCCAGAACCACTACCTCGGTGCGCTCGCCCGCGGCGAGACCGACAACCACGGGAAACGTAGTCCGCTGTCCGCCGATGCCCGGGCTCTGATCCGCCGCTTCCGCCGCTACGAGGACATGATCCTGCGGTTCGCGACGGATCTGACCGTCCCGTTCTCGAACAATCTCGCGGAACGTGACGTCCGACCCGTCAAAGTTCAACAGAGAGTATCCGGCGGCTGTTGGCGTACCCTGACCGGCCTCGCTGACTTCGCCATCGTGCAGTCTTACCTGTCGACCGCCACGAAACGGGGCTCGATACCCTCGACGCGCTCACCCGACTGTTCACCACCGGCGCGTGGCTACCCCCGCAGCCCAACCCGGCTGACTACCCCGCACCGCCCAGCCGACCGCGGAGCACCACCACACCTCCGCCGACGGCCACTCCAACCTGCGCAAACACAGGAAGAGAGGCTCTCACCCGAACTGAACAGCTACCTCGTGAGCACTGGCGACCCGTCCGGAGCTATCCCACATTTCCAGGCGGCAATCGACCGAATCGGCACCGAGCTACCCCGCGACCGACTTGGATTCCTTCTCAATCTTGCCATGGCCCACATCCAGGCCGGTGACCCAGACGCCGCTATCAGTATCGCCCGCGAGGCGATCACCTCCACCGCGGTTCCATCGTCGATCATGGCAGGTCGTATCAGCGAGGTGCACCGCGCCATTACCGCCGCCGGTCATCCAGGAGCACCCGATCTTGCCGAACACGCTCGACGCGTCGCCGGGACCGCAGGCCTCTGAGCAGCGCAGACATCAGCCCTAAAGATCACCGCCGATTTTCTATGCTGTTTCCAGAATCTTCGAGGGGTACACCTCCGGTGGCGTATGCCGGTCCCGTGGACGGTCGACACGATGTAGGCGTGCTGTGGCTCGTCATGTTTCTGTCATCCACGAGGTGGACGTTCGTACTGCAGTCGGATGAGGCGGCCATTTCGGAACAGCGAGATCGAGGACAGTAGTTTGGTCTTGATGCCGCGTGCGCGACGCGCCGCTGTGCGCTCGTCGTGAAGAAGCCAGTCTTCGAGTAGCGCCGGTAGCGAGAACTGGAGCTGAAAGAATCGCGAACCGTCGGCGGGCACGATCATCCAGTCTCCGGTGACCTGGCGTCGGGTCACGAACAGGATGTTCACGTTTACCTCGGAGCCATTGCGAGCGACGTAGGTGTCGAGCGCAGAGAGATCGAAGGGCCGCAGAGCCAACACAAAGGGCGCAGACGGGAAAGCGAAGACCAAATTCTCACCGAGCCGTCCGGAAAGCTCGGCCGCGAGAGACTCCAGGCGATCGAGGGGAAGCGTTTGAAACTCCCGCTGCGCTGGGTTCATCTGGTTTGCCCATCTGGCTCGACTCGCGCGTCGCTGGAAGCTGACCGCATCATTGGCATCTACGTCATCGATATCGTCGGATTCCCTGTCGGTCCAGGTGTCGAACGCCAGCCTGAGAGCGGTGCGGACCTGCCCGGTCGGAAACGGTGACACCTGCGCTTCTTCAGCGAGGCGGTAGAGTCCCAGCGCGACCCTGTCTGCGGCGCCCAGCAACCCGGCGAATCCTGGGCTCGAAAGGTCAACAAGGGAGATCTGCTGGGCGAGGGCGAACTGCTGAGCTGGCTTGGTGAACCCGGAAGTGGAGAACAAAACGTACCGGTAGTGGTAGCGCCGCATCGGGATTGCGCGGGTACCCGCTGAGGCTGTCGAGTGGTGCTCGTTAACGTCGTGGATGACTCCATGCGCGTTCCGCACGTCACCGAGACCCGTCTTCGCAGCGCGATATTTCGCTTCGACAAAGACGCGCAGCGGTAGCGAGAAGGGGACGGGCAACGTCAACTCGCCGAGCACGTCGGCTTGGTGATCGGTGCCTCGGCCTCGAACGAGGAGCCCATGCGCGCCCCGTCTGAGCGCCTCAGGGTCCTGTGTCTCAGACACCAGGAGGCGGTACCCACTCTCGTAAAGGAGGCGGGCCAGTACCTCCTCGAGGATGTAGCCTCGCAGCTGCTCCAAGCTAGTCATGCACCATCCCCATGCGCGATCTGCACCGGAACCCGAACCCTTTCGGGCACCTTCTACGACATCCCCCGTCCGTCGTAGACACAGCGTCCCAGATCTCGGCACATGGCACAAAAAATTGACAATCAGGTCTCGAGTCATCTCCCGCGGGAGGTGACTCGCCGAAAGGAGTCGTGCCTTCAGGGAGATTCGCCTACGCGGCGGCCCCCACGCTGCTGTCAGCCGTCAGGTCGCCGACCATGGCTTCGGTCGGCTCGGAGATGGGCGATCAAGGTGCGTGCGGTGATGGCTGGCGGAGCCGGCCGAGGGGTCCAAGGGGAGACCGAAGCGACGCGACCGGCCTGCGCGTAGACAGGATGGCAGCACACTCAGGTGGAGCCGTTTGAGTAGCGTCACACAGCGTTGCTGGCCGTTGCCTTAGGGTAGGCGACTGGCGCGGCGGCATCTCGCTGTAGGCACATGGTCCGGTACCTTTGTCCGTACGGTTTCCCGCGCGTTTTTCATCCCGGCCGTCCCTGGCAATGCTCCGTTTCCAGCCGCCCCCCGTCAAACCGTGCATGCGGTTCTCCCGCACACGGCTTACCGACGCCGTTCACCGCCGGCATTCGATTTCTCCCGCCAGGTCTTCCCAGCCCTGGGCGAAACAGTGATCCCATACAGGCCGATCAGGCCGAGGTCAACCGGCCGCGAGCGCGACAGCACCCACCAGCCGAACCCCATGCTGCGTTTATGACGGGCCCGTACGAACCGGGCCAGTCGCTCCTGCGCGAACCTCCTGATCGCGCCGAGGCGCCGGGCAGAATGCCCGAAGCGGAAGTAGCCAGCCCAACCACGCAGGAACGCGTTGAGCCGTTCCACGATCACCTGCGGCGGTAACAACAGCCGCGACCGGTCGGTAATCTCCCGAATCTGGTCACGGGCATGTCGCATCGCCTTGTCCGAAGGCCAGCGAGCGAGGAATGTCACCTTTCGCCTGCCGCGGTCTCCTCGGGACCGCACGAGCCGGTGGTGGAAGCCCAGAAAATCAAAGCCCCCTCCACCGGGCTGGAGGCAGACGATACGGGTCTTGGCTGCCTTGGGCTCCAAGCCCAAGTCAGCCAGCAACCGGGTCAGGCATTCCAGCGCCCGCTCCGCCTGGCTTTGCGACCAGCACATCACGACCAGGTCATCGGCAAAACGTACCAGCGTCCCGTCACCCTCATCCCACGACCGATCCAGCCGGTGTAGGTAGACATTGCAGAGCAACGGGGACAAAGGACCCCCTTGCGGGACCCCGCTGACCTCCCGCCGGACCTCGCCGTCCCGCATCACGCCGGCACGCAGGATCTCGCGCACCAGCCTGAGCAGTCCCCGGTCACAGACCCGTTCCTCGACCGCTCTCATCAACCCGTCAAACGGGATCGCCGTAAAGCAGTCGGCGATATCCGTCTCCACCACCCACCGCTTGCCCCGCGCGGCCTCATCCACGAGGACCCGCAGGGCGTCGTGCGCCGAACGCCGTGGGCGGAACCCGAACGAACATTCGGCCATGTCAGCCTCGAAGACCGGCTCGAGCACGATCCTCGTAGCTGTCTGCACGATGCGGTCACGAACAGCGGGAATCGACAACGGCCTGAGCTCGCCCTTCACCCCAGGTTTCTGGATCAGGACCCGCCGCAGCGGTAGTGACCGATACGTTCTTTCCCGCAGCTCGGCGGCCAGCTCGTCCAGGAGCAGGGAAACTCCGTACTCCTCGGCCTGAGCCACCGTGGTGTGGTCAACGCCAGATGCCCCCCTGTTGGCGCGCACCTGAACCCACGCGCGCTCCAAGACGTCCCTACGGTGGACTTTGTCCGAGAGCGCATGGAACCTCCGTCCGGGATCGGCCTTGGCCGTCCGGTAGAGCGTGTGCTGCAAGGCTCGGACCGAATCCGCACGGGATCCTCCAGCGGTGGGACCAGCAACCATGGCACTCACCGGGCCCCTCCTTTCAACTCCACGCATCGACGAAGCAGCGGCCCTTCCCTCACCGCCGGTTATGTTGTCCGGTCAGCTCGATCGGTAATATGGCCGCCTCCGACGCCCACCCGGCCCGTAACCCACTTCCCGGGATCACCGGTTATAGGGCACAGCTCTCCGGCAGGTTTCCGCAGCCTGCCGGGCCAGGGAGGGCCTCCCCAGTTCCCGCCGCCACTGTCAGTACGTTCCGCACCCCTATACGCCGGGGAGTTCCTCACGGCTGCAATTCCAGGTTCTTCGCCGCTTCCATGGCCTTCGCCTCGATCCCGAGAGGCTCGGCACTCCCTTGTCCCGTTCACAGAACGGGCTGAGTAACGACGCCGCAGGCTTCGCGTGATGCTACGGACCGCACTGTCGCTCCCCCTTACAGGGCCTTTGACGCTGGGCTTCGACCCCACCCGTTTCCAGACGAAGCCGCCAGCCTGCTACCGGGCCTCCTGGCAGCTACCCGGACCGGACTTCCACCGGCAAGCGACGACGAGCTTACGAAAGGTAGATCAGCCGTTTACACGGCGTCACCTCCAGTCTGCTGGGCGCACGGGAAAGGCTCAATGTGAGTATGAGAGGCGGCTTCGATGCTGAGCTTTCGATCACGCCGCTCATCCTCTTTGCCGCCAACCTCCCGGATCCGTCCGGGTCAATCTTCCGCGTTCAGTGGTCGCGGATCAGACGATCCATGAGGTCGGCGGTTGTCGAGGTGCCGGCTCTGCGTAGTGCCGTGATCGTCGACGTGTCTGTGGCGCCGGCCAGGGACGCGACCGCTGTTCGGTGCGCGGCGAGCATCTACGGTTCGTGCTCGGCGACGAGCCGGCCGAGGGGTCCAAGGGGAGACCGAAGCGACGCGACCGGCCTGCGCGTCGGCAGGATGGCAGTATACTCAGGTACTGAACCCCACGCCCCGAAGAGGATGCCGTGACCTACCACCTCGAGATCGTCAACGAGGTCCGGGAGTGGCTGCATGACCTACGCCGAACGGACCGGAACACTGCGATCCTCGTCGGCCAGGCCGTGACCGCTCTTCTCGACGAGGGTCCGAGCCTGGGGCGGCCGTTTGTCGACCGGATCAAGGGCTCACGCCTGCACAACCTCAAGGAGCTCAGGCCCGCCTCGAGTGGCGCCAGCGAGGTCCGGATCCTGTTCGTCTTCGATCCCGAGCGCCGCGCGGTCCTGCTCGTCGCCGGAGACAAGGCCGGGCAGTGGTCGGCCTGGTATGACAGGGCGATCCCGCTGGCCGAAGCCCGCTACGCCCTCCATCTCAAGGAGCGTGACGCATGAGCACCACCCACGGGTATGACAGAGACGGCTTCCTGAAAGAGTTCTTCCCCGAGGAAGGCGACCGCCGCGAGGTCGAGGCGGGAGCGGGGCGGCTCGTGGCGGAGAACCGCGCCCATCGGCTCGCCGAGATGCGCCGGCGTCTGGGTCTCACCCAGGCCGACGTCGCCGATCGCATGCACGTTCGGCAGGAACGTGTCTCCGCCATCGAG
Organism: Frankia umida; assembly: GCF_023242945.1. Classification (NCBI taxonomy): domain Bacteria; kingdom Bacillati; phylum Actinomycetota; class Actinomycetes; order Frankiales; family Frankiaceae; genus Frankia; species Frankia umida. The sequence continues at coordinate 31,002 of NZ_JALKFT010000034.1, forward strand.
CGGGCCAACGTCGATGCCAGCGAACTACGCACCCTTGCCGCCTACGTCAAAGCGCTCGGGGGACGCCTGGAGATCATTGCGGACTTCGGCGGCGAACGGCTCGTCATTGGCTGAAAGCAGCCAACCCGACCGGCCCCCACGCACGATCACGGTGGGCGGGCGCGCCGTCCCTCTGGAACCGCCAGACACATGGAACATATGTTCGATTCTTTAGATGATGTTTTGGCGCCCGCGGTCATCGAGCATCGCCCCCGGTCAGGGTGCGTACGGCGACCGGACGGACGGTGACTTCAGGGCCGATGACCAGGATTGATCGGTTCGTACACCGGTGCACCCATTTTCTGATCACGCTTGGGGCCTGGGTGAATGCGGTTTTTGATCTATTGGATTAAGATCCAGCGCCGTGTAACGGTGCTGGTCAGGGCCTCGACGGCTGGTTCGAGCCCCGGCCGGATGACCGTGTTGCAGCCATGCGAACCGCCTCCGCCTGACCGAAGTGCTGGGGCCGGCGGGCCGTGGACAGCGACGGCGTGGATGTCTTCCGCCTTCGCTGACGCCCAAGGATGATCCGCTGCCCGGACGGCCCAGCGGCGGGCGAAAACTGGGTGCGCGGGCATGGACCATGTGACGCGCGGGCGTGGCCGGCTACCTGCTCAGGGGCCTCTGGTCGCCACTGTCCGGCTGGCCCAGGCCGGCGTGGTCTTTCCAGTTTGACTCGGCGGCCGCGGCCCGCCTCACCACCGTTCTGGACCGCGCAACGGCCTTTCCCGTCGTACCCCCACCGATGCGGCCATGGCTCTGTCGCTGACACGGCTCCGCCGGTCACGGCACCGCCTCCCGCCAGCTGGTCAGCCGTCAGGCCCACGGTCGCGGGTCTGACCCCACGGGAGATCGACATCCTACGGACGCTGCCCAGCCAGCTGGTCAGGCTCGTGGGGCCGCGTGCAGGCGGGAGACCTCGCGGTGGTTGGGAAAAGCAGGTGCGGCTGGGTGTGGCTTTGCGGAAGGATCACACTCGTGATCAGAGAGCCGCGAGAGTCAGCGCCGGTACGGAAGTTCGGGCATCCGCTTGCCGTGGCGGATCTGATCCAGGCGGAGTTCGACGGTGTGGCGCTGCCGTTCCGGTTCTTCTGGGGTCACCGGCCGACGGCCGGTGGCGGGGTCGGGGCGAGTTGTCTGAGCCAGTGGTTTGCCTCGGCGTTCACCGTCGACGGGCAGCGGTACGCCACGGCAGAGCACTTCATGATGGCGGGCAAGGCGAGGCTGTTCGGCGACGACGAAACCGCGGAGGCGATCCTCGCCGCGCCGGACCCGGCCCGAGCGAAGGCACTTGGCCGCCGCGTCCGCGGCTTCGATGAGGCGACCTGGGAACGGCACCGCTACGGGATCGTCGCGGCGGGCAACCTCGCGAAGTTCTCGCAGGATGACCGGCTCCGCGGCTTTCTTCGGGGCACCGGTGACGATGTTCTGGTGGAGGCCAGCCCGCTGGACGCGGTCTGGGGAATCGGCCTGACGGCGACGGATCCACGCGCCGGGTCTCCGGTCGCCTGGCCCGGTCTGAACCTTCTCGGCTTCGCGCTCATGGACGTGCGTGCGGCGCTGCGATCCTGACGGTGCATAGCATCGAGGCCGGTTAGTGGCCCGGCAGCGTTCGTGCTCCGCCGGCCGGCGTCGCCGCCAAGGCAGGCTCCGGCGGGAGCGCCGGACCTGGTCGTGATCGGGTAACTGCGCGGTGGCAGTTGCGAGGCCCCTCGCGGTGAACGGACGGATGTCTCGACCGACGGTGATGATCGCCGCGATGCCTATGCGACGACACACGCGGGTTGACCGGATCAAGGGTTCACGACTCCATAACCTCAAGGAGCTCAGGCCCGCCTCGAGCGGAGCGAGCGAGGTCCGCATTCTGTTCGTCTTCGACCCCGAGCGCCGCGCGGTCCTGCTCATTGCCGGAGACGTTGCCGGAGACAAGGCCTCAACCGGGACAGGGGGACAACAATCGTCCTGTGAGCGCAGAGCGGATAGCGGACGTCCGGCTTGAGCGCGTCGCTGTCGAGGAGACGTTCGGTCTGCGGCAGCGGGTGCTGCGGCCGAGTCTGACCGTGGGCGAGGTGGAGACGCCTGGGGATCGGAATGCGGACACGGCGCATGTGATCGTCAGGCTGCTCGGTGGCGAGGTCGTCGGGACCGGCACGGTGATCAGGCAGGAGTCGCCCTGGGGTGAGGCTGGGTGGCGGCTGCGTTGGATGGCCGTCGACGTCGACCACCGGCGCCGCGGAGTCGGCGCACACCTGCTCGCCGCGCTTATCGAGTACGCGGGTGCCCGGGGCGGGGGGATCCTGTGGTGCAACGCCCGGCTTCTGGCCGTCCCCTTCTACGAGCGGGCGGGCTTCGTGGTCCGAGGACAGCCATGGGACGATCGGGAAGCTGGCTCAACCGTCGCCATGCGGCGCGAAGCAAGCCACTCGACGGGCCAGGCCAGGATCGTGGCAAGAGAGCAGCTTGGATTCAGGTCGTAGCCAACCCGTAGGCCTGCTCCACCACCCACCGTTTCGGTTCCGGGGCGAACCCTCGGGCCTCGGGCCTCGGGCTCACGGTGAACCACCTCGACCTCGATCCCCACAGCGGCGCCGTGGTCGACCACCGTGTTCTTGAACCCCGCGTCCACCCATGCCTTACGCACCCCCGGTCCCTGCGCGGCGACCCGGTCGAGCAGAGCGAGAATGTCCACCGCCAGCCCTCGTGTACGTCCCGGGCTCTTCTTCCCCGGGTCCAGTCCCGTGGTGTCCCTCGGGGCGTTGGTGCAAGCCCGGACGGTCTGGGAGTCCAACACGACCGCGCTCGGGTCGGCGCGGCGTCTGCGCCGCTCGCGGGCCGGCCAGCGCAGCAGGTCATGGACGGTCCTGGTGGTGCCGTCGTCGCGCCAGGTCCCGAAGTAGTAGTAGACCGCGCCGGGCGGAGGCAGGTCGTGGGGCGGATAGCGCCACTGGCAGCCGGTCCGGGCCTGGCAAAGGATCGTGTTGACGATCTCACGGAGGTCGTAACGGCCGGTATGGCCGCTGACCGAAGGGCGCCGGGCCTTCCAGGAGTCCAGGACCGGGCCAGGACCAGGACCAGGACCAGAAAGAGCATCAGCACACAGCACGCGCCAAAGCCTCAACCGCTCACATAACACTCTCTCAGGCCCTCTCGACCGTGCTCACGCGGCCCGCCGCGAACGGTTCGCCCGCCGGCAAGGCGGACACCGGGATGGAGGCGACACCGAGTCCGATTCTCACCTTCACTCATAACGGGTTTCCTTGGATGATCGCGACGATCGGTCCTACCGCGGGCCCGGATCCGAGCCCGGCGGCCAAGGGTGTTCCGGCCGGTCGCACGGCGGGAAGAATGTCCCATCATGCGATGTCAGGGTGCGACGATGACGCCGTGCGGCTACTGTGCGCGGAGTTGGACAGCAGCGGTGTCGGACACCGCACGCGGCGGCAGGGGCCGCCGTTTCCGGTCGGGGGGAGATCGATGAAGCGGTTCGACGGGCTGCGCCGGATCGAGCGGCTCGACCCGGCATCGGACTTTCACGAGATCTACCGGATCAGCTCGACCTGCGAGTTCCCATGGGACTACTTCAACGCGATGTCCTTCGCGCTTTTCCGCACCTTCGCCGTCCCGTCGGTCGGCCGGCTGCTGGCCAGCACCGGAGAGTTCACGACACGGTCCCAGAAACGCTTCGAGGACACCGTCCTCATTCTCGACGCGGTGCTCGAGCACGGGTTCGCCAGCGTCGAGGGGCGGGCAGCGATTCGCCGGATGAACCAGATGCACCATGCCTATCCGATCACCAACGCGGACTACGTATACGTGCTGTCCACGTTCGTCGTCCAGCCGATCCGCTGGATCGACCGGTTCGGCTGGCGGCGACTGAGCGAGACGGAGAAAGCCGCCGGCGCCGAGTACTACCGGGAACTGGGCAGGCACCTGGGCGTCACGGACATGCCCCGCACCCACCAGGAATTCGCCGCCCACCTCGACAGCTACGAGGTGCAACGGTTCGCGCACCACCCGGGAGGGCGGGCCGTCGGCGACGCCGCGCTCGATCTGTTCACGACCTTCCCCCTCACGCGTCGCCTGCCTGCCGCCCTGGTCAGGCGCCTCGCGCTGGGACTGATGGACGACCCGCTGCGCGCGGCGCTCGGCTACCCGCGCTTTTCCCGCGCCGAGCAGAGCCTGTGCGCGGGAGCCGTGCGGCTGCGCGGGCGGGTCGTGCGGCTGCTCCCACCGCGCACCGAGTCGCTGTACGCCCGGCAGCGCCCCGAGCTCCGCGGCTACCCCCAGGGGTACGACGTCTCCCGGCTCGGCACCTTCCCCACGGGCTCGGCGCGCTCCCCTGGCGAAGACGGTGATTTCGGCGACGCCCTGGTCTGAGAGAGTGTGATGTGAGCCGTCGAGGCTTTGGCGCGGGCTGTGTCGGGTTGCGGTTCCACTTCGTCGACCGCTACGCCGACGCGGCCATCCGCTGTGTGAGCAACCTCCCCGGTGTCGTCGTCGCCAGCTTCGTCGGGGAGTGTGACCACGCTCCGACGACCGCCGCTCGCTGTGCCCAGCCGACCCGACCGCGCTCCCACGGAAGGTAATGTTAAGCTCGCTACACGTAACAGTGCTGTGGTGGGGTCCGGTTCAGCTCGCGGTCATTTCGACCCCTTGACGTCACCATGGGTAGGTGATCACATGTCGACTCAATCCCAGGGGTTCGCGGGTCGAGACCCGTCGGCCGCGCCCGACGCGGCGCAGTTGTGCGAACTTCGACCGGGTGTGTATGCCTGGGTGCAGCCGGACGGGTCCTGGTGGGTGAACAACGCCGGTGCTGTGAGCGGTGACGGGGAAACACTGGTCATCGACACCTGCGCCACCGCGCGGCGCACCCACCGGTTCCTCACCGCGCTGGGTGATGTCACCGGTGGAGCCCCGATCCGGTGGGCGGTCAACACCCACCAGCACGGTGACCACACCTACGGCAACAGCCTTCTGCCCGCGGCGACGGTGTTGATCGGTCATGAGCGGATGCGGGAAGGCCTACGCACCGACCCGATCATCGACGGCTGCCCGGCGTTCTGGTCGCCGATCCCGGACTGGGGGCGCGTCCGGCGGCGCCTGCCCGACGTCACGATCACGGCGGCAGCGACGGTGCACGTCGGTGAACGGCGTGTGGACCTCCTGCACCCCGGCGGTCCGGCCCACACGACCGGAGACCTCGTCGCGTGGCTTCCCGACGATCGCATCCTGTTCGCCGGGGACCTGCTTTTCGCCGGCCTGACTCCGCTGGTGTTCATGGGCTCGGTGACGGGAGCACTCACCGCACTCGACTGGCTGGCAGGGATGGCGCCTGAGGTGATCGTGCCCGGGCATGGCCCGGTGCTGGCCGGCGGAGAGATCGACCGTGTGCTCGACGAGCATCGTCGCTACTTCCAGTTCGTGCTCAGCGAGGCAGACCGCGGGCTCGCCCGTGGTGCGACGCCGTTGGAGATCGCTCGCGACGCGCGGCTCGGCGAGTTCGCAGACTGGGCGGACGCCGAGCGGCTGGTACTCAATCTCCATCGCGTCCACGCCGACCACGCCGGCCACGAACTGGACCTGGTCGCGGCCCTCTGCGACGCGGTGACCTGGCTCGGTCATCCCATGCCCACATCCGTCTGAACGGCGCCGGGGATTCCGCACTCCCTACGCGGTGCCCGTCCCGCACGACGCCCGCACATGTCGCGTACTGCCGCGCGGCATCTTCACTCCCTGGCGCAGCGTGGACGCTGGCGCTATCCGCGGAAGGGCTCCTATCACGCCAAGTGCGGCTGTAGTACTAAAGGACAAGCTCAGAAGAAGCCCTGGTTGGGTGGCGGCGTGCCGTGGAGTGCGTGGCGGCCGACCACGACCGCCTTGAGCGTCTTCGGATTGTGGGCGGCGATCGCGCGGATGTTTCGCCAGTGTCGGTCCAGGTGGGCGCCGCGGCGGACCAGGGAGCCGCCGCCGACGTCGAACAGCTCCGAGGTCGCGCGGTTGGCGAGCTCGTCGATGACGACCTTCGCCTTGGCGTTCAGCAGCGCCGCCCGCAGCGAGAGCTCAGCCTCCTCGGGAGTGCCGTGCGCCGCGTAGGCCTCCTGCAGCGCCGCCCCGGCGGTGAGGACCAGAGCCTCGGCCGCGAACGCCTGGCTGTGCAGCAGCCCGACGCTGTACTGCACGATCGGGTCGTCGGCGGGCGTGTCGGCGTTCGCGTGGTAGAACGCCCGCGTGCGGCGGTGCACCTGCTCGACGGCGTCGCTGGCCACCCGTCGCAGGATGCCGGCGATCATCGCGTTCAGCTGGATGTGGAAGAACGTCGCGGGGTACGGGAGGGCGTCGCCGGCCGATGCGTCCGTGCCGAAGTAGTCCTCGGGGTGGATGGCGACGTCCTCGAAGGTCACCGTGCCGCTGCCGGTGAAGCGCTGACCGAAGCCGTCCCAGTCGTTGGGCCGGTGCACGCCCGGGCGGTCACCAGGGAGGATCAGCTGCGTCTTCTCGCCGTCGACGCCGGTGGCGCTGACCAGCAACCAGTCCATGTACAGGCTGCCGGTGGTGTAATGCTTCGTCCCGTTCAGGCGCTGGCCGTCCGGCGTCCGGGTGATCGTGGTCTCGTACGGGAAGTCGGTCGCGCCGGCCTTCGCGCCGAGCTCGGTTGCCGCTGAGCCGATCAGCTCTCCTCGGGCGACGTGCTCCAGCCATCGCGCGGCACCGGGGCCGGTGCCGCGCAGCAGGTTCTCCACGACACCGAAATGGCTGCGCAGGATGTGCGCGACGTTGGAGTCGGCCGCGCCCAGTTCGATGAACAGCTTGTAGAGCTCGACGAGCGACGCGCCGCCGCCCTGGGCGACGGGCAGCCGGATCGCGCCGAGCCGGGCCCGCCGGACGGCGTCGATCGCCTCGAACGGCAGCTCGTCACGTTCGTCGCGTCCCAGGGCGCCCTGCGCGATGTGTTCGATCAGCTCCCGCAACCGGGGGGAGCCATAGGTGACGGCTGCGGTGGCTTCGGCAAGGTCGGTCATCGGGGCCCCTTCTCGGTGTGGCAACCCAGCTTTGCCTCCCTGCGCGAGCGGGATCAACGCGGTCCGGCTAACGCGATGGGACGCCCCGCGCTTAACTGTCGCGGCCGGACCCGCCCCGGCCGCGCCGCCGCCGACCGCGAAGACCTGCTTCACCGAACCTGTAGCCGTTTCTCCTTCCTCGGGGGGGCGGCTGCCCCGAAGGATGCAGGGGTGGCCGAACGACTCCTGCATCTGAACGTCAACGGCAACGGGCTCGCGAAGCCGCCGAACAGCTGGCGGCGCAGCGATCCGCCGACCTGGTTTCTGGATTTCGCCCGGTGGGAGCAGCTCGGGCGGATCGCCGAGCGCGGCCTGCTCGACGCGGTGTTCCTCGCCGACCATCTGGGAGCCACCGATTTCAGCAGCCCCTGGCATGCCTTCGACCCGTTCATGCTCCAGACGGCCGTGGCCCGCGCGACCCGCCACATCGGCCTGGTCGCGACGCTGTCGGCGACCTTCTACCAGCCATGGGACGTCGCCCGCCGCGCCGCGACACTCGACCTCGCCTCCGGCGGTCGGGCGGCGGTCAACATCGTCACCTCGGGTGAGGACGCGGCGGCGGCGCTGTACGGCCGGGGCGTGCTGCCCGAGCGAGACGTCCGCTACGCCCGCGCCGAGGAGGTGCTGATCGCCGTCAAGCGGCTGTGGAACTCGTGGGACCCGGCGGCCCTCGTCGCCGACGCCGAGACCGGTGAGCTGGTGCACGAGCACCTGGTGTCGACAGTGGACTACGACGGCGCGCACGTCGGCTTCACCGGGCGTTTTCAGTTCCCACGCTCCGCCCAGGGGCAGCCGGTGATCGTTCAGGCCGGCGCCTCACCGCGGGGCATCGACCTGGCCGCCCAGCATGCCGACGCGGTGTTCTGCGCGGCCAACACCATCCCGACCGCGCAGGAGTTCTACCGCACGCTGAAGGCACGCGCCGCCACCCACGGCCGTAATCCGGACGAGCTGCTGATCCTGCCCGGCCTGAACATCACGCTCGGCGGCACCGAGGCCGAGGCGAAGGCACGCCGCGCCGACCTGGACGGTCCGGCCACCGTCGACGCCGCCAGTCTGAGCGCGTTGTCGACACAGCTCGGCATCCCGGTGGATCTGCTGGCCGTGGACAGGACACTGCCCTGGGATGTCGTCGACTCCCCCGAGTGGCGGCCGCGCAGCGTGGGCGCCGCGACCGCGGTGCTGTCGGTGGCGCGCCGGGAGGGCCTCACCGTCCGCCAGCTGCTGGAACGGCGCGTGCACGCGCAGAACGCCCTGGTCGGGACGCCGGAGCAGGTCGCCGACGAGATCGAGGTGTGGTTCACCCAGCGAGCCGCCGACGGCTTCAACATCAATTTCGACGTCTTCCCGTCCGGTCTGGAGCAGGTGGCCGACCAGCTGATCCCGCAGCTGCAGCGACGGGGGATCTTCCGCCGCGAGTACACCTCCACCACCCTGCGCGGCCACTACGGCCTCCCGCCGCTCGCACCCGATGCCTCTCCCGCCGCCACCGCGGCGGTCACGCCCCTCGCCTGATCAGGAGACCACCGACCGTGAGCACCCGCCAGCTGCATCTGAACGTCAACGCGAACGCGCTGGGGCGCGCGCCGGGTGGGTGGCGCCTGCGCGACGACCCGCTCGGCTTCGTCGACATCGCCGAATGGGAGAAGCTCGGTCGGACCGCCGAGCGGGGCCTGCTCGACGCGGTGTTCCTCGCCGAAACACACGGTTTCGCCCAGCAGGACTTCACCCGGCCGTGGAACGCGCTCGATCCCTTCGTCGTGCTGACCGCGATCGCGCGCGCGACCACGCATGTCGGGCTGGTGGCGACGGTGTCGTCCACCTACCGGCACCCCTACCACATCGCCCGCCTCGCCTCCTCCCTCGACCTGGTCTCCGGTGGCCGGGCCGCCATCAACGTCGTCACCACACAGTCGACGCGGGCCGGCGCCCAGTTCGGGCTGGACGCCCACCCCGACCGCGACGCCCGCTACGGCCGGGCCGACGAGGCGATCTCGGTGATCAAAGCGCTGTGGCAGTCGTGGGACCCGGACGCCCTCGTCGGCGACCAGGACTCCGGCGAGCTGACCGACCTGGCCAGGGTCCGGGAGGTCGAGCACACCGGCGAACATCTGCGGCTGCGGACCTGGTACCAGGTACCGCGCTCGCCGCAGGGCCACCCCGTCGTGCTGCAGGCCGGGGCGTCGCCGCAGGGCATCGACCTGGCCGCGAAGTACGCCGACGCGGTGTTCTGCGCCGAACACAGCCTCCAGCAGGGCCGGGACTTCGCACGCAGGGTCAGGTCCCGGGCGCGTGATGTCTATGGCCGCGACCCGGACGAGGTTCTCATCCTGCCAGGGCTGTGGCCGGTGCTGGGCAGCACCGAGGCCGAGGCGCGCGAGCGCCGCGACCTGCTGGCCAGCCTGTCCACCGACGACACCGACGCGCTGGCCTCACTCGCCGCCCAGCTCGGCCTGCCGGTGGACAGCCTGCGACCGGACCGGCAGCCGCCGTGGGATCTGATCGACTCACCGGGCTGGAAGCCGTCCAGCCACGGCTTCGCCACCTCCGTGCTCCAGACCGCCCGCAACGAGAACCTGACGGTCCGCGACCTCCTCGAGCGGCACATCGCCGGCGGCGGGCACCGCATGGTGGTCGGCACCCCGGAACAGGTCGCCGACGAGATCGAGGCGTTCTTCACCGCGGGCGCCGCCGACGGCTTCAACCTCAACCACGACTTCTACCCCGACGGTCTCGATCTCATCGTCGACCAGCTGGTACCGGAGCTGCAGCGCCGCGGCATCTTCCGCAGGGAGTACGAGTCCACGACGCTGCGCGGACACCTCGGCCTGCGCATCCCGGCATCGTCCTCCCCCGCAACGGCGGCGCCGGAGCTGGCCCCGGCCCCGGCGCCGCCGCGCCGAGTCAGGACACGGCGCCCGTGAGCGGGGGTGCCTCCACCCCGATCGCGGCCGGGCGCAGGGCCCGCTCTCCCCGGACCCGCTCGGCGATCCCCGTCAGTCGCTCGGCCTGCTCCGGCGCGAGGGTGACGCCCAGTGCCCCGACGTTCTCGCGCAGGTACGCGCCGTGGCGGGTGCCGGGGATCGGGACGACGTCCTCGCCGCGCGAGAGCACCCAGGCGAGTGCCACCTGGCTGGGCAGGGCGCCGACCTCGGCGGCGATCGCCGCGACCTCGTCGGCGAGCGCCCGGTTGGCGTCGAAGACCTCCGCCGCGAACCGGGGATGCGCCAGCCGATGCCCCTGCAGGTCCTCGCGGCTGCGCACCCGTCCGGTCAGCCATCCCCGCCCGAGCGGCGAGTAGGGGACGATGCCGATGCCCAGCTCCCGGGCGATCGGCAGCGTCCCGTCCTCGATGTCCCGACTGAAGATCGACCACTCGTTCTGGATCGCGGTGACCGGATGGGTGGCATGCGCGCGGCGCAGGGTCCGCGGCCCCGGCTCGGACAGGCCGATGTAACGGATCTTGCCTGCCTCCACGATCTCCCCCAGCGCGCCGACGGTCTCCTCGATGGGGACCGTCGGGTCGACGCGATGTTGGTAGTAGAGGTCTATGTGGTCGATGCCGAGGCGCCGCAGCGAGCCTTCCACCGCCGCGCGGACGTACTCCGGGCGTCCGTCCACCCCGCGGGCGTCCGGGTTGGTGTCGCGGTCGCGTGCGTTACCGAACTTCGTGGCGATCACCAGATCGTCCCGGCGCCCGGCGATGGCACGGCCGAGCAGCGTCTCGCTGACGTCCGGGCCGTAGACGTCGGCGGTGTCGAAGAAGGTGATGCCGGCCTCGATCGCCTCGTCGAGCAGCGCCGTCGCGAGCCTCTGCTCGTCGGCGGCGGCGGACCGCACGAAGCTCATGAAGCCCAGGCCGAGCGCGGAGACCTCCGGGCCGTGGGCGCCGAGCCTGCGTCGAGCAATGGTGCCTGTCACCGTCGTTGTCTCCCTCGGTCGCACGGATCCGCTGTAGGCGGCTCATCAGGTCATGCGAAAGCCCGGCCGGGCCTGCCGCGAGCGCAGGGCCCGGCCGGGCGGTGGCCAGCAGCGGATCAGCTGGCCGGGCCGGTCGTGACGCTGTCCAGGACCGTCGTGTAGTTGAACCCGAGCTTCGGCGCGACATCGGTCTTGAGCCCGCCGTACTCGAACGCGGCGTCCACGGTCACCTGCTGGATCCGCAGGAACTTCGGATCGCCGATCCGGTAGAAGGTCGAGTGCCTGGCGTTCTCCCAGTTCACCTGGGCCACGTCGGGCTTCTGGCCCACCTGGTCCACCAGAACCTTCACGTACTCCGCCTCGTGGGTCGGGATCCACTTCTCGTAGAAGGTCCGTAGCCGCCCGTAGAAATCCTTGATCGCGGCAAGCTTGGCCGGGTTCTTCAGGACGTCGGTCCGGGCGATCCAGCCGCTGCCGCCGATGAGGCCGAGCGAGGCCATGTCGGCGATCTCGACCGCGTCCTTGGAATCGACCAGCTTCTTCACGAGGCTGTAGCTGGTGACGACGGCGTCCAGACTGCCGGCGAGAAAGGCGTTGGCCGCGGCCTGGTTGCTCGGGAACTGCACGCCGCGCACATCCTTGAGGCCAAGACCGCTCTTCTGCAGCGCGATGACGTACTCGGCGTAGATGTTGCCGCCGTAGTTGAAGCCGATCTTCTTGCCCCGCAGGTCGGCCAGCGATCTGATGCCGGAGCTCCTGCTCGCGTACACGGCCGACAGGTAGGGCGCGTCGGGCGTCCACGTCACGGCGAAGCCCTGGATGGGCGCGGCGTTCTCGGCCCAGGGGGTGGCGGCGTTGGCGGCTTCGAACGCGGCGGTGTTCTCGCCGGTCTGGCCGACGTCGATCTGCTTGCCGTAGAGCGCGGCGAGCTGGTTCGCCGGCCCGGCGATGATCGGGATCTGGAACTTGTACGGCGTGTCCTCGAACAGGCCGGACGCCTTGAGCAGCGCGGGGAAGTCAGCGGTCTGATAGCCGATCTTGAGGCTGACACCGGAGAGGTCGACGGAGGACCCACTCGTCGCACCGCCCGCGGCCGGCGAAGCCCCGCTCCCGGTGGAGGACCCGCCATCGCTCCCGCAGGCGGCGACCACCGCAGCCAGGGCGATGGTCGCGGTGGCGGCGGACGCGCGTTGGAGGAGACGCCAGGGCTTCTTTCTGGTGAACATGAAAGGCGGTCTTTCTCGTGGGTTGGTCACTGAGGGTCCGTTGCGGATGTCTGGTCGGCGGAATGGTGACTGGCGGAATGGTGACTGGCGGAATGGTGACTGGCGGAATGGATGCCTGCGGAGTTGCCGCCGGCGGGGATGATGGCGCCCGCATCGCCGCCACCGACGGTGCGGGCGACGCCGAGCTGCTCGAGCAGCGTCGCCCGCAAATCCAGGAATCGCGGATCGTCGCGGTTGCGGGGCTTGTCGATGGTGACGGCCTGGTCCAGGGCGATCGAGCCGTTCGAGAGCACCAGGACCCGGTCCGCGAGCAGGATCGCCTCGTCGACATCGTGGGTGACCAGGACGACAGCCGGCTCATGCCTCGCGCACAGCGCCGCCAACAGGTCATGCATCCGGATCCGGGTCAGCGCGTCGAGGGCCGCGAACGGCTCGTCGAGCAGCAGCAGGTCCGGCTCGGTGACCAGGGCGCGGGCGAGTGCCACCCGCTGGGCCTCGCCGCCGGACAGCGTGCGCGGCCAGGCGTCTCCGTGCCCCGCGATGCCGACCTCGGCCAGGGCGTCCGTCGCCCGGCGGCGCGCGGCCCGCGGCCGGGGAGCGCTGAGCACGACATTGCGCCACACCTTCTGGGCGGGGATCAGACGCGGTTCCTGGAAGACGGTCGAGCGCGCCCGGGGAACGATCACGCGTCCCCCGTCGGCGGTGTCGAGGCCGCCGAGGATGCGCAGCAGGGTCGTCTTGCCCGTCCCGGACGGGCCGAGCAGCGCGACGAAGTCCCCCTTGCGCAGCTGGAGGTCGACACCGTCGAGCACCGCCCGGCCGTTGAAGACCCGCCGCACGCCCAGCACGTCGACCACGTGGCCCGCGCCGTCCGCCGGCGCCGCGGCGGGCGGCGCCCCGGCGACGGTCGCGTTGTCCAGGATCTCAGCCGATGCCGACACGGGCCCTCCAGGGCAGGGCGAGGCGCTCCACGCCTCGCATGAGCAGGTCGATGAGGATGCCCAGCACCGCGTAGATCCAGATACCGGCGATGACGATGTCCGGGCGCTGGTTGTTCTGGGCGTTGATGATCAGGAAACCGATGCCGGCGGTGGAGTTGACCTGCTCGGCCAGCACCAGCGACAGCAGCGAGAACGAACAGGCGAAGCGAAGGCCGGTGAGGATGCCGGGCAGCGCCGTCGGGAAGATGATGCGGCGGGCTATCTGGAAACCGCTGAGCCCGAAGGTCCTCCCGGCCTCGATGAGCTTCTGGTCGGTGTTCTTCACCGCCTGGAACGTGTTCAGGTAGAGCGGGAACAGCGCGGCCGCGGTGATGAGCGCGAGCTTGGACGACTCGTCGATGCCGAACCAGGTGACGAACAGCGGCACCAGGGCGATGAAGGGCACCGTCCGCAGCATCTGCAGGGTGGCGTCGAAGATCTCCTCGCCGATCTTCCACAGGCCGGCGAAGATACCGAGGAGCAGGCCGGCGAAACCGCCGATCAGCAGGCCCGTGCCGGCACGGCGTAGCGACACCGGGATGGCGTCCTGCAGCGATCCGTTGTTCCACAGGTACTTGTAGGCTTCCAGGATCGTCTTCGGTGAGGGCAGCGTGTCCTCAGAGGTCCATTTCCAGTTCAGCGCCAGCTGCCAGAAAACGACCAGGAAAACGGGGACGCCGATGCGCAGCGTCCAGCCGCTCCAGAAACGGATCCGCCGCCGGATCTCCACCCCGCGGCCGTGGCCGTCCGGGCTGAGATCGACCAGCGCCCGGTCGAGGGTGGCCTTCGCGGCGCTGTTGCGGTCCGGCGCTGGCGCGGTGTCGGTGACGAGTTCCATGGTCGCCATCACGCCACTCCGACCCCGACCCCGACCCCGACGCCGTCGCCGGTGCCCACAGGACGGGTTCCGCGCAGCTGCACGCGGTGGTAGCCGTCGTCGCTGCGGAAGCTGCGGGAGTCGAAGGCGACGACGGGGCTGTCGACTTCGATCGGGCTCAGCACGGCGCTGCCTGCGGTGAGCTCGCCGATCCCCGCGGCGAACCGAGCCTGCCCGGCGGGGTCGAGGTGCTGGCCGGGGAAGAGGAGCACCTGGTGTTCCAGCCAGGCGGCCCGCAGCTCGGCGATGGTCGCCGGGTCGAGGTCCGCCGTCAGGTCGACGCCGGTGACCTCGGCGCCGAAGTGGGCGTTCAGCCGCCGAAATCGTGGGCCTGAGGCGAGTGTGCTCATGAACCGGTCCTTACTGGCTGATGCGGTTGGGCGGACCTGATGCGGTCAGGCGAACGTCGTGAACGGGACCGTGTCGTCCTGGTCCAGCTCGGCGACAAGACCGAGTTCCCAGGCCAGGTAGCGGCGGAATCCCGCCCTGCGTGCCTCGGGATCGGTCTCGCGCCAGCCGGAGCTGACGACGTCGTTCGGCTCGTGCAGCCATGTGACCTGGTCGGTCTCCACGGGCAGGCCCGCGGCACGCCAGGCGGCGGTACCGCCGTCGAGCACCCTTACCTCCCGGTCGGTGACGGCCGTGAGGTCGGCGGCGGCGTACCGGGCGAGCACACCGTCGGAGGAGGTCACCACGATCGGCCCGGTGCCGGTCGGCCCGGTGCCGGGCAGGGCGGAGGGTGACTCCGTGAGCCGGGCGCGGATGGCGAAGTACGCCCCGGGCAGGTGACCGGCCCGGTAGTCGGGGCTGGGGGCGACGTCGAGCACGAGCGTCTCCCCTGCCGGCGCGCTGGCCAGTTCGCCGGGGGTGACGGCGCGCGGGCCGCCGCTCGGCAGACCGAGGTCCGGGCTCACCACCGGCCCGGTCTCCAGCTCGACGCCGTCGAGCGCGCCGTCGAGGACGAAGACCTCGGCCCAGCCGAGCTGGATGATCCAGGAGGCGGCGACGGTGGCCCGCACGCCGTCGTTGTCGACGAGGACCACGCGGGAACCGTGCGTCCCGACATGCCGGAACACCCACGGCGCGACGTCCCAGCTCGGCGCCGAGCGCGAACCGGGCCGGTGGCCGGCCGCGAACTCCTCGGGCGTGCGCACGTCGAGGACGTAGAGCGAGCGGGTGTCGTCCGCGGCGAAGCGCGCCAGCGTCGCCGCGTCAATGTGCCGGATACCGAAACGCTCGCGGAAGCGGTCTGCGGCCGCCCGCGCGGCGTCCAGCGCCGCGCCCGTCGGGAGCGGCGCCTCGGACCGCTGGCCGTGGTCGAGCTCGTGGCCCTCCAGCACCCACGACTGGGTGCCGCCCTCCAGGGACACGACCCGGTTCGGCAGGCCGGCGTTGATCAGGACCTGGGCGCCGAGGATGCTGCGCGTGCGCCCGGCGCAGTTGACCACGACCAGGGTCTCGGGCGAGGACACCACCTCGGCGGCCCGGTAGACGAGCTCGGCGCCGGGGATCGACGTCCCGCCGGGCAGGCTGTGGTTCGTGAACTCGCCGATGGGCCGGCTGTCCAGCAGCACGATGTCCTCACCGGCGGCCCGGCGCTCGAGGAACTCGGGCACACTGATGTGCGGCGTCTTGTAGATCTCCTCGATCCACTCGCCGAAGGCCTGCCCGATGACGTGGTCTCCGCCGCTGTGGACCTTGTACCCGGCCTCGGCCCACGCGGCGAGCCCGCCCGCAAGCACGCGGACATCGGTGTAGCCGAGCTCGCGCAGCCGGGCCGCGCCGCGCTCCGCGAGCCCGCCGTCGCCGTCGCCCCCGTCATAGGTGATGACCGGCGTGTCCCGGCGGGGGACGAGCGCCCCCACCCGGCGCTCCAGGACGCTGAGCGGGATCGAGACGGCCAGCAGGATCGAGCCCTGCTCGGCGGTGACGCCCGGCTCGCGGACGTCGACGAGCGCGTACTCCGCGCCGCCGCCGAGCAGCGCACGCAGTCCGGTGGCGTCGATGGTGAGGGTGGTGAAGTCGGTCATGGGGTTCTCCCGGGCTGGTGTCGGGGCTCAGTAGTGGATGGACCCGGGCACGCCGCCGCCGGCGAAGACGCCGTCCCCGGTGATGGCGACGCTGCGCGGGGAGGCAAGGAAGGCGACGACCCAGGCGACCTCGTACGGCTCGATCACCCGGCCGATGACGGTGTCCGCGCCCGGCCCCGCCGCGGTGCCGGGCGCCCTCGCTTCGACCAGTTCGGTGTAGCGCTCGGTGCGGGTGGGCCCGGGGTGGACGACAGTGACGTTGATGCCATGGGGGCCGAGTTCGTCGGCGACGTTCTTGGTCAGCGCGGTGACCGAGGCGTTGCGCACCGAGCCGATGACCGAGACCGTGGACCGGGAGCCGGTGCCGCTGATGTTGATGATGCGGCCCCAGCCGTTCTCGACCAGCAGCGGGGCGACTGCGCGGATCGTCCGCAGGTAGCCGATGACCTTGACGTTGAGCTGCCGCTGGAACCACGCGTCGTCGGCGTCGTGCAGGCTCGGGCCGTGCTGGGCGGGCTGCTCGGCGGCGTTGTTCACGAGGATGTCGACGCCGCCGAAAGCCGTCCGCACGGTGTCGACCAGGGCCCGCACCGAGTCGTCGTCGCCGGTGTCGGCCCGCACGGCGAGAACGTCGGCGCCGGTCGACTCCCGGATCGCGGCGGCCGCCCGGTCCAGCGCGTCCTCGCGACGCCCCGCTATCGCGACCCGCACGCCCTCGCGAGCCAGTTCCTCGGCGATGGCACGGCCGATGCCGGTGCCGCCGCCGGTGACGATCGCACGCTTGCCAGCCAGTTCGAGACCCACAGGTTTCCCCGATCGAGTGCACGGTGGCAGCGTTCGGCTGCCGGGACCGGCTCAGCGTGCGGGGCCTACGACATGCCGAACAAGCAAGTTCCTCTACGGAAACAGGTGGAATTGGGCTTAACCGTGGCCACGCGCCGCCCGGCCACGCCGCGCGAAAGTCGATCGGTTCGATCGACAAGGTGGTGTGTTCATGCAGGTCTGTGCCATCATCGGCGGGTGAGCAGCAGGATGGACCTCGTCGCGCGTCTGCATGTGGATCTCATGCGTGCCTGCGCCGCCGCCTGTTGTTGATCCGCTTCGTCCGGTAACCGAATGGTGGCCCGCCCCGCTGATGGTCGGGCCCGTCACGCCTTTTCCAGACGTTCATCGTCGACGCCGGCCGGCCCTGCCCGGCGTCGTGGCGGTCAACTCGCTCACCCCCGAGGTAACCATGAGCATGCTCGACCTGCGCCGCATGATGTTGCTCCGCGATCTCGCCGACTTCGGCACGGTCACCGCCGTCGCCGAGCGGCGCAACATCACCAGCTCCGCCGTGTCCCAACAGCTGCGGGTGCTTGAGCAGGAGACTGGCGCCATCCTGTTCCGCCGGGACGGGCGAACCCTGGGCCTCACCCGCAGCGGCCGCGTCCTCGTCGAGCACGCGCGCGTCGTGCTGGGCGCCATGGACGACGCGATGAGCGCGCTGGCGGCCGAGCGTGACCAGATCTCCGGCCAGGTCGCCGTCGCGTCCTACAACCTGGGCATCCCCGCCTTCGCCGCGCCGCTCGTGCATCGCCTGAGCACGGACAAGCCACACCTGCAGATCCGGCTGCAGCAGGCCGACGCGGGCGACGCGCTGCGCCTGCTGCGCCAGAACGAGGTGGACGTCGCGATCATCTACCGCTGCGACTTCGAGGCTCAGGACATGCTCAGTGGGCTGACCCAGGAGACCCTGCTGGTCGAGCCGTTCGCGCTGCTGGTACCCACCCGGCTGCACCCGCGGGTGCGCAGCCGAGGGCTCGCCGCCCTCGCGGACCTCGCGTGGGTGACAGGGCTGGTCGACTCGAGCCTGGACATCGCTCTGCTGCGCGCCGCCGAGCGAGCCGGTTTCACCCCGCGGATCATGCACCGGCTGGTGACCGCCCAGATCGTCTGCGACCTCGCCGCCACCGGCGTCGTCCCGGCGATCGTGCCCCGACTGTCGGTGCCACCACACCTGGAGCACCTCATCGTCGAGGGTGTCCCGGTCGGGCATCGCACGGTCAGCGCGGTCGTGCGGACCAGGCGTCGCGCCGACCCGAACATCGCGCACATCCTGCGCACGCTGCGCGTGATCGGCGCCCAGGCGCTGGGCGAGCCGCAGCTGAGCGTCGCTTCGTGACCGCGTGATGCCAGCGGTGGCGATGCGGTGCGGTGCGTGCGCGAACCTCGGCATTCCAGCAGTCCTCCGCGGGTTCTCCGCGCAACGGTGACAGCCGCGGGTGGCCGCCCCTCACGATCCGGGTCGAGCGCATCGACAATCAACAAATTGATGCTAAATCGTTACTGTAGACAAACTTAATAAACATTCCTTCGCCCTGCGTTAACGTCTGACGAGTCGGGCGAGCCGCCCATGTCCGCCGGCAGGGAACGGTGGCGGCGGGTCTGGGCCGCGCCGTCCGACGGACGGGTGCCGCGCCACACACGTAGTGTCGCCCGTCCCCTCGACCGCGCACGCCGGAAATCAGACGGCCCCTTCGGAAAGGTCGACGTGAGCATGGCGCGCAAGGGTGCTCTGCGTATGCTCGCCCCTTTGCTGGGGCGAAATCTCCGCTCGATCCGGTGGGCCATCGCGCTCGCGGTCGCCGGCCAGGCGACGCTGGGTCTGCTGCCGCTGATCCAACAGGTCATCCTGGATGACACGATCCTGCGTCACGACCGCTCGCTCGCCGTGTGGACCACGCTCCTGCTGGTCGCCGGCGCGGCGAGCTACCTCGGTAACTACCTGCGCCGCCGCGTCGGCTTCAAGGCGGCCGTACGCAGCCAGCGCGACCTGCAGATCCGCGTCCACCACCACCTGCAGTACCTCGACGCGACCGGCCGCGACCGGTTCCGTTCCGGCGACGTGATGTCGCGCGCGACGTCCGACCTCACGCTCATCCAGATGTTCCTGCAGCAGCTGGGCATCACGTTCGGCAGCCTGACGCTGCTGGTCGTCGCCGTGGTGGTGATGGTGATCCTCGCGCCGCTGCTCGCGCTGGTGATGGCGGTCTCCGTTCCGGTGTTCTTCGCCGTCGCGGTCTGTTTCCGCCGCCGCTCCTTCCCCGCCAGCTGGGCCGACCAGTACTACAAGGGCGCGGTCGCGGGGGTCGTCGAGGAGGCGGTCACCGGGGTTCGGGTCGTCAAGGCGTTCGGGCAGGACGCGCAGGAGCAGGCGGAGCTGGGCCGCGCCGCCCGGGCGCTGTTCCGGTCCCGGCTGCGCACCGCGCGGATCACCGCCTTCTTCAGCGCGACGCTGGAGACGATCCCCGGCCTGACCCAGCTCGCGGTGCTCGCCCTCGGCGGCTTCCTGGTGCTGCGCGGCCATGCCTCGCTCGGCGTCTTCCTCGCCTTCTCCAGCTACGTCCTGCAGCTGGTGACGCCGGTGCGCTTCCTGTCCGGCATGCTGGTGACCAGCCAGCAGGCGCGGGCCGGCGCAGCGCGGCTCGTGGAGCTGCTCGCCACGGAGTCGGCCGTCGTGGAGGCACCGGACGCCGTGCCGCTGCGCGACCCGGTCGGCCTGCTCGAACTCGACCACGTCGACGTCGACGTCGCCGACGGGAAACCGGTCCTGCGCGACGTCAGCCTGCGGGTGGCACCGGGCGAACGGATCGCGATCGTCGGCGCCTCCGGATCGGGCAAGTCGACGCTGGCCCAGCTGCTGGTCCGCTTCCACGACCCGGACCGCGGCACGGTGCGGGTCGACGGCCGCGACGTTCGCGACTACACCCTCGCCTCGCTGCGCGCCTCGATCGGGATCGTGCCGGAGGAGGGATTCCTGTTCTCCGGCACCATCCGCGACAACATCGCCTTCGGGCGCCCCGACGCCACTGATGACGAGATCGAGCACGCCGCGGTCGCCGCACACGCGCACGGCTTCGTCGCCGGGCTGCCGGACGGCTACCAGACCGTGGTCGGCGAACGCGGTTTCACCCTGTCGGGTGGCCAGCGCCAGCGCCTCGCCCTGGCCCGGGCCGTGCTCGCCGGCCCGCGGATGCTGGTTCTCGACGACGCCACCTCGGCCATCGACGCCCGCACCGAGCACGCGATCCACGCCTCCCTGACGGAGGTTCTCGGCACCCGCTCCGCCGTGCTGATCGCCAAGCGGTTCTCGACGCTGCGCCTCGCCGACCGCGTCGTCGTCCTGGACGCGGGGCGCATCGTCGACGAGGGCACCACCGAGGAGCTACTGGCACGGTCCGCACTGTTCCGCGAGCTGCTCACCGGTCCGGGCCCCGGCGCCGGGCCGACCACCTCAGTCCGGCCGGTGGACGCGATCGACCTGGCCGCGTGGCCCGTGGACGTCGACCGGGCCGGCGCGCCGAAGACAAGCAGCCACGGGAGTGAGGCCATCGCCGCGGCCGCCGGCGGTCCGGGCGCCGGGCCCGCGGGCGACACCGCACGGCTGGCGGGGCTCACGACCGGCTCGGCCGAGCTGCTCGCCGCCGTGGCGGCGCTGCCGGCGCTCGGCGGTGAAGCAGACGTCGACGTGGCCGAGGCGATGCGGCCCGTGGACGGGTTCTCGCTGAGCGCCGAGTTCGGCCGGTTCCGGGTGCCGCTGGCGCTGGTCGCGGCGCTGGTGGCGGTGGACGCCGCCGCAGGTGCGGGGATCCCCGCGCTGATCCGCTTCGGTGTCGACCACGGTGTCTCCCGTGGTTCCGTGCGGGTGCTCGCCGCCGTCTGCGCCGCGCTGCTGGTGGTGCAGGTGATCGTCTGGTTCAACGCACGGGCGATGACCTACCGCTCGCAGCACACCGCCGAGCGGATGCTCGTCGGTCTGCGGGTGCGCACCTTCGCGCACCTGCAGAGGCTGTCGCTGAGCTTCTACGAGCGCAGCCCGGCCGGCGCGATCATGACCCGGATGACCTCCGACATCGAGGCGTTCGCCCTGCTGCTGCAGCAGGGCCTGCTGGCCGCCATGACCAGCCTGGTGGGCATGGCGGGTATCGCCGTGGCGCTGGCCGTCTTCAGCCCGTCGCTGGCGCTGGCCGTCGCGGTGGTGCTGGTGCCGCTGGTCGCCTCGACGTACTGGTTCCAGCGGGCGTCGGGCCGCACCTACCAGGTGGCCCGCGAGCGGATCTCGGTGCTCTATGCCGAGTTGCAGGAAAGCCTGGCCGGCGTCGCGGTCAGCCAGGCCTACGGCCAACAGCCAGCCAACGAGGCCCGGTTCGCGGCGCTCGCGGAGTCCTACTGCCAGGCCCGATGTCTCGCGGCGGAGTACCAGGCCCGCTACTTCCCGTTCCTGCAGCTGCTCAGCACCGTCGCGAAGACCGTCGCGCTGGTGGTCGGCGCACACCAGGTGGCCCACGGGTCGCTGAGCCCCGGCCTGCTGATCGCGTTCCTGCTCTACCTCGACCAGTTCTTCACACCCATCCAGCAGCTGTCCACCGTCTTCGACCAGTGGCTGCAGGCGAACGCGGCCGCGCGCCAGCTGGGCGAGCTGCTCCGGACCCGCACCGCCACCCCGCAGGCCGCTCACCCGGTGCTGCCGCCCGGCCGGCTGCGTGGCGAGATCAGCCTGGAGCACGTCACCTTCGCCTACGAGGGGACCGGCCTGGTGGCCCTGAACGACGTGAGCCTGTTCATCCCGCCCGGCCAGGTCGTGGCACTGGTCGGCACCACGGGCGCCGGCAAGTCCACGCTGGTCAAGCTGGTGGCCCGCTTCCACGACGCCTCGCGGGGCACCGTCCGCGTCGACGGTGTCCCCCTGACCGAGCTCGACCTGGCCGCCTACCGGCACCAGCTGGGCTACGTCCCGCAGGAACCGTTCCTGTTCTCCGGCACGATCCGGTCCACCATCGCCTACGGCCGCCCGGACGCCAGCGACCTGCAGGTCGAACGCGCGGCGCGGGCGGTGGGCGCACACGAGTTCGTCGCCGGGTTGCCGCGGGGCTACCTGACCCCGGTCTCCGAGCAGGGGCGTTCGCTGTCCGCGGGGCAGCGCCAGCTGCTCAGTCTCGCGCGGGCGCTGCTCGTCGACCCGGCGATCCTCCTGCTCGACGAGGCCACGGCCAACCTCGACCTCGCCACCGAGGCGCGGGTCCAGCGGGCGATGGGCCTGGTGTCCAGCGGTCGCACGACCCTGCTCATCGCCCATCGCCTGCACACCGCCAGAGCCGCGCACCGCATCCTCGTCGTCGACAACGGCACCATCGCCGAGGATGGCTCGCACGACGAGCTGATCGCCCTCGGCGGCCGCTACGCCGAGCTGTGGGCAGCGGCCGCCGACGGCGGGCCGCTTACCGCGCCCCTCGACGCCGGAGCATGGTGAGCGGCGCTGGCCCACCGCCGCGGATGCCGCCGCCGGCTCGGCCGCGGGGAACTCGCGGAAGGCGATGGGCCCGGGCCCCGACTCGGTCAGTTCCGCCGCTGTCACCGGCAGGGCCGCGACCTCGTTCAGGCCGAGCTGGCGCAGCCAGGACGCGGTGACGGACGACCGCACCAGGTCCGGCGTCGGCGAGGACGACGCGCGCGTTGCGGGTGCCGGGTCCCCGCCGCGGCCTTGGTGGCGCGCTCCAGCGCCAGCGGCGACGGCTCGGCGATCAGGTCGACCCCCGCTGCCACGGCGAATGCGGATCACAGAAACAGACGGGCATACCGGTGGCAACGGTGAACTTCGCGTGCCGGGCCATCTCCTTGCCCTGATCCCAGGTGACGGAGTTCTTCATGAACTCGGGCAGGGTCTCCATCTTCCGGGCCAGCAGATAGGCAACCTTCTCGGCGTTGCGGTCGTAGGGAATCCGGACGAGCAGGACGAACCTGGTGGTGCGCTCGACCAGCGTCACGACCTGGAACCTTTTTCCTTGCCCACGGTGAGGTCGGCGACACCTGCGTCATATCATCCCTTTCGAAAATTTACGCCCCTTTAGTCCGACTAGAGATTTTGTAACTGGTCAGGTATCGCTTTGATCTTCGGTTAGGTGGTTGCGGGCATCCAGGGACGACCCTCGGCGAGTTGGACG
>NZ_JALKFT010000035.1:0-52278 GCF_023242945.1 Frankia umida
CCCCCCCCCCCCCCCCCCCCCGGGGGGGGGGGGCCCCCCGCCGCCCCCCCGGGGCCCCCCCCCGGGCCCCCCGCCCGGGGGGGGGGGGCCCACGCGGCAACGGCAGTCCGTCCCCGGTCGCGCTCGGTATCGACGGTTGCGACAACAACTACGCCGCCGCCGACACCGGCCGCCGGGTGTGCGTGCCCCGCACCCCGCCCCCCGGTCAGCGCATCGACTGCGCCTTCCTGCGGGCCCACGGCATCAACGGCGTCCGTGTCATCGGCGAGGATGTCCGCCGCCTCGCCGGCACCCTGCTCGCGGCCGTGCGAGGAGCGGTGCTCTGTGCGCGCTGACAGATCAGGTGCTGCTGACAGATCAGGTGCTGCTGACAGATCAGGCCCCGCGCGGCCGGCGGTGGCCCTGGCCGCTGCCGCCGCCACGCTTCTGGCCGCCGGTTGCGCCGGGACGCCAACCCGAAGTCCCGCGGCGGTCGGCCTCCCGGCGGCCGCCGCGGCGACGGCGAGCGCGACCTGGACCGGTGACTGGCACGGCGTCGTCGCGCCGACCGCGCCGACCGCGCAGCCCCGGCCGTCCTTCGCGCTCACCGACACCAGCGGGCGACCGTACGACTTCGCCCAGGCCACCGCCGGACGCGCCACGCTGCTGTTCTTCGGCTACACGCACTGTCCCGACGTGTGCCCGACGACGATGGCCGACCTCGCCGCCGCCCGTCAGGTGGTGGGGGCGAGGGTCGCCCGCCAGGTGACGGTCGTGTTCGTCACGACCGACCCCGACCGCGACACCCCCGCGGCGCTGCGCCGCTGGCTCGACCAGTTCGACCCCGCCTTCGTGGGTCTCACCGGCACCCCGGCGCAGCTCGCCGCGGCGCAGCGGGCCGTCGGCGTGCCACTGGCCACCGCCGACCGTGCCGACGGTGATCCCCGCGGCGGTCAGGGTTCCTACCTGGTCAGCCACGCCGCCCAGGTACTCGCGATCGGCCCCGACAACCACGTCCGCGTCCGCTATTTCGCCGCGACGACGGTCGCCGAGTACGTCGCCGACCTCCCGCGGCTCGCCGCCTCGCTGTGACCCGTCGCCTCGCTGTGACCCGTCGAGCCGCTGTGACCCGTCGAATCCCCAGCTCCGACCGCCGGCGGCCGTTCCGTCCTTCCCAGGCAGGTATCTCTTGACCGCAAACCAAGGCGCGCAGGAAGACCCCGCTGCCGCTCCCCTCGCCACCGCCGTCCCTGACCCCGCCCCACCCCGCTCGCACCGGGGGACCCGGGAACGCGGCGGCCGGGGGGGCGTGCCCACGCCGCGGCGGCTGGCCGGAGCCGGCCGCGGGGTGGCGACGCATGTCGCGCTGACCGTGCTGTGCGCCGGCCCGCTGGCCGTGGACCGGCAGATGGCCTACCTCCTCCCGATGGCGCTGGCCGTGCTCATACCACGGACGTGCGGCCGTGCCGGCCCGCGGGAGGCGGTGGCCGTCGGCCTCGACGATCATCGCGGTGCCCGGCTGCCGCGGTTCGTCCAGTTCGCCTGCGAGGCGGCCGGCTGGTACGTCTACCTGGCCGCCGGCGAGGTGGGAACGGGCCGGCTCGGCGGGTCGTCGACGGTGCCGGTGTGGGCCGGGGCCCTCGGCGGTGCGCTGGTGGCCTCGGGCGCGATCCTGGTGCTGGGCCACCTCGGTGACCTCGTGCGTGCGGCCCGCCCGGGACGTCGGCGGCTGGCCTGTGGGCTGGCCGCGACGCCCCTCGCGGCGCTGCTGGTCGTGCGCGCGGCCGAACACCACCACGCCGTGGTGCTGGCGCTGTGGACCGGCGTCTCACTGTCGATGCTGGTGGTCGCGGTCCTCACCCTCGTGCGCGGTCAGTTCAGCTGGCAGCGCCCCGAACGGGTGGACCACGTCGATCTGGCCGACACCCTCGCCCCGCGGCACCGCTTCTCGCTGATCGTCCCGGCCCGCGACGAGCCGATCCTCGGCCGCACGCTCACCCAGGTCCTGGCCGGCGACTACCCGGCGGACCTGGTGGAACTGGTGGTGATGGTGTCGCACGACGAGGTCGACCGGGAAACCCGCCAGATCGCCGAGGACATCGCCGCGCGGCACCCGAACGTCCGTGTCATCGCCCCGCGCGGCAGCCAGCGCAGCAAGCCGCTGTCCCTGGAGAACGCCCGCCAGTACTGCACCGGTGACCTCATCGGCGTGGTCGACGCCGAGTCGCTGATCGCCGAGGGGCTGCTCTCCTACGTCAACACCCTGGCCCTGCGCCAGTCCGACGTCGGTATCTTCCAGGGCGGCGTGCAGCTGATGAACGTCCGCGCCCCGGGCGGACAGCCCACCGACGGCGGTGCCCGCCCGGTGCTGCGCCGGTTGGACACCGACACGTCCTGGTGGCGGGCCCGTAACTGCCTCGAGTACTACATCTGGTTCATGTCCCGGCTGCGTTTCCAGGCGCGGGCGCGGTTCATCCCGCTGGGCGGCAACACCGTGTTCATCCGCCGGGAGGTGCTCGACGCCCTCGACGGCTGGGACGTCACCTGCCTCACCGAGGACTGCGACCTGGGGGTGCGGGCCTCGGTCGCCGGGGTGCGCACCACCGTCTTCTACCACCCGGATCTGACCACCCGGGAGGAGACGCCGGAGAGCCTGACGAAGCTCGTCATCCAACGGACCCGCTGGATGATGGGATTCATGCAGGTCCTGTTCAAGGGGGACTGGCGCCTGCTCCCCGGTACCCGGCAGCGACTGATGGCCGCCGAGATGCTGACCATGCCGTTCTTCCAGGCGATGGCCGGGATACTGCTGCCCGTCTCGCTGGTGCTGACCTGGTTCCTCGCCGCGCCGACGGGTCTGGTCATCGTCTTCTGCCTGCCGCTGGGCGCCACCGTCATGACGGTCTGCTCCGAGCAGGCGGCCTTTCGTGAGTTCGCCGACGCGTACGACCTGGACATCAGCTGGTGGGACAGCGCCCGGCTGATCCTCAGCGCCCCGTTCTACCAGCTCGTCCTGTCGATCGCCGCGGTCCGCGCCACCGCCCGCCTGCTGCGCGGCCGCGTCGACTGGGAGAAGACCTCACATTCCGGCGCCCACCACGGCGCCGGAGCCGGCACCGGCCGCGTCCCCGCAGGAGCCCCCTCATGACCAGCCCCGACCTGACCAGCCCCGACCGGATGCGGGACCCCGCATCACCGGACCTCACATCACCGGACCTCACATCACCGGTTTCGGCGCAGCCGCTCCTCACGCCGCAGGTCCTGGCACCGCCGGCGAGCGCCACCGCGTGGACCGTGACCGCGCTGCGCGGGCTCGCCGCCCGCGGCGCCGCCTGGGGGCGGGCCCACCGGCACAGCCTGGTGCTGGTCGCCGCGCTGCTGGCGGTCGTCACCGTCGTCCACGGTGTGAACTTCGATGGCTGGCCCGGCCGGGTCACCGACGACGAGGGCACCTACGCCGCGCAGGCCTACTCGATGCAGTACTGGAACCGCATCGCCCACTACACCTACTGGTACGACCATCCGTTCGGCGGATGGCTGCTGATCGCGATCTACACCAAACTGACGGACGGCTTCCACCGCGCGACCACCGCCGTCACCGCCGCCCGGGAGCTCATGTTCCTGCTGCACCTGGTCAGCTGCGTGCTGATCTACCGGTTCGGTCGACTTCTCGGCCTGCGTCGTTTCTTCTCCGCCGCCGCGGTGCTGGTCTTCTCCCTGTCACCGCTGGCGATCTGGTACCAGCGGATGGCGTTCCTGGACAACATCGGGGTGATGTGGCTGCTCGCCGCGTTCGTCGCCGCCGTCTCCCCGCGCCGCAGTCTGCTGGCCGCCGCCCTCGCCGGAACGTTCATGGCGTTCGCGTTCTGGTCCAAGGAGACGACGCTGCTGTTCCTGCCCGGTCTGTACATCCTGCTGCGCCAGCATCGCGACGACCGCAACTGGCGGTTCGTGCGCCGCAACTTCCTGGGCTGCCTGATCGGGATCTGCGGCATCTACCTGCTCTACGCCGCGGCGAAGAACGAGCTGTTCGAGGGCCCCGGCCACGTGTCACTGGAATGGGCGGTGCGCTGGCAGCTGTTCGACCGGGCGTCCAGCGGCAGTGTCCTCGACCGTGGCAGCGACACCTACAACGTGGTCAGATCCTGGCTGGACCTGGACCCGTACCTGGTGCTCGGCGGGATCGCCGCCGCCGTCCCACTGCTGGCGCTGCGTCGCCTGCGCGTCGTCGCGGTGCTGCTGCTGCTGCAGTTCGGCTTCGTCTTCCGCGACGGCTACCTGCCCAACCCCTACGTCACCGCCATGCTGCCCTTCGCCGCCCTGTGCGCCGCAGCCCTGCTCGACGCCGTCCTGCCACGGCGCCGTTCCCGGCCCGGCGGCCCGCTACGTCCCTACCCCGACGACCCCGACGTCACCTCGTCGTCCGGTATCCCCGCGCCACGCTCGTCGGCCAGCGAGCGCACCTTCGACGAGGCGACGGGACGCCCCGCCGC
The DNA here is from genome assembly GCF_023242945.1 of Frankia umida. Lineage (NCBI taxonomy): Bacteria > Bacillati > Actinomycetota > Actinomycetes > Frankiales > Frankiaceae > Frankia > Frankia umida. The sequence goes on from NZ_JALKFT010000035.1 coordinate 4,473, forward strand.
GGCGTACAGTGATCCGGAACCCGACACGGTGCCCACTCGCATCCTCGAGGCACCGCGGCCGCGGGCATCGTGGCTGGCCGCGGGCGGTCCGGCCGGCACACTGGCCGCCCGGGTGCTGTCGGCGCTGCGCCGCGCGGTCGTCGCCGTCACGGTGGTCGCCGCCGCGGTCGCGCTCACCTGGGCCTGGGCCCCGAAGATCCACACCGCTCTGACGGACGACGCGAGCGCCCCGAGCCGCGACGCCACCCGCTGGTTCCTCGCCCACGTGCACGACCACCGCACGGTCATCACCGACGACATCGCCTGGACCGACCTCGTCATCGCCGGCCGCCGCCCGCTTCCGGTCTGGTTCTACAAACTCGACCTGGACCCGCAGGTCCAGGCCCAGTTCCCGCACGGCTGGCGGGACGTCGGCTACCTGATGATGGGCAGGCCGCCGGACTCGGTGCTCACCGAGGTCCCCACCGTCGCCGAGGCCCTGCGCCACTCGGTCGTGCTCCAGTCCTTCGGCGACGGCGAGATCGAGATCCGCCAGGTCGTCCCACCCGGCTGCCGCGCGGGTCTGCCCGCCCTCCGCTGCTGATCCGCCCCCGGCGACCATCGCCCTGCGCCGCGCGGCCGGGGGCCCATGACCGATCATGGGCCCCCGGCCGCCAGGTGGGGCTGTGCGTCCGGACAGAACGAACGTCTAGGACAGGGCGAGCAGAGCCCCGAGGAAGAAACCGACGCAGGCCAGCCAGACCAGGGTCGGAACCAGCTTCAGCCATCCAGCCACCGACCCGGCCGATGAGCCCGACCCGGCCGAGGGCCCCGCACCTCCGGATGCCGCCGGACCACCGGCGCCCGCGCCGGCCAGCCCACCGACCCGCACCGGCTGGGCACCGGTCGGCGCGCCGACCGCGGACGCGGGCGGGCGGGGCAGCCCGCCGGTGGGCGCACCCGAGCCGGCGAGCATCGTCTCCTGGTCGGAGACGTCCGGCTCGAACGGCGCCGCCGCACCACGCACGGGAGCCGGGGGTGCCGCGGGAGCCGGGGGAGGCGGCGGGATGAGCGTCACGGCCGGGCCGTCGGCCGCACCGAGCCGCACCCGCACCTCGCCGCCGCGCAGGGGGACGACACTGGCCCGGGAACCGTCCACCCAGATGCCGCTGGAGCTGATGTCGCGGGCGAGCCAGCCGTCCGCGGTCGACTCCAGGCGCAGGTGCCGCCGGGACACCCGTCCATCGGACATGACCACGTCACAGTCCCGGCCGCGGCCGATGACATGGTCGCGCTCGGCTTCGAGCACCACCTCGCCGGACGGGGTGACGATCCGCATCACGTTCACTGCATGTCCTCTCCGGGACGCCGGCGCGGAGCCATCAGGCTGGGAAGACATCGCCGCCGCGCACGGTCACCGGGACCGGGGGCAGGGGGGTCTTCGCGGGTCCGGCGACGGGCTCGCCGGTGCGGGTGTCGAACGCGCTGCCGTGGCAGGGGCAGCTGATCCGGCCGTTGGCCACCGAACTCACCTTGCAGCCCTGATGGGTGCACACGGTCGAGAATCCCTGGACCGTGCCGGTCGCGTCCCGGGTCAGCACGACGCCGGCGCCGGCCAGGATGACCCCGCCGTCCGCCGGCACGTCGTCCACCTTGGCCAGCGGCGCGGCCGCGCCACCCGCGCCACCGCCACCGCCGCCCGCGGCGGTCGAGCCAGCCGCGGTGTCGTCGGGCTTGGCCGCGTCACTGCTGTGGGCGACGGCGTACCCGGCCGCACCGCCAGCGACGGTGACCACGATGCCGGGAACAACCAACCGCCGGCTCGGCGCTTCCTGCGTCATGACGTCGTCCTAGGGTTCGGGCGCGGGCGGTCAACGGGTATCGGCGCGACGAACTCGCCCCGCTCAGACATGCGGGATGCCGGACTGCGTGAAGAACCACAGCGAGGCGGTCAGCCAGAGCGCGACCAGACTCGAGAGCACCAGCGAACCGAGTACCGGCAGTGCCCAGGCGGGCATTCCGCGTACCCGCAGGCTCAGCATCTTCGCCGCGTACGCCCCGTAGAAGGCGCAACCGGCGATACCGTGCGCCACCACCCTGGGCTCACCGGTGGCGAATCCCAGCGACCAGATGCAGGTGAACGCGACCGGCAACGTCAGCACGAACGCCGTCGTCCCGCTCCACCGGTGCAGCGGCCCGATCCAGCCCGGCGCCGCCCCCGCTCCGGGCAGCCGCCCCCACATCCACAGCGCCGAGGTCAGCTGCACCAGCGCCAACACCACGGCCGCCGTCGTCAACCAGGCCTTCATCGGCAACGTGCCCGAGAAACCCAGGTCGAACAGCGGCTTTCCCGCCGGTTCGTGAACCTTCGCATAGACGCCCGTGGCCACCGCGACAGCGGCGCCGAGCAGCAGCACACCGGCCACCGCCGTGCCCCGAGACCCCGGTCTGGCCGACGGTTGTGCGTCGACAGTCATACCCCGTCCCCCTCACCCCCCGCGACCAGGTGTCCCCGCCTGGTCGCGGCTGCCCCCGCTCGGGGGCATATGCCGCAGATCATAGCCGTATTGATCATGGTTAAGGTGCCCCGAAGGCCGCCGTTGTCCCGCGACAATGCCCGACCGGACGATCTCCCGGTCCCGATCGTCGCTGGCGCGACAGGGTATTGACCATTTTTTGCCGTCTGGTCGTGTTTAACCCGAGCACCTGCGGCTTGTCCGTCCATTGTTCGGACGTGCGGTCGGGTGCGCTACGAGGAGCCGCCGGGGCCGCCGGGGCGGGTGAGGCCGGTGGAGCCGGTGAGGCGGGCCATGGCGAGGCGAGCGGTGAGCGCGCGGGCGTGCACGGCGCGGCGCAGGTCGTCGGTGGCGTCCACGACGACACGGTGCAGGACCCGGCCAAGGTCATGGCGGGTGAGCAGGGCGTCGGCCGCGCGCACCGTGCGCGGGGAGACGGCGAAGTGGGGGTAGGCGGCGAAGGCGATCTGACGGGCGGCGTGGGGGGTGCGGCGGGTGGCCATGGTCGGTACCTGCTCGAAGTAGCGCTCGACGTAGGACGCGGTGAGCTGCTCCTGCTCGGGCTGCCAGAAGCCGTCGGCGCTGGCGGTGACCAGACGGGCCGAGGGCTGCTCGGAGAGCATGATCAGATCCCAGGCGCGGGCCTTGGCGGTGGGATGGGCGATGGCGGCGCGGGCACGGGCGGCGTTCTCGGCGGCGCGGGCGCTGCGGTCCCGGTCGGCCTCGGCAGTGATCTCACGCTCCCCGGCCTGGCCCAGGGTGACCAGCCGGTGCAGCACCGTCCAGCGCAGTTCCGGGTCGACGACCAGTCCGGGAGGGACGTCCCGGCCGGACAGCCACGCGGCGAGTTCGGCGGTGTCCGCCGTCCCGGCGAGACCGATGGTGCCGCGGGCGGCGGACAGCTGACGTCCGCTGCCGGCCGGGGCCTCGGCGAGCACCTGCCGGCAGACGGCGTGCAGACGAGCGGCGGGGTCGCCTCGGTCGGTGGGGGCGAGGTAGCGGTTGAGGGCGATGGTGCGGGCGAACCGCAGGACGTCCTCGAACACGGCGAGCTGGGATTCGCTGGGCAGCGCGGCCTCGGTGAGGTCGAGGTGGCGCTCGGCGGGCCAGGCCGCGTCGCGGGTCGCGTCGGCGGCAGCCGCCCAGATGACGGCCCTGGTCAGCGGGTCGGTGAGGCGGGGCAGGACGTCGGGGAGGGCCTCGAGGTGCTCGGCGGTGAACCGGGTCTTGGCGTAGGTCAGATCGCCGTCGTTGACCAGCAGCAACCGTCCGGCCGGGGTGCCGACCAGCTCCGGGACGGCGGTGTCACCGTCCGGTGCGTCGGCGGCGAGATCGACCTCGACCCGCCGCAGCAACCCCAACGGCGAGCCGGCCACACCGTCCGCGCCCTCGCCGTAGACGGCGATGGCGACGCGGTGCGGGCGCAGCGTCGGATAGCGGGCCGGGGCGCTCTGGCGGACGGTGACGGCGCTGAGGCGTCCGGCGTCGTCGACGGCGATCCGCGGGGTCAGCGTGGTGACCTGCTCGCGGCGCAGCCACACCTGGGCCCAGCCGGTGAGATCCCGTCCGCTGGCCGTGGACAGGGCGGAGAGCAGATCGTCCAGGGAGGCGTTGGCGAAGGCGTGCCGGGTGAAGTAGGCGCGCAGGCCGGTGCGGAAGGCGTCCTCGCCGACCCAGGCGACGAGCTGACGCAGCACCGAGGCACCCTTGGCGTAGGAGATGCCGTCGAAGTTCAGCAGGGCGAGGGCGGTGTCGGCGACGTCGACGGGTGCGACCGGATGGGTCGAGGGCCGCTGGTCGGCGGCATAACCCCAGGCCTTGCGGCCGACGGCGAAACTCGTCCAGGCGTCGGTGAACCGGGTCGCCTCCGCGGTGACCCGGTAGCCCATGTACTCGGCGAACGACTCGTTCAGCCACAGGTCGTCCCACCAGCGCATGGTGACGAGGTCGCCGAACCACATGTGGGCCATCTCGTGGGCGATGACGACCGCGCGCAGCTGCCGCTCGGCGTCGGTCACCGCCGAGCGGTAGACGAACTCGTCGCGGAAGGTGACGCAGCCCGGGTTCTCCATCGCCCCGGCGTTGAACTCGGGGACGAACGCCTGGTCGTACTTGCCGAACGGGTACCGGTCGGCGAAAAGCTCGTGGTAGCGGTCCAGGCAGGCCCTGGTCACCTCGAGGATCTCCGCCGCGTCGGCCCGCAGATGCGGTGCCAGCGCCCGGCGGCACAGCAGCCCGAGCGCGATCCCGTCGTGGGTGTCCTCGATGACGTGGTACGGCCCGGCGACCACGGTGACGAAGTAGGTCGCCAGCGGCGGCGTCTCGGTGAACTCCCAGCGTCCGGGCGCGGTCTGGCGGCCGGCGCCGTTCGCGCGCACCACCCAGTCCGGCGGCGCCAGCACCACCAGACGCACCGGGGCCTTGAGGTCCGGCTGGTCGAAACAGGTGAAGATCCGCTGGGCGTCGTCGAGGAACGTCTGGGCGTAGAGGTAGACCTCGCCGTCCTCGGGATCGTTGAACCGGTGCAGCCCCTCGCCGGTGTTGGAGTAGCGCATCGTCGTCGTCGTGACGAGCTCGTTGGACGCGCCGAGCTCGTCGAGCATGATCCGGTTGCCGTCGAGCGCCGCCGCCCCGAGCACCCGCCCGTTGAGCCGCAGCTCATGCACCTCCACCGCCTTGAGCTCGGCGAAGCCGCCGGTGGGGTGCTGGGGGTCGCGCAGGCTGAACCGCACCCGGGTCGTCGAGCCGAACTCCGTCGACGTGCGGGCCGCCGTGAGGTCCAGCTCGATGTCGTAGCCGTCGACGCGCAGCAGCCGCGCGCGGGCGATGGCCTCGTCCCGGGTGAGCGTGTACATACCGCGAACCTACGAGATGTGGGCCGGGCCTGGTCAGCGGATGGCCGCGCGGGTGCGGCGCAGCCAGAGCAGCCCCACGATCGGCAGGATGACCGGGATGAACAGATAGCCGCTGCCGTATGTGGACCACACGGCCTGGTCGGGAAAGGCATCGCTGTCGAGCACACTGGCGGTGCCGACGGCGAGCACCCCGACCAGTTCCGTGGCACAGGCGGCCACCGCGACCTGATGCCAGCGCCGCCCGCGCCGCGTCAGCGCCACCGTCGCCACGACGTAGACCACGGCGGCGAACGCGGACAGCAGATAGGCCAGCCGGGCATGGTCGAACTCGGTGGCGATCTGGACCGCGGACCGCGAGCAGGCGGCCACCGCGAAGATCGCGTACACGGTCACCAGAATCCGCCCCGGCCCGCTCGCCGTGCCGCCGGTCACGGGAACCTCAGCCACCGGTGTTCTCCCAGACCTGACCCATCCGGACGACCACCATCGCGGCCGCGAGAAACGCGACGCCGAGCACCGCGCTACCCCAGCGCGTACGCTCACCCGCCGTCCACCAGACGCCCGCCGGGAGCACCAGGACCGAGCCGATCAGATACAGCACGAAGACAGCCGGTTCCCCCGCCTGCTCGCCGCCGATCAGCTTCACCACCGCGGCGACGGCCTGGGCGAGCAGGACGAGCTCGCATCCGCCGCTGGCCACCAGCACCCCCACCCCCACGGCCCGGTCCCGTGCTGTCTGCACCAGGCAGACCAGCGCGGCGACCAGCGTTACGCTGATCGCCGCGGCCTCAAGACCAGTGATCATCCATGCCCCCTTCGCCGTCGAGGTGCCTCCGGCCAGCTACTACCGATGGTAGGACTCGCCGAGCTGGCGACGACCCACGGCAGGTGGCGAAGCGCGGCGAGACGCGGCGCGGCGAGACACGGCGAGACACGGCGAGACACGGTGAGGTGGGCGGGGGCGGGGGCGGGGCGGCCGGTGGGCATCGATGTGCGGCTGGGCGTGAGCCTGGCACTGTTGCTCGCGGTCACCGTCGGGGTCCTCGCCTGGGCCCGGGTTCCGCGCCGCAGGGACGTGCTGACCGCCACGGCACGCGCGATCATCCAGCTCACGGTGATCGGACTCGCGTTGCGCGGTGTGTTCGCCGCGCCGCCCGCCACCATCGCGGTGCTGGCCGTGATGCTGACCGCGGCGGTCGCGACGGCGTCGCGCCGCCTGGCCGGGTTCACGGCGGCGACCCGACGGGTCGCCGTCTCCTGCCTGCTGGGCGCGGGTGTCACCCTGGGGATGGTCTTCTCCGTCGGCGCGGTGTCACCCACAGTGCGAACCCTGGTGGCGCTCGCCGGCAGCATCATCGGCGGGACGATGACCGCCTGCACCCTCACGGGTCGACGTCTCGGCGACGGGCTGCGCCGCCGCTGGGACGAGGTCGAGGCCTGGCTGGCGCTCGGCGCGTCACCGCGCCGAGCGGTCCTGGACATCGCGCGCGACAGCGTCGCCGAAGCGCTCGTCCCCGCGTTGGACCAGACCCGCACGGTCGGGCTGGTCACGCTGCCCGGGACGTTCGTCGGCGCGCTGCTCGGCGGCGCGTCGCCGGCCGGGGCGGCCCGCTTCCAGCTCGTGGTCCTCGTCGGCATGCTGTGCGCGCAGAGCGTCGCCGCGGTGTCGCTGGCCTGGCAGCTGGGCGCGCCGACCCGTCGCCCCGTCGACCCGGGCGCCGACCGGCGCGCCGACCGCGGCGCCGATCAGGACGCCGCGGGCTCCAGCACGAAGAGAGGAATCACCCGGTCGGTCCTGCGCTGGTAGTCGGCGTAGTCCGGCCAGACGGCGACGGCACGTTCCCACCAACGGACCTTCTCGTCGCCCGTGACCTCCCGGGCGACATAGTCCCGACGGTCGGCGCCGTCCTGCAGCTCGACGTGCGGATCGGCCACGAGGTTGTGGTACCAGACCGGATGCTTCGGCGCGCCGCCCTGCGAGGCGACCACCGCGTACGCACCGTCCTGCTCGACCCGCATCAGCGGCGTCTTGCGGATCTTCCCGGACTTCGCGCCCGTGGTCGTCAGAATGATGACCGGTACCCCGCGTAGTTCGTTACCGCGGGTCCCGCCGGAGCTCTCGTACTCGGCGACCTGATCGCGGACCGGAGCCGCCGGGCTGGGTTCGTACTCACCGGTGAGTGGCATTCCCCCAGTCAACCAGTCGGCCCCGTCCGCGGGAAACAACGGCGGTGGAATGACCGGGCCTGCCGGGTGACGGAGTCAGGAGCTGAACAGCATGCGGGCGAAGCCGCCGTGCTTGGAGCGGCCATGGCCCTGACCGTGGCCCCAGGCCGGCTGGCCGTAATGACCGGGCTGGGCGTAGGGCGCCGGCTGCGCGCCGTGGTGACCGGCCTGCGGGTAGCCGCCAGCCGGGGGGTAGGGCGCGGCGGGCGGCGGCGGGGCGGCCGGCTGGCTCCACTGGCCCTCGAGCCGGGTCAACGCCTCCAGCTCGCCGTAGTCGAGGAAGATGCCACGGCACCCGTCGCACTGCTCGATCTGCACGCCGTTGCGGTTGTACGTCCGCATCGCCGCGTGACACTTCGGGCACTGCAACGTGTAGCTCACGGATGCCACCTGCCGTTTCGGTAAGCGCCAGAGATCGGACCCTGACACGAGCGTACCGGCCCGATGGCGCACCGACGCCGGCGAGTCACCTTCGCGACGGTGGTCCGCGCCCGGCGTCACTCACACGTGCGCCTCGTGGATGCGGGCGCAGGCGGCGACGAACTCCCGGTCGACGTCCTCCAACGGAGCAGCCGTGCCAGCCGGGCCATGATCAGACGTGCTGTCCTGGCCAAGGCCGAGGTGGGCGGCGACGGCGGTCGCGGCGTACTCGACGGTGAGCGCGCGGGCTGGCAGGTCGAGCACCGGCCACGGGTCGTCGTCGGCCGGGACAGCCGGTCCGCCGCCAGCGCGATAGGCGTCCAGCAGGCTCGCCCAGCGTTCCAGCGAGAGCAGCCCGCAGGCGAACCACGCCGCGGGGCGGGCCAGATCCCAGGCGGGATCGCCCAGACCCAGGTCGTCCACATCGATGATGCGCCAGCCGACACCGGGCATCTCGACGAGTTGGCCGAAGTGCCAGTCACCGTGCACCACGGTCGTCGGACGTCCCGGCCGGGACGCGGTCGGGCGGCCGAGCGTGTCATGGGCGGCGAGGACGGGGGCGACCAGCGGGTGGGCGGCGTGCGGGCGGAGCCGGGTGACGCGGTCGGTGAGTCGGCGCAGCACGTTCGCCGTGGGCACGGTGGCGAGGTCGCCGAGGCCGAGGGGCTGGCGGTGGAGCCGGGCGAGCAGTGCGCCGGCCCGGGTCCAGGGGGCGGCGTCGACGTCGCGCGCGCCGAGTGCGCGCCCCGCGGGCCAGGCGCTGACCAGCTGGGAACCGACCTGCGCCACGAACGTCGCCGGCTGCCCGGCCAGGGCGAGCGGTCCGAGCAGCACCTCGCGCAGCGCCGGGCGCGCGGCGACCCGCAGCCGAGCGGCCAGCGACCGCGGGTCCGTGCCGATCGGATGCGCCTTGAGCATGATCTCGCCGCAGCGCACGATCAGCCGGTCATCGCGGCGGGACTCCACCACCGGCGTCCACGGCGCCGCCTGGGACGGGACGTCCGCGGCGGGTGCGAACAGCTCGGCGAGACGCGCCATCGCGGCAGGCAGATCCCCCGCCGACCCACGGGACGTGGGCCTGTCGGACGTGGGCCCGTCGGGCAGGGTCTCGCCGGGGGTGGTCTCGCCGGGGGTGATCTCGCCGGGCATGGTCACAGCATCGGCTTGCGCAGCCGCCAGATGCACTCGGACGGCCACCGCCGGGCCCACGCCTCGTCCTCGCGTGCACCGGAAGCCGTGTCCGCACCGTCCTGGCCGTCGAACACCGCCTGGCCATCGAACACCGCCTGGCCATCGAAGACCGCCTGACCGTCCTGGGTGGGGCGGGGAGGGCGGGGTTCGAGGAGGTCCTCGATGACGAGTCCGCTCTCGCGGAACAGTCGGATCCAGGTGCCGTAGGGCAGGTTCATGCTGACCAGGCCGTCCGCCTCGGGGACCAGGCGCAGACCGAAGTAGTCGCGGATCAGGCGGGTGCCGGGGGAGTCCCGGCCGGGGCGCACCGTGACCTCGTAGATCGGGCTGACATGGCTGAAGGCCAGCAGGCCACCGGGCCGCAGTACCCGCGCCGCCTCGGGGATCGCCCGGATCGGGTCGGCGAAGCTGAAGGCTCCGTGGTCGGCGAAGACGATGTCGAACGATGCCTCGGCGAACGGCACCGCCTCGGCGCTCGCCTGCACCAACGGGAAACCCAGCCCGGTGTCGGCGGCGAGCCGACGGCTGTGGCTGAGCTGGCGTTCCGACAGGTCAAGCCCGACGGCGCGAGCGCCCCGGCGGACCAGCGCGGTCGACCACTGCCCGCCGCCGCACCCCATTTCCAGCACATCCCGACCGTTGACCTCGCCCAGAACACCGAGGCGCGATTCGGGAATCTCCCACAGGCCCCAGGAGATATCGCCGGTGAACGCCTGGCGGCGGATCTGCGGTCCGTTCAGCCGCTGGTACTCGTCCGAGATCTCGTTCCAGCGTTCCCGGTTGGTGCGTACATGTGTGTCGACCACAGTGCCCTCGTCCTCCTCCCGGCGGACGCGGCGCAGGTCAGGCCGGAGCCGAGGGTGCCGGGTCGCCATGCGGGACATCGTCGTCCGGTCCGTCATCGTATGAGACGGGTACGGAGCACCTTTCGGTCGACCCTTCGTTCGCACACTGCCGAGGCCCGGCGAAGAAAATCGGGACACCGAATTCCTCGCCCGAGCCCCGGCAGGATCGCGCACATCCGCGCGGGTCAGTCCCGGGGTTCGGCGACGACGACCGCGGTGTGGGTCTCGCCGGTGGTGCGGGCGCGCACGGCGACGGTGTCTCCGGAGTGGATGTCGGTGACCTTCGCCGCCTTCTGGTCGACGCGGTACTTCGTGTCGCCGGTCAGGACGTAGGTCGCGGCGTACCCGTCCTCGCTGGTGACACTGAGCGAGGTCGGGCTGATCGCGGTGACCTTGCCGCGCTGGCCGTTGACGACCTGGTATCCCTTGTCGGTCCTGACGGTCGCCTCGCCGTGCAGGGCGTTCTGGCGCAGCTGGCGGGCCTCGGCGAGCTGCGGGTGGTCGCGGCCGAGTCGCCGGCCCGCCGGTGCTTCGGTGTCCGGTGCGGTGGCGGGCGCCGACGCGGCGGCGGGGGTGGGGGCGGGGGTGTCGGCGGAGGCCGCGGTGCCGGTGAGTCCCAGGCCGACGCCCAGTCCGAGGCCGAGCATGCCCACCGACGCCACGGCGACACCTCGCCGTGTGCTCATGAACCTGCGCATCGTTACCTGTCCTTCCACCCGTCCGCACGCCGTGGTGGCGGCGTGGCGCGCCGATGTGGCGCGCTGCCCCCACCACGGTGCCGTGCCGACATGTGAACCAGATGCGAACCGTGTCCGGCTCCGATGCGAACGCCGGAGCGAACGTCGGTGGGGATATCGGTGCGAACGCCGTGCGGATGTCGGCGCGGAGTGGATCAGCGTGGTCCGGACGGTGTGGTGTGCGGTCGATCCGGCCGTGGGCGCGGGGGCTGCCCGGTGGCGTGCGGCGTGCGGCCGAGCGCGCGGCGACCATGTCCGCGGGATGGCCGGGGATCACCTGATCGGGGGCCTGGCCTGCCCGGAGGTGATACGCGCGGTGGTGTTAGCACGCGCGACCGCCCGGGTCAGGGAGATCGAACCCCTGACCCGGGCGGTCGTGGTGCGGGTGCGACGCTCAGACGCGGGTGGCGGCCCGGCCGTTCGCGTCGGGGGTGGGCTGGGTGGGGACCGGCGAGCGAGCCGCTCCCGTCCAGCTGGGTGCCTCGTCGCTCTTGGGGGGCAGCGACGGGGCGAAGTTGTCCCCGAGGCGTTGCAGGGCGGCCCGGGCGAAGATCTGCTGCTCCGTGCAGGTGCGCTCCGAACGGCCGCGGCCGATGAAGCTGACCGTCCAGTGCAGCAGGGTGGTCAGGCGGTGCTTGAAACCGATGATGTAGACGAGGTGCACGGCCAGCCAGACCAGCCAGGCGAGGAAACCGCTGAACTGGACGCCACCGATCTTGGCCACCGCGCTGAACCGCGAGATGGTGGCCATGCTGCCCTTGTCGTGGTACTTGAACGGGTTGCCGGTGCGCTTGCCGGCGACCCAGCCCTGGATCTCCTTGGCGGCATGCCGGCCGCCCTGGATGGCGACCTGCGCGACGCCGGGAAGCCGGTCGAGGCTCATCATGTCGCCGATGACGAAGACCTCGGGGTGACCGGGCAGGGTGAGGTCGGGCAGCACCTCGACGCGGCCGGCCCGGTCGATGCCGGCGCCGGTCTGCTCGGCGAGCTGCTTGCCCAGCGGGCTCGCGGCGACACCGGCGGCCCAGACCTTGCAGACCGACTCGATGCGGCGGCGGGTGCCGTCGGCGTCCTCGACCTCGATGCCGGTCGCGTCGACGTTGACGACCTTCGCGCCGAGCTGCACCTCGACGCCGATCTTCTCCAGCTTGTCCTGTGCCTTCTCGCCGAGGCGCTCGCCGAAGGGCGGCAGAACGGCGGGGGCGGCGTCGAGCAGGATGACCCGGGCCCGGGTCGGGTCGATGCTGCGGAAGTCGCGGCGCAGCGTGCGGCGCGACAGCTCGGCGATCTGCCCGGCCATCTCGACGCCGGTGGGGCCCGCGCCGACCACGACGAACGTGAGCAGGCGCTCGACGTCGGACGGGTCGGTGGAGGCCTCGGCGAGCTCGAACATGCCGAAGATGCGACCGCGCAGCTCGAGGGCGTCGTCGATGCTCTTCATGCCCGGGGCATGGGTGGCGAACTGGTCGTTGCCGAAGTACGACTGCCCGGCACCGGCGGCCACGACGAGGCTGTCGTAGGGCTGCACGGTGGTACGGCCGAGCAGCTGCGACGTGACGGTGCGTGCCTTCACGTCGATCTCGGTGACCTCGCCGAGCACGACCTGGGCGTTGTCCTGCTTGCTGAGGACCTCACGGGTGGTCGGGGCGATCTCGCCTTCCGACAGGATGCCTGTCGCCACCTGGTAGAGCAGGGGCTGGAACAGGTGATGGGTGGTCTTGGCAACCAGAGTGATCTCGACGGGCGCCTTGCGGAGAGCCTGTGCAGTGAACAATCCGCCGAAGCCAGAGCCGATGATCACCACGCGGTGCGGGGAGCTCCGGCGCCCCTCGAGCCGTTCCGGTTCGCCGGCGTGCCCAGTGTGGGCGCTGTCCGTATTCACGATCCTTCTCCGCTCAACCTCTTGACTCCCAGCGGTGCCCGTTGGCGCCGCGGAGACCGTATCCCCACGAGCACACGGGTCTCCCCTGACTATTTTCCGCCCTGTGCGCGCCCTGGCATCGTGTTCATCGTCACCTCACTCCGCGACGGTGGGACTCGCCTGGACTCACATTGTGTGGTGTGGAACACATCCGATCCGGCGGGCGATTAGACCTAGCCCGGACGGCGCGCTGTGGGCGGTTGTTCTGTGGACGGTGCCCCGCTCGTGGGGCAAAGCCAGGAAATGAGCCGTGCCGCGTCCGGCGACCACCATACCGCCCCTTCCCCGCCCGGGCCGGGTGGGGCCCGGCGGGCCCGCTGGCCTGCGGCGTCAGGGTTGGCCTGGCCTGTCATGTGCCTGTCCGGGCCGCCCGGCGCACCGGTGCACCGGGCGAACGGGGGTGCATGGGCGCGGTTCTCCGCATCGGTGTATTCCGACAGTGTTTTGTTCGGTGGATGTCCGGCGCGCCCTTCCGCCGGGCCCGTCCACCCGCGCCCTCGACGCGTGCACCTTCACGAGAGAGCGAGAGGTATACGCGGGATTCCGTCGGGTGACGATGCGTGTTGGTCCTTTTCCTGCCTCCGCCTGGCCTGGGTTGTCGTCGGCGGTGGGCTGTCGCCTGCGGTGATTCCCTGTGGACGGGCGTGGGTGGGCGTGGCCACGACGGCCTGGGCCGACCGGGGGCCGGCGGGTGGTGGTGACGCTGCGTGTGACTCGCTGGCCCGGCTTCGGTCGTCCAGCGCGATCTGGCGGACCCGCGTGGTGACGAATGTGGTGAGCATGGACAATTCTTTTACCGTCCGTGGCCACGCTGGGCTGGTCGAACAGGTGCACTGCCGCGAACGGCCTGGTTGCCGCGAACGGATGGGTTGCTGCGAACGGGGAGAGTGACGATGGCTGACGTACCCGGATGGGCATCGGGAGTGGACGTCGACCGGCCGAGCGCCGCGCGCATGTACGACTACGCCCTGGGCGGCTCGCACAACTTCGCCGCCGACCGGGAGGCCTACGCGGCGGTCGTGCGGACCTTCCCCGACGCGCCGCTGGTGGCCCGCTCGAACCGGCTGTTCCTGCACCGGGCGGTGCGCCACATCCAGACCGAGTTCGGCATCAACCAGTTCCTCGACCTTGGCTCGGGCGTGCCGACCGTCGGCAACGTGCACGAGATCGCCCAGCATCTCGACCCGCGGGCGCGGGTCGTCTACGTCGACATCGACCCGGTGGCGGTCGCCCACGCCGAGATGCTGCTCGCCGACAACCCCGGCGCGGCGATACTGCGCGCCGACGTGCGCGACCCGGCGTCGGTGCTCGGCTCCGAGCAGGTCGCCGCCCTGCTCGACCTGAGCCGCCCGGTCGCCGTCCTGATGGTCACCGTGCTGCACTTCATCCGCGACGACGACGATCCCGCCGCCATCGTCGCGGCCTTCCGGGACGCGACCGCGGCGGGCAGCGCGGTGGCCGTGTCGCATCTGGTCGCCGACGACTGGGATGACGAGTCCCGCAACGTCCACGGGGTCTACGACCGGACGTCCACCGGTATCAACCCGCGCACCCGGGAGGGGATCGCCGGGCTGCTCGAGGGCTACACCCTGGTCGAACCCGGTCTGGTGCACCTGCCGAGCTGGCGTCCTGATCCGGGGTCGGCCGCCCTGGATCCACTGGTGGACGACCCGAGGCGGTCCGTGGCACTCGCCGCGGTCGGTCGCCGCTGACGAGCCACCGGATGGACCGGACACAGACGGCGACGGCGGTGCGCGCCCAGGGGGTCGACGGCTTCGCCCGGGCCTGGGCGCGCGCGATCGCCGGGGCGAGTTTCCCGGACGCACCGCGCGTCGACGTCGAGCGGTGGCTGCACGGGCTGTCCGAACGGCTCGTCGACATCGTGCTGCGCGAGCCGTTCGTCGCGCGGGACGCGGCCGACATCGCCGCCGCCCTGCTCGAGCACACCTACGGTGCCAGTGACGTGCTCGCCGCGACCATCGAGGTCTGCGGCACCCACCTGCGCACCGCGCTGGAGTCCGCGCCCGGTCCCGAGCTCACCGATCGGATCGCCGCCCTGCAGGGCGCGTTCGCCCGCGGCTACACCCACGCGCTGCGCGAGCGCATCCTCGCCGACCAGGACCTGATCCACCGGGCCGCCCGGCGGGCCACCACCGAGCGGGTCCAGCTGATCTTCTCCGCGCCGACGGTCGGCATCGTCGTGGCCGACGAGTCCGGTCGCATCCAGGACAGCAACGACGCGTTCGCGCGGATGGTCGGGGTCTCGCGGGCCCGGGTGATGGGGCGGTCGCTACCCGACTTCGTCCACCCGGACGATGCGGCCCGCCTCGGCGCGGCCCTCGCCGACCAGCGCCGCGGCCCCGCGACCCGGCCACACGGCGAGACCCGGCTGCGCAGTGAGACGCGCCTGGGTGGCCCGGACGGCGGGGTTGTGCGCGCCGAGCTGTCGACGTCGTGCCAGTTCAGCGGCGGTCGGTGTGAGGTGCAGCTGACCCTCGTCACCGATGTGACGGACCGTCACCAGCTCCAGGAGTCGCTGCGCTACCAGGCCCGGCACGACGCCCTGACCGGACTGCCGAACCGCATCGCGCTCGGGGAACGGGTCGACGAGCTCACCGCCCGGGGCCAGTCCCGCCGGATCGGACTGTGCTTCGTGGATCTCGACCGGTTCAAGGCGGTCAACGACGACCTCGGGCACGAGGTCGGCGACCGGCTGCTGGTGGCCGTGTCCGCTCGCCTGCGAGCCACGCTGACGGACGGGCAGATGCTGGTCCGGATGGGCGGGGACGAGTTCGTCCTGCTGCTCGCCGACACCACCGGGATCGAGGACGTGACCGCGGTGGCCGCCCGGGTGCTGGCCGCGCTCGCCGATCCGATCCTGGTCGGCAGCCATGTGCTGACGGTGGGGGCGAGTCTGGGGCTGGCCGAGAGCGAGGTGCTCGAGGGCGACTTCGAGGATCTGATGCAGGCCGCCGATCGGTCGCTGTACCAGGCCAAGGACGCCGGCCGCGGCCGTTGGGTCGTGTTCGACGCCGACCACGACAGCGGCCAGGCCAACCGGCATGTGCTGGCACCGATGCTGGCCAGCGCCGTGCGCGACGACGAGTTCGTCGTCCACTACCAGCCGATCGTCGCGTTGGGGCCCGGGCGGACGAGGTCGATGGTCGGCACGGAGGCGCTGGTGCGCTGGCGCCATCCTCGCTTCGGGCTGCTGCCACCGGAGATGTTCCTCGGGTCGGCCGAGAACAACGGCCAGATCGCCGCGCTTGGCCGTCGGGTGCTCGAACTGGCCTGCGCCGAGGCCGCCCGCTGGCGGATCGACCACCCTGGGTATGCCCGGTATGTCAGTGTCAATCTCAGCGTGGGGCAGGTCCGCGCGCCGGGCCTGGTGGACGAGGTGGACCGGATTCTCGTGGCCAGCGGGCTGCCGGCGGATCTGCTGCAACTGGAGTTCTCCGAGGCGATGCTGCTGGGCCCGACCGGTGATGTGACCCGGGTGCTGGGCGATCTGGCCGAGCGGGGGGTTCGCCTGGCGCTCGACGACTTCGGCACGGGCTACGCCCACCTCGCCCGGCTGCACCGGTTGCCGTTGCACACCCTCAAGCTCGCCGGCCCGCTGGTGATCCGGGACGGGGACGCGGCCGCCGATCCGGGCACCGCGACCACCCTGCACGCGCTGGTCGCGTTGGGGCACGCGCTCGGGCTCACCGTCACCGCCGAGGGAGTCGAAACCGAGGACCAGGTCGAGCGGCTGCGTCGAGCCCGTTGTGACGCCGCGCAGGGCTACCTGTTCGCCCGTCCGCTGCCGCC
The DNA here is from genome assembly GCF_023242945.1 of Frankia umida. NCBI lineage: Bacteria > Bacillati > Actinomycetota > Actinomycetes > Frankiales > Frankiaceae > Frankia > Frankia umida. The sequence goes on from NZ_JALKFT010000035.1 coordinate 20,973, forward strand.
CGAGAAACTGCAGGCCTGGCTGTCGTCCGAGGTGTTGTTGGCGCCGGCGCAGTCAGGGAGCTGACAGTGCGGAATCTGTTACTGCCGGGCCTGGTTCGGCGTCGCCTCATAGGCTCGCGGAATGCGATCCTCGCGCGCCAGTCGCCCGTCCGTGGTCGGGGTGACGCTGGGGCTCGCCGCAATGAGCGTCGGCCTGCTGGTCGGCTGCTCGTCGGGCGGGTCCGGGGTGGCCAACGACGTCCGGGTCACCACGTGCACGCGCGACCCGGACAACCACCGGGCGGTGGTGCAGGGGACGGTGCGTAACAGCTCGTCCAAGCGGTCGAACTACGTCATCCAGATCGACGTCCGGGCGAACGACAGCAAGATCGAAAGTGGTCTGGCCTCCGTGCCGCGGGTCGCGCCGGGCGAGATCAAGACGTTCACCTCTCGCCCGGTCGGCGTGGACGTCCCGAGCGGAACCGTGCTGCGATGCACCGTCGCCCATGTCGGACGGATCGCCGCCGAGTAACCGGGCCGAGTAACCGGACCGAGTAGTCGGCTGGTGGCTACGGGCGATCCGGCTCAGCCGTGTGGCACGGGGCCGATCTGGGGCGCCCGGACAAGAGCGAGCTGGTGGTGGCGGGCCCGCGGCGGCGGGACGGGTAGCCGCTGTGGCCAGCCTCCGTAGCCGAGCGTCGCCGGCTCGCGGACGATCTGACCGGTCAGCGTCGCGGCCGTGCTCACCGACGCACCGCCGATCTGGGCGGACGGCCCGTCGCCGACGATCCGTGGGCCCGCGACCAGACCGGGACCGCCCGGGCGGTCGGGGTCGGGGCTGCCGGGGATGGCGCCACCGCGGAGCAGACCGACCCGGGCGGCGATGCCGAGGCTGTAGAGCAGGGCCCGGACCCGGGTGTCGATCTCGTCGCGGATGGAGCGGACCTCGTCCAGGGAGCACCCGGCCGGATCGTCGATCTCCCAGGCCAGGTACCGGGCGTGCGGATACTGCGGGACCGCGTCACCACAACCCATCGTGATGATCACCGAGGCGGATCGCAGCGCGTCGTCGGTGAGCGGGGTCGGCTGGTGCGCGGACAGGTCGATGCCGAGCTCGGCCATGACCGTGACGACCACGGGTGGCGTCCACGGCGCGGGGCAGGTGCCCGCCGAACGGGCCTGGATGCGACCGTGGCTGTGCTGACTGAGCAGTGCTGCCCCCATCGGCGAGCGGCCGGCGCCTCGCGTGCAGACGAACAGCACCTCGGGGGCCTCGGTCTCAGCCGGCGCCGTGGCCATGGCGGGATAGGCGCGCGTCATGTCGGCCTCCGCGCCCGCAGGGGCGCGGTTCTGTCTGAAACTGTCGAAAGGGTGACAAAAGGGTATCTGTAGTAATCGTCCACCGAATTGGCCGGATGGAGGGTGATGGCGGTCTTCACGTCGAATGCGGGCATTGTGCTCATCCTACCGGGAGATGTGAAGGCCATCCGCTGATTATTGACCCGAATCACGCTGTGTCGGGTTGATCGTCACGGTTGTACCGGAACGGTCAGTACTACTGCTCGATCTGTGGCCTGGTCGGCGCCGTCACTCGGCCGGCGCCGTCGTGCGGCCGGTGCCGTCGTGCGGATGGAGGCGGGGCCGCGCGCGGGCCGGCGCGGGGAGAGGCCGGGCCGGGACGGCGGTCGATCGGGTGTGCGTGGGTGGCGGGGACGGGGGCGACGCCGGCTGGGTAGCGTCCGCCGTCGTGCCTGTCCGCCGCGAGCCCCGGTCATCGTCGCATCATCAGCGCGTCGCCGAGCAGGTAGGCACCCACCATCTCGAAGTTCGTCGGCGCCAGTGTGATGTGCGCGACGGCGCTGTGGACGTCCCGGAAACAGCGATCCAACCGGCTGCCCTCGGCCAGTGACCGGGTGCCGGCCAGGCTGTGCAGGCTGTCGACGGCCCGGACGGTGTGCTCACCAACGGTGGCTGCGGCCAGTCTGATCAGCGCCGACAGGTCCTCGCCGCCGAGCGGACAGCGCAGTTCGGCGTGGTTGGCCGCGTCCTCGAGCATGAGCTCCGCGGCGCGCACCAGGCCGGCGGCCCGGGCGAGCCCGGCCTGCACGGTGTGGCTGGCGGCGAGGGTCTGCGTCCCCCGGGCGGGAACGGCGCCGACGGCGATGCCGGGAAAGGCACTCAGCGCGTCCTGCGCGATTCCCAGGGCGGTGGACGCGGTGGTGAACGGCCCGAAGTCGTAGTAGGCGATGGGATAGCCCCGCGAGGGCCGATCCTGCGGCGGACGGCGGAGCAGGCTCCCGTCGACGCAGAACTCGGCGGGGACGAACAGATCGTCGGCGGTGAAACTCACGCTGCCGGTGCCGCGTAGCCCCATCGACCGCCAGTCGTCGTCGAATCGCACCGCGTCGGCGGGCACGAAGAGCATGCGCGTGGCCGGCGGCCGGGCGGCGTCCTCAGCACCGGCGGCGACCTCGGTACCGCCGGCGGGGTTGGTACCGTCCGCGGCGTTGGTGAGGGTGCTGGCGCAGACCAGCCAGTCGGCGTGGGTCGATCCGCTGGCGAACGACCAGCGGCCCCGAAGCCGGTATCCGCCGGGTACCGCCTCGGCCTGTCCGGTCGGGTTGATGCCGCCGACCACGAGGCCGTCGGATTCGGCGAACAACAGCCTGGAGACCTGCTCGGGCAGGTAGTCCGACATCCGGGAGATGACGCCCTGGACGCCCATCTGCCAGGCCACCGACGCGTCCACGCGGGCGAGCGCCTGCAACACGGCGGATCCGGTGCGGACGCTGACGCCACCGCCGCCGAACGACGGGGACACCCACATGCGGTGGATGCCCTGTTCCCGCAGCGCGTCGAGGACGGCCGGGGATGTCACCCGTTCTCGTTCGGTCCGTTCACGCTCCTGGGTCAGCACCGGAGTGACGGCGTCGACACGGGCGAGCCACTGTTTCGTCTCCTCGTGCGAGTGCGCGGAACCGCTCCAGAACACGTCAGCCACCTACTCTGCTCGTCGGCTCGTATCGGCTCTGCGGGAAAGGGTCAGAACAAAGGTGCCGGCCGCCGGTGGGCCGGTCGGTTTCCGGCGTTTTTCGGGTCGGCTCAAAAATTACCAACTCTGTTGACGCCCGGCTACGAACAGAAGTCCGGACGCCCGAAGGTGCCAGCACCTGGTGGCCGCCGCGCGCCCTGGTTTCCGGGGCGCCGCGCCGCTCCGGAACAACAGTAACGACGCTGAGCTGCGGCGACATCACCTTCATCCCTTCTCGTTGCCTGGACCCACCCGCGGATCACGGACACATTGCGGGCCTCTGGCGCCGCAACTACGGGTCGATGGTAGCAATTTCGACGCAGATACGGAACAAGGTTGCGTGTGGCGCCCGTGCCGGCGGATTCATGCCCGAACGGGGTAGGGGGCCACCCCCCGAATGTGGCGTGGTCGGATGAGGGGTGGCGGCATCGTCGGCGTCGGCGGCGGTCGCGCTCCGGTATCGATCGCATCGCCAAGGTGAGTCATCGTCGCGGCAACTCCTTCGATACATCCGCCGAGTAGGATTTATTCATGGTCCTTAGTATTCGTAATCAATTCACCGGGATTGTGAGCGAAGTTGTCCACGGCTCCGTCATGGGGACCGTCGCCATGGAGATCTCCGGTGGGCACACGCTGACGGCCACCGTCACCATGGATGCGATCAAGGAGCTGGGCGTGGGCGTGGGCAGCCCCGTCGCCGCTCTGATCAAGTCAACGGACATCTCGGTGGCCATCCGCGAAACCGCTGGTCTGAGCATCCGCAACAAGCTGCGCGGGACGCTCGTCGACCTCGACTCCGGCGGCGCCATGTCGGTGGCGCGCATCGCACTGGGCGAGGGCCTGGAGATCACCGCCGCCATCACCCGGGCCGCTGCCGAGGAGCTCGGGCTTGAGCCGGGCGTCGAGGTCACAGCATTGATCAAGTCGACCGAGGTCTCGTTCGCCGCGGTCTGACGTCACCTGTTCTGGCCGGTCGGAACATCACTCCGACCGGCCAGAAAACCCTGTCCAGGGCCGCATCCAAAGCGGGTGGATTTCCGGGTCGGCGGGTCGGCGGGAATCTGTTCCGGGCCGGGACGGATAATGCTTCCCGGTCCATCGGAATGTCACCGCTGACGCCGCGCGGGGCGCCGATGTGACCCGTGGTGCAGCGGCCGACGGCGCGCGAGAACCGTCCGGTGGGGGCGGTTCGAGCCCGCCGCGGGCACCCCCGTGGGAACACCCCGGTGCACCCGGGGGGAACCGGGCCCGTGGCGCGCATCAGGCTGAATTCGCTGGCCAACGGGGTATGCCCGGATGGGCACGCCCACCGGTCGCCGCCGGCTCCTAGGTGCACCCGCCGGCCGGCCCGAACGGGCGGCGCGCGGTGCCACGAACATCCGACGGGCCACTCGCCGATGGGGTGGGGGCGGCGAGCGGCCCGTCGGGCTGAGGCGTCCCCGTCGCAGGGGCGCCTGGTCTGAACCAGCCGATGGCCGGTAGCGGTGACTGGTGGTCGGTGGCTGGTGACCGGTGGTCAAGGGGCGGGATGGCGGGATCGGGTGCGGGGACCCGACGCGGTCAGCCCTCCGCGGACCGCGCCGGGCCGTGTGTCGAACCGGCTAGTCGCCTGGCCGCCGGTCCTGGCCGTCGGTGCGTGGTCGGGTCGCAGGGCGCAGGGCGCTGCCGTGCAGGAGCAGGAAGCCGGACGGCCGATGATCATCTGGTCGGACGGGCGTCGGCGCGTCGAGGTTGTCGATGGCGTGCGCCCGCACCGCGACGAGGATCAACTCCCAGATCGTCGTGGGCAGCCGACGTTCCCGCTGCTCGTCCTGCCGTGCGCCGACCCGGATGATCACTTCGTCGGGCAGGCCGCGGGCGACCTGACCGTGGCCCAGACTCCACGACGTCCAGCCGTTCTCCCCGTCGGCGACGGCGAGCAGATCGAACCGTCCCCGCCGGACGTCGTCGACGAACCGCGACCAGAGCCCGTGGGGCATCCGCAGTTCGCATGTCCGACCGGCGTACCGGTAGCGGATGATCACAGTGCTGTCGCGGCAGGTGAACCGCAGCCCGGGAGCGCAGGCCGGCCGTCGCCAGTACGGCAACGCCCCGGCGCCGGCTCGCACCGCCGTGTGCTGGCCGCTCGTCGGCTGACCGGTCGTGTGCTGACCGGTCGTGTGCGGGTCGGATGGTGCGGGGTTGGTCGTGGGAACAGGGTCCGGGAGAGGACCTGGGATTGCGATGCGTGCGGTCCTCTCCCGGTGTGCCTCACCGCCCATACACGCCCGCGTGGCGATCCGCCCACCGCGATGGGGGATCGAATGCGAGCGGGGCAGCAACCCTCGGCGGAATCCGCAGTCCCAGGAGGAGAATCCCGTTGTACTCACCAGGAGCCCTCCTCGCCTCGGTAGCTGGGACGCGGTCTGTGCGTCCGCCGGTGAACACATCACACCGTGCTGGGCCGATCCCGCAAAGAGCGCAACCATCAGGTGCGGCCCTGCACGTCCCCCTTGCACCGTGGCAGGCCACCGCTGGGGCGGCCACCAGCCGCGGTCGTCAGGCCAGGTGTGGCCGTCGGTCGTCAGGCCAGGGGTGGCGGGGGGACGGCGCCGTGCATCGCCGTCAGGCCGCCGTCCGCGGGCAGGACGGCGCCGGTGATGTAGGCGGCGTCGGCCGACGCGAGGAACCAGATGGCCGCGGCCTGCTCCCGGGCAAGCCCCCAGCGTTGCAGCGGGACGCGCCGGCTGGACGCCTCGACCAGCCCCGGGATGTCGCGGTGGCGGGCCATCAGCGGTGTCTCGGTCAGGCCGGGGGCGATCGCGTTGACCCGGATGTCCGCGGCGGCGAGATCAAGTGCCGCCGCCCGGACCAGATTGATCACCGCGCCCTTGGACGCGTTGTAGGCCCAGTTGCCCGGGTCGGCCGCGAGCCCCGCGCTGGACGCCGTCACGACGATCGCTCCACCGCCGGCGGCCCGCAGCGCCGGCACACTCGACCGGATGCCGATCGCGACGCCGCGCACGTTGACCGCCAGGATCTCGTCGAGCCGGGCGATCGCGCCTTCGTCCTCCCAGGGCAGGGTGCCGCCGATCCCGGCGTTGAGCACCGCGACGTCGAGGCGGCCGAAGCGCTCCAGCGCCGCGCGCACCATGGCCGTGCCCGTCTCCTGCCTGGACACGTCCCCGACCAGCGTGACGAGCTCGCCCGGTCCGGCCAACCCGTCGGCTCGGGGAGCTCGGGCCAGATCCTCGAGGCGGGACCTGTCGTTGTCGACAGCCACCACGTCGCAGCCGCGCTCGGTGAACAGGTGCACGCACGCGCGTCCGATCCCCGACGCCGCGCCGGTGACGATGACCGACGACCGTGCCACGCTGCCTCCGAAGGTCCGTGGTCCCTCGGTGGCAAGCGTCCCCGGTCAAGGTGAACGCAGGGTCGCCGGACAGTGACCCCTGCGCGTCGGCTCAGATGCGCAACGGTGGGCCGGATACGGACAACATCGAGGCCAATCCGGGCTCGGACACCTGCCGGAACGGCGAAACCGCCATCACCTGTGAGTTCGTCTTCAACGAAACATCTCGGCCCGGCGTTGATAAAACCGCAATAATGTGACGCGCGTAATGACGCCGCCGGGGGCGCCCGTCAGGGGAAACCCGGCCGTGGTCGGCCGAGTCCGTCGAATGTGCTTCGACCAGGACGGTGCTGTGCTCGGCGGGTCGTTCGGGGTCGAGGCGAGCCGGAGCTTCGTTGGCCGGCTCGTCGCCTCGGGCATCGCGGTTCGGTAGCGGGCGGCCGGGATCGTCGTCCCGGTTCGGCTCAGGCGCCCCGGGTTCGGCTCAGTCGTCGATGACGGCGGTCCACCTGCGGTCCCGTGAGGTGGCGGCGCCGAGTTCCTGTAGCCGCCGTAGGGCGGCGGTGACCTCGGACGACGGAAGGTCGAGCGTGTGCGCGAGGACGCGGGCGCGCAGCGGCCCGTTCGCGCAGCGCAGAGCGGCTCGTACGCGAGCGCCCGTCCGGTCGGTGCGGCCCGCGAGCTCGGCGCGGTGCCGTAGGTCCTGACGAGGCAGCTCTATGCCTAAGCCGCCGTCCGACGGGCCGACGATGGTGACGTGGTCCACAGAATGCATTAGGTCACTCCCGCAATTAGTGCTGACATCTATAACGATGCAACAAGAAGGCGGCTTGTTTCCTGCGACCTGCATCGCTTTACTGCGGGTAGTTCCAAAAATACTGTATGTATGCAGATTTTGTGGCGGTGCTGAATTGATAGCGTCGGCTCAGCGTACGGGTCGAGGGCGCACGGTCGAGCCGTCTCGGTGGCACTGGGCGTGCCTCGGCGGGCCTGGTGCAAAACGATGCCGCCCCGGTCGGTTCAGCCGGCACCCAGCGGGACGATGACATCCGCCGCGAAGCGCCGCATTTCGTCGATCGCCTCCCGGGAGCGAGCCCACGGCTGGACGATGATCCGGGTCACTCCGGCCTTGACGTAGGGCTCGATGTCCTCGGGCCGGCGTACCTGGCCGCTGATGGTGACCTCCAGCGGGTCGGTGCGTCCCGCGCGCTCGGCGAGGGCGGCCAGGCGCTCCAGGGACGCCGGTAGCTGCTCGGCGGTGTGGTTCATCGGCATCCAGCCGGTGCCGTACGTGGCGGCTCGGCGCAGTGCCGCGGCTCCGTCTCCGCCGATGTGCAGCGCCGGTCCGCTCGGGCGCACCGGCCGCGGTTCGAACATGACCGGACCGAAGTCGAAGAACCGGCCGTGATGCTCGACGACCTCCTCGGTCCACAGCCGGCGCAGGACGTCGAGGATCTCGTCGATCCGTGCGCCGCGGGTGTCGAAGTCGAGGCCGAGCGCGTCCCACTCCGCCCGCAGCCAGCTCGCGCCGACCCCGAGGGCCAGCCGGCCACCGGAGAGGATGTCCACCGTCGTCGCCGCCCGTGCGGTGAGAAAAGGATGGCGAAGTCCAATATTAAACACATTTGTACCGATTTTTATCCTGGTGGTCTTCGCCGCGATGAAGCTCAGCATCGCCAGGGCGTCGTGCACCGGGACGTTCGGCGGGATCGGCGGATGGTCCGACCCGGCGAACGGGCTCCCGCTCGTCTCGATCGGCACGACCACGTGCTCGGGTACCCACACCGACTCGAACCCGAGCCGGTCGGCCTCGACCGCGACGTCCACCCAGGCCTTGGGGTTGACCGATCCCAGATGCACCCCGAACCCGGGTGTGCGCGGTCCGGACGCGATCCCGCTGGCCGTTGCGGGGGAAGAAGGCGAGGTCACGGGCACGATCCTCTCGACAGGTTCGGCCCTCCCGGGCAGGGGGCCCATTCCGGTTGTACCGCAGGGCGATGCCGGCAGGCGCGCGGATCGTGGGCGGGGTCGCGGGTGCGTGTCCGCCCCCGACCGGCGGCGGCTGAGAGCCCGGATGCCGCGAGATAGCAGATGTGGATTGTGCGATTGGGATATTGTGATCAATGGTTGCCGGCGGCTGGCGGGCCGAATATGGTGGCGGCGGAACGGGCTGCGAGGAAATACCCAGGAGGGATTCTCCCATGCCGACCGCCACGCCGGAAACGGCGCACAGCTTCGAGGTCTTCACGCACTACGAGCGTCTGCAGTGGAAGGTCTCCGACCTCGACCTTGACAACATCCGTCGCGATCTGGTCCAGCCCGCCTACATTCCCCTTGTCAAGGGCGTGGTGATGGGTGAGGCCACCTCTCTTCCTGGTCTGCACGGATTCCTCAGCGAGTTCGACGACGACTACGACTGCTCGGCCTTCGTCGCTGTCTGGGCCTATCAGGAGCTCCAGCACCACTACGCGTTCCGGGCGTGGCTGCGAGGGGTCGACATCCACATTGACCAGGCGAGGATCGAGGCGTTGCGGGAGCCGTACGAGGCCGGCGTCACCCCGAGCGCGACGCTGACCACGAACGTGATCTCCGAGATCATTGTCAACACGGTCTACCGGGCGTTGTCGGAATGGGTCGAGGAACCCGTTCTGGCCGATCTTTTCCTGCGGGCGAGCCGGGACGAGGCGGGGCACGCCCGCGAGTTCCTCTACTATCTGAAGCGCCGGCTGGAGCAGCACCCACATGAGCTGAAGTCGGTGCTGGAGCGCATCCACTTCTACGTGACGAGCGCCCGGCTCAATCACCCGGTGGGCGTCTACAAGCACCAGCGGGTGGAACAGATGCGGGGCTACGAGACCGTCGACGACGTCATCGACGTCTACCTCCAGATCTCCGCGCCCGACGCCCTGGACAAGCTGCAGGCGAAGCTCCGGCGCATGCTCGGGACGGCCGTGGGTCTCGATCTCAGCCGCAACTCATCCATCCGTGGCGCCATGGCCGACCTGGCCGCGGCCGAGACGCCCGCCTGACCAGCCCGGTCCGACCAGGCCATCCGACCAGGCAAGGAGTGTCAGCATGACCACCGCCGCGTCCCGAGACGAGATCCTTCGTACCGTCACCGAGATCGTGCATCGCGAGATCGGCATCCCACTGGACCGCCTCGCACCGGACTCGGACCTGCGGGGAGCCGAAGGCGCGGACTCGGTGAAGGTTCTCGTCATGATCTCGCGGGTCGAGCGCACCTACGGCATCGAGATCGACGACCAGGACGTCTTCACCCTCTCCTCGATCAACGACGTCGTCCGCGTCGTCCAGGCTGCCCTCTCCGCGCCGGCCCTCTGACCGAACCCCTGCACCGGACATTCATTTCCGTGCGATGGGATGGGCGAACGTATTCGCACCTCGCTGACCATATGGCCGTGCTGATCGATCGATCCTTCTGATCGTCGTGGCCGTCCGGGACATCCTGGCCCAGGTGGATGCTCCGGACGGCCTTCCGGATTCTGATCGCGCGGGATCGATGGCGCCAGACGTCCGGCCGGATCAGGTGCTGGCCGGATCAGGTGCCAACGAGATCAGGTGCGGACGAGATCAGACGGGGAGATCAGACGGGGAGAGCAGGACGAGGTGGCGGGTGGCGCGGGTCATCGCGACATAGCGGTCGACCGCGCCGGTGATGCCGACGCCGAAGGTCTCCGGGTCGACCAGGATCACCAGATCGAACTCGAGGCCCTTCGCGAGGGTCGGTGTCAGCACCTGAACGCGGGGAAGAGCCCGGACGCGTTCCGACGGCTGGAAATCCGCGGTGCCGATCACGCAGGCAGTGCCCTCGGACCGCCCGTCCAGCCAGTCGATCAGAATGCTCTCCAGGTCGCTCACCGCCGCCCGGGTGACGGGCAGGCCGCTGGCGCGAATGGACGTCGGCACGTTGGCGTCGGGCAGCGCGGCGCGGATCACCGGTTCGGCCTGGGCCATCACCTCCTGAGGCGTCCGGTAGTTGATGCTGAGCGAGGCGAGCCGAACCTCGTCGAAACCGACCCGGGCGAGGCGTTCCCGCCAGGTCTCGGTGAAGCCGTGGCGGGCCTGAGCGCGGTCGCCGACAATGGTGAAACTGCGTGACGGGCAGCGGGCGAGCAGCATCTGCCACTGCACGTCGGTGAGTTCCTGGGCCTCGTCGACGACGATGTGCGCGAAGGGGCCGGCGAGCAGGTCGGGGTCGGTGCGGGTGAACGCGTCCGCGTCGACCAGGGCGTCGCGCATGTCCTGGCCGACGAGCATCGTCGCAGCCCCTTCGTAGTCGTCCTCGGCCGCGAGCAGACTGTCGACGACATGGGACATCCGTTCCCGCTCGGCCGCCGCGGCGGACGCCTGCTGGCGGCGCCGACGGGCGGACCGCGGGTCGCCGAGGCGTTGGCGGGCGAGGTCGAGCAGCGGCAGGTCGGCGTTCGTCCACGCCCGGGAGTCGGCGCGGCGCAGCGCCCCGACCTCCTCGCGGCTCAGCCACGGCGCACATCTGCGCAGGTAAGCCGGCACGGACCACAGGTCGGCGACGATGTCGGGTGCGTCCAGCAGCGGCCAGGCCCGTGCGAACGCGCCGCGGAATCCCCGGTCACGCAGCAGGGCCGCGCGCAGCTGCTCGGGGGGAATCTCCTCGTAGCCGTCCCCGTCGGGATCGCCGACCAGGACGTTGGCGAACTTCTCCTCGAGGATCGTGAGCAGTTCCTCGAGGACCTGGTCGCGTGCCTCGTTGTGCGGGGTGCCGACCTGCGCCACGTCGAACGCCTGCGCCCAGTCGTCGGCGGTGAGTCGGACGTCCGACCACGGAGTCGTGATCGTCACCGTGACCGTCGGTGGCTCCTGGTAGAAGCGCACGGCCGTGTCGATCGCCTCCACCCAGCGTGCCGACGCCTTGAGCCGCTCGACCAGCGCCGCGGGCTCCTCGGCACCGTCGACCGCTCCGGGGACGCTGGCGCTTTCGGGGACGAGGTCGCGCAGGGTGCAGGTCTGCACGCCCTCCTCGCCGAGACTTGGCAGGACGTCGGCGGTGTAGACCAGGTAGGGCTGGTGGGGGCCGACGACCAGCACACCGCCGCGTCGGCGCTGGCGCAGGCGTGGGTCGGCGTAGAGCAGGTAGGCGGCGCGGTGCAGGGCGACGACGGTCTTGCCGGTGCCGGGGCCGCCGTCGACGACCAGCGCGCCACGCGAGCCCGCGCGGATGATCGCGTCCTGATCGGCCTGGATGGTGCCCAGCACGTCCCGCATCCGGGGCGAGCGGCTGCTGCCCAGGCTCGCGATGAAGGCGGACTGGTCGTCGAGCGCGGCATGCCCTTCGAGCGTGCCAGCTTCGCCGGTGCCGTCCGTGCTGAAGACCTCCTCCCAGTAGTCGGTGATCCGTCCGAGGGTCCAGCGGTAGCGGCGTCTGCTCGCCAAACCCATCGGGTTCGCGTGGGTCGCACCGAAGAACGGCTCGGCGGCGGGGGAGCGCCAGTCGAGCAGCAGCCGCCGCCCGGCCTGGTCCAGCAGGCCGAGACGACCGATGTACACCGGCCCGTCTGGCCCGTCTGGCCCGTCTGGCCCGTCTGGCCCGTCTGGGCTGTCGGCGTGGACCATCCGGCCCAGGCACAGATCCAGGCCGAAGCGGCTCAGTGTGCGCAGCCGGTCGGTGAGGCGGTGCACCTCCAGGTCGCGGTCCATCGCGGCCTGACCCTTGCCGCCTGGCCGGCGACGCGCCTGGACGAGACGTTCGGTGAGCTCGGCGATCTGCCGCTCGAGGCTGGCCGTGATGGCGGCGAAGTGCCGATCGTCGTCGCCGACCAGAGCCTCGTCGCCCTTCGCGGCGAGATGCTCGGGCAGGTCGAACGCGCTGGTGGTGAGGGAGTTCAACAGCGTCAGCTCCAGCTTTCGGTCGGAGGTCGCGGACGACCACTGCGCGCGGACCGGGCACCCGTTCCACCACGGATGCCAGCCACGGCTGGCGATTCTGCGGCATCCACCGGGTCTTGCGGCAAGCCCCCCACCGTGCTATAGCTTAGAAGTGGCAGAGAGTGGGCCCGCAACTTCTGGGGTCACGACTTCTGGGCCCACAGGTTCTGGGCCCACAGGTTCTGGGCCCACAGGTTCTGGGGTCACAGGTTCTGGGGTCACAGGTTCTGGGGTCACAGGTTCTGGGGTCACCGCTCAGGTGGCCGAGAAGCCGCCATCGACGAAGAGCGTCTGCCCGGTGATGTAGGCGGCCGACGGGCCGGCGAGGAAAACCGCGGCACCCACGAAATCCGAGAGTTCCCCGTTGCGCCCGATCATCGTACGGGCCGCGAGGGCTTCCGCTCGTCCAGGGTCCTCGAAAACGGCAGCGGTCATGGGTGTCCGAACAAATCCGGGTGCGATCGCGTTGCAGCACACCCCGTGTTTCGACCAGGCCTCGGCCTGCGATCTGGTCAGCGCGGCGATGCCCGCCTTGGACACCCCGTACGCACCGCTGTTCCCGAACGCCCGAATCGTCTGCTGCGACGCCAGATTGACGATCCGCCCCCAGCCGCGCGCCGCCATCGCCGGCCCGTACCGTCGGCCCAGCAGATAGGGCGCGTCCAGGTTCACGGCCATCGTCTGATCCCACTGCTGGTCGGTGAGGTCGCCGAACGGCGGCCGTAGGTTCACGCCTGCCGCGGTCACCAGGATGTCCGGTTCGCCGAACGGCTCGGCCGCGCGCTCCGCCACCCGACGCAGCTCCGCTCGATCCGCCAGGTCAACGCTGATGCCCTCCGCCGCGCCCCCGGCGGCGCGCAGTTCGGCCACCACCGCGGTGAGCGCGTCGGTGCGGCGGCCCAGCGCGACGACCTGGGCTCCCGCCCGGCCGAGTGCGCCCGCGATGGCCCGGCCGATCCCGGAGGTGGCCCCGGTCACCACCGCCGAACGTCCGTCCAACGAGAACAGGTCCGTCAGGAAATCTCCCACCGCGCACCTCTCATCCGCCACTGGCTAGTGGTCATGGGCGGAGAACGCCCACCGAATCATGTCAAGGTCGAACTCGTCGTCGATTTTCTCCGTCGCCTGGATCTCCGTGAACCAGTGGTATTCGGTCGTCGGCTGGGAACGCTCTGGATCGGCCAGCTGGCAGCTGTAGTACTGGTGGGATTCGCCGCCTGGGCGGTCGAAACTGTCGATCCTGTGGCCGATTCGAACAGTCAGGCCGGCGCGGACGCGGAGTATCCACCGTAGTTCGCCCGGAACGTCCTTGACGGCTGTCATGTCATAGCGGGGCAGCGTCCAGGGGCCCGGGCTGAGCAGGACGCTGCCCTGGCCGCTGAGAAGCACGGGTGAGACGAGCAGGAGAAGCGACTGCGCTCGAGGATTTCGACTGGAGTGGACATAGTCGTGGGCGCCCTTGAGGAATCCGAAGACCGACTTCACCTGTGCAGGAACAGGAAACCAAGAGTCAGGGCTGCTGTCAGTGTCGCCAGGGCTATCAGCGGAATCGCCGCGAGCAGAATCCGGCGGGCCGGGAACGGGCCTTTTGGGCCGGGCATCACCTCGGGCACCGCCGGCGCCGGCGTCGACGCCGTGGGGGCGGCCAGGGCGAGGGGGATGGCGCTGTGCGGGTCGAGGATCAGCACGTCCGGGCCGCTGCGGCTGACCAGGGCGACCAGGTCGGGTGACGGGTCGGGCCATCTGCCGAAGTCCAGCAGGTTCAGCAGGACGGCGGCCCCGGCGGCCGTGCCCGTGAGCAGTGCGGTGACCAGCGTGAGCAGGGATTCCTTCGCCTCGTCGGCGGCCAGGCTGCCCACCACGACGTCCCCAGGCCACGGCCAGGGAGCGGTGGCCTCGGCGGTCGGCGTGGCCTCGTGCGGGCCGGTGACATCCACCGCCGCGGCGACGGCGTGGGCGACCTCGTCGGGCCCGGGGCGGGTGGTGTCGGTCAGGTACCAGGCGTCGACGATGTCCTCACCGGCCCACTGGTCGAGGCGGCGGCCCAGTCTGGCGCGCTCGTCCTCGACCAGCCAGGCGGTGACGAGGGCACCGGCGAGGCCGACACCCTCGGCCTCGCCGGTGCCGCCGTCGAGAACGCAGGAGTACCGGATGCGGGTCGCCTGCGAATCCCGCCGTCTGGAGGGAATGCCGCCGGCGTACAGACGCCACGTACCTGCCTGGCCGTCCGACTCGACGAGCAGGGTCGGGTGCTCGAAGGACGTGTGGGAGCCGTAGGCGCGCCACCACGAGTCCGCCGGTGGTTCGGGGAAGAAGGTGTAGTCGTTCGCCCGGGCGCGACCCCTGGTCATCACCGTGACGCGCATGGGATCTCCTTAGAGGGTGCGAACCCGTGGGCCGAAGCTGCGGTTGCTGATCCCGGCGAGCACGTTGTCGTAGGCGTCGAGGGTACGCAGGGCCGCGGCGGCCTCGACGGTGGCGCCTTCCTTCAGCGTTTTCCGACGTTTCGTGGCGCCGTCCATCCGGTCCCGCACCTCGGTCCAGAAACCGAATCTGGAGGCGGCGTCCCAGAAGGTGAGGCCGTTGACTTCGGTGCGTCGTTCCTGTTCGGCCCGAGCGGCCTTCTCGAGGTTCTCCGCGCTCTGCCGGGCGGCGTTGACGGCCTGGTTCACCAGCGGGATGAGAACGTCCTTGGCCCCGACGACACTGCGCCGACCGGGTGGGCGGACCAGGAACTCCGGGTCGGGTTCCAGTATTTTCCCGCCGTCGATGAGCGTCCAGTGCGGATCGACGAGTTCGACGCAGCCGATGCTGTCGATCGGCGCGTAGAGCAGCTGCGCGTGGCCCGCCTCGCGGTGGATGGTGTCGACCACGTTCGCGTGCACTTCCTGCACCCTGCGGGCGAGTTCGTGGGAACGGTCGCGGCCACGGCCGCCCTGGTCGGTGAAGTAGCTTTCGCACTTCACCGGGCAGAAGATCACCGTGGCCGGTTCGCCGCGCCGGGTGTTGCGGCTTGTCGCCCAGGTCTCCGCGACTGTCCGGACGTCGCCCAGGCCCAGCAGGCGCGGTATCGCGCGGTGCTGGTCCTTGGTGCGTGCCTCCATGAGCACGACCGCGTCGATCGGGATCAGCAGGGCGGTGCTCACCCGGGTGAAGGCCAGGATCTCCGCCCATTCCGCGGCTCGGGTGGCCCGCTCGGACGGGGTGAGCAGCCGGCCGGGGAAGTCCATGAACGTCATGGCCAGGCCCTCGCCCGGAACATCGTCCGGCGTGATCTGCATGTGGTAGTAGTTGACGCTTTCCGTGCCCGACAGCGAACCCGCGCGGAACTCGCCGGCGAGCAGGTCCCCGGTGAGTTCGTCCTCGTTCTGGCGAATCCGTTTCCCGGTCACGCCGGGCGGTGATCGGCCCGCGGGCCTCGTCGAGCAGGTCGAGGTTCTGCTCGTCCTCCTCCCGCCACAGGGCCAGCCCCTGACCCGCCCGTTTCACGAGCAGGACCAGGTCGACGTCGTCGCGCAACGCCTCCATGTGGTGGATGTGCGCCTCCGCCGACACCTCGCCCAGGCCCGGCAGGTCGACGACCGCCAACCGGTCCACCCGCGCGTGCGGGAACGGGGTGTGGACGCGCAGTTCGCGGACCGCGAGGTAGGGGCGGCTCGCGCCGCCGGCGGCCTCCTGCGACGCCGGTGGGTAGGTGACGTAGCCGCGGACGTCGGAAAGCGCGATGTCCTGCTCGGTGCCGCGCAGCAGCTCCCGGTAGGACCCGAAGGAGTCCTGCATGTCCCGCAGCCGGCGCAGCAGGGCCGCCTGGCGGTGGCCACCGCGTTCCTCGTTCGCGAGGTCGGTGACCTCCGGATACCGGTAGCGGGCGAACTCCTCCGGGGACGCCGGCACCGGAAGAATGTTCAGGCCCACGTGGTATGGCCGAAGAACGTGCTGTCGAAAGCTCTCGAAGGAATGCAGCGTGAGGGTGGCCCGCTGGGCGGCCGGGGAATGAAAGACCACGATGCGCGCCGCGGTCACCCGGGAACCGGTGGATGCCGGCAGCTGCCCATCGCCGAGACCGGTGATGGACTGCAGCAGGGTGCTCTTCCCGACCCGCGCCTCACCGCTGGCGGCGATCGTCACGGTCTCCCGGGAGAACCGGCGCACGACGGCGCGAAACGACTCGACCACCTCGGCCAGTTCACGTCCGAGTGTGGGGGAGCGCAGTTCCAGCGCGGCGCGTTCGATCTCCGTGGCCGCGGCGAGCTCCGCGGGCAGCGCCGCCAGCGCGGCCGGCAGCGTGGCCAGGATCTCGCTGGCCGCCAGCCAGTTCTCCACCCGGGCGCGGGCCGCCGGCAGCCGACGCCGCCGGTCGTCGACGATGCGGGCGAGGGCCGCGGCCACGTCATCCTGGGTACGCGCGTCGGGATCGGCGGCCCGGCCAGGCTCGTAGCCCTCGGTTCTGGCGCTCATGTTCCCTGGTCTCCTGACAGGCGGACATCTCAGTGGCGCGATCCGGCAGGAAGGAGCGCCGACAGGAAGGAGCGCCGGCAGGAATGAGCTTCTCCGGGCGCTGCCCATCATTTCCCGGACGCGGTCATCGAGCCGGCGGAAGGCCGATGACTCCGATATCTGGAAGATGACGGTACAAGGGTATCGGTGTGGCGGGTCGACCTCGGGCCGGGCCGGTGAGGCGCCGCCCGGAGCACGCTTTCCAGAAGAAAAAACACCTGTTCAGGATGGTTGTCTCCGGTTGTCTCGGATCTGTGTCGCGCAGGATGGCGACACGCCGCCCGTCCAGGCGAAAAGCGAGGCGGGGAATTACTCAGTGCAATCATTCGGTGTATGTCGCGTGCTCGGGTGCTGGATACCCTGCTGGCCGTCATCGCTGTTCTGACAGTGGGAACGGTCGGCTGGGTGGGTGCCGGGACGGCCCGCGCCGAGCCGGCGGTGCCGCCCGAGCTGGTGGTGACGGCGGCGGTGGCACCGTCCACCTTCACCGGCGTCGGCCAGGAGCTCGCCTTCACCTTCCTGGTGGGCAACGGCGGCCCGGGCCCGGTGCGGGACCTGCGTGTGCAACCGGCCCGCACCGGGCTGACCCCGGTCACCTGCGCCGCCACCACACTGCCCCCGGCCACGGTCACGAGCTGCACCGCCTCGCACACCACCACCCAGGCGGACGTCGACACCCACGCGTTCGGCGTCACCGTCCTGGCGACCGCGACCCCGCTCGACGGCGGCCCGGTCGTCCTCTCGGCCCCGGCGAGCACCATCGCCCGCGACGACTCGGCGCTGGGCCTGGGCCTGCATCTCGAGGCGACGATCACCCCGCCGGTGATCAGCGGGTACGGCGAGGCCGTCACCTACACCTACCAGGTGACCAACACCGGCACCGCCACGGTCGGGGCGCTGCGCATCGCCTCGACCGCCAGCACCTCCGAGGCGACCTGCACGTCCTACCTGCTCGACCCGGGTGCGACCGCGACCTGCACCGCCACCGGTTGGGCCGGCATGTTCGAGGTCGGTCAGAGCGCGGTGAACGTCACCGCCGTCGCCGCCGGACTGTCCGCGGACGGCACCTCGGTGCTTTCCGCCGCCGCGTCCGCCAGCGCGCCGATCGCCCTCACCGGCCAGGTGGACCTGGCCTTCCTGCGGGAGGACTCGCTGTTCACGACCGTCGGGCAGGAGGTGGTCACCACCTATGTCCTGACGAACAACACCAGCCGAATCCTGGCCGGCGCCGGCCTCGATCTCGACGTGCACTCCCCGAACGAGTACGCCATCTGTGAGAACCGGCGGATCCTGATCGGGGCGTCGGTCACCTGCCAGGCGCATGTCCTAAGCTCCCAGGCCCAGATCGACGCCGGCGGGGCCGCGGCGACCGTGCGCGGCTGGGGCATCCCGGTGATCGACCTCACCGGCCGCTACCTCTACTCCTCGACGCTGGTCCACGTCACCCCGTACGCCCCCGCGCCGGCGCCACCCGCGTCGGGCAGCCCCGCGCTCACGCTCACCACCACATCCCAACCGCCGGTGATCTCCACGGTGGGCCAGGCGCGGCAGCTGCGTCACACCGTGACCAACACCGGTGACGTGCCGCTCACGGTGAGCCTGCTGCGCCGCTCGGCGTCGGCCGGCCCGATCGTCGACTGCGCGGTGCCGGAGCTTGTCCTCGCCCCGTCCGAGCAGGCCGTGTGCACGCAGGAGAGCAGCGTCTCGCAGAGCCAGATCGACGCCGGTCAGGCCGACAGCGACGTGGTCGCCGTCGGCCGGCCCGCGACCGGCGCCCCCGTGGTGTCCGACCCGTCGGTGCTGACGGTCCCGCGGAACACCCCTGGGGGCGTGTCGCTGACCGTCACCCCTTCCGCGCCGACGTTCTCCGATGTCGGTGAGTCGATCGGCCTCACCTACACCGTCACCAACAACGGCCCCACCTCGTTCCTGCTCACCTCGGTGGTGGACGGCCTGCGCCCCTGGGCGCCGATCCGCTGTGCCTTCCAGCTGGCCCCCGGCGCGTCCGTGACCTGCCAGGGCAGCTACCCGACCACGATCGTGGACGTGGCGCGCGGCCACGTCGCGACCACCGCCGTCGCCCTGGGCACCACCAACACCGGCCCGCCGGTCAGCTCACCACCGGCCGGGGCACGGCTGTTCCGGACACTGCGCACCGGTCTCACGGTGACGCCGACGTCCTACCCGACGACGTTCCAGACCACCGGCTCCGAACTGACCTTCGGCTACCAGGTCACCAACACCGGTGCCGATCAGCTGACCGACCTCGTCGCCTACGCCGCGAACCCCGGCGCAGCCCTGGCGCCGCTGACCTGCCCGACGACCGCCCTCGCCCCGGGCACGTCCGTGACCTGCACCCGCACCTACACCGCCACCGCCGCGGACACCGCCGCCGGTGCGCTGACCACCACCACCTGGGCCGGTGGCACGCCGTACACCGGCCCGCCGGTCACCTCGGCGCCGGCCACGCTGACGGTGCTGCGCCACTACCTGGCCCTGGTCGCCTGGCCGGCCCAGGGGTCGTTCACCGGTGCGGGGCAGGAACTCACCCTGCTGTTCTCGGTCACGAACGCCGGTGCGCGCCCACTGACCGGCCTCACCATCGACACCGGCCCCGGCGGACCCGCCGTCGACTGCCCCGTGACGACCATCGCCGCCAACAGCTCGCTGACCTGCTCCGCCACCCGCACCACCACCTCGGCGGACGTCAGCGCCAGGTCGATCGCCGTGACCGCCCACGCCCAGGCCACGATCACCCCCACCGACCCGCCGCTGCACTCCACCCCCGCCACCATCACCGTCCCGTACCGCTTCCCCTGGTTCTGATCGGCGGTTGGTTCCAGCCGGCGGCCCGGTAGGCGAGGCCAGCGGCGTTCGCCCGATGTCGCCCTCCTTATCCCGCCCCGCCGGCTACCCGGACCGGGTCGATCCCCGCAACCCCGGACGCTCGATCGCGCGGGCAGCCAGATCCTGCACCGCTGTGGAACCCTGCTGGGCGGCGATTTCGAGGCGAACCATACGCGAGATCCCCACGCTGTTCGTCTGTGACCCGGAAAACCTGCGTCGGGTCACGGCCTTCGTCATCAGGCCGGGAGCAGTTCGAAGCCGGGGCAGTGCCGTGGTGTCACCGCCAGGAAGTGCCGGCGGTCGATGGTGGCCAGGCGGGTGATGTCGAGGCGTTCGGCGATCGCGATGACGTAGGCGTCGGTGATGCCAAGTGGGAACCCGGCGTACTGCTCCACCAGCTCGACGGCGCGGTCGAAGTCCGACTCCGTCGGTGTGACCATCGCCAGGTCGCCGCCCTGAAAGGTCTTCAGCAACGCGATCTCGGCGCGGGCACCGAGATGCTTGGTCAGGTGGTAGCAGGTCTCGATCACGACCGGCGCTGGCACGAGGAGCGGTGGGGCTGTTCGCCGCATCAGGGCGGCGTTCGCCTCGTGATGCTTGTCCCGGCGGTCGAGCGCGGCGTACAGAGGACCGGTGCCCCAAAGGATAACCGTGTGTTACTCCCAGGGCCGTCGCTGTCGAACAGGGTCTCATCCACCCGCTCGGACAGGTCATCGTGTCCGCTGTCGAAGGCTCCGATGAAGGACGGTCCCGCCCATACCGCGCTCTGGGTCGCGGCTTCCTCGTCCAGGTGGGGGTTCGCCGCGACCAAGCGCAACAGCGCCCGCCGGGCATCCGCGGTACGTTCCGGGGCAAGCCGGTCGACGAGGGCGTGCAGTTCCGAGTAGTGGTTGTGGGCCACGCTCATATACTCCAGCGTAGCTCTAATGAAAGATCGTCTTGGAGTCCATGACGAGAGCGACAGCCCAGGACCACTAAAGACTTTCGGGATAGCAGCACCAAAGGTCAGATGACCTGGTGGGAGCGGGTGCGCCGTCAGGGACTTGAACCCCGAACCCGCGGATTAAGAGTCCGCTGCTCTGCCAATTGAGCTAACGGCGCGTTGCCTTCGCGTTCCCAGCTGGTTGCCGCGTCGACATGGAGAACTCTACCAGGCTGCGCGGGGGGTGTGACTGGGGGGTGGGTCGGACTTGGTGGACAGGTCGGTCACGGCGGGCGGCTCGGCCCGGTCGCGACGGTCGGGGCTCGGTGATCTGGGTGTGTCGGGGGTGCTGGTGGTGGGGCGGCGGTTCCGCGGAACACCCTGATCGGAACGGTGGTGACTGAAGGGATCTGGCTTGGTTCGCTACGTGATTGTTGGTGTGGTGGCTGGCCGGGGTTGGTGGTGGGGAGGAGGGGGAGGGTGTGTCCGGCGCGCCTGCCGGGTTGCGATCTTGTCGTGCCGAGGGGTGTTCGGTGCCATGCCGAGGGTTGGTCGGGGAATCAGGGGGTCGATTTCCGAACAGGCCTCGGCAAGCGGGTGGATGGGCTGGTTTGTCTGGCGGTGCGGTCGCGACGGTGGGGGCATGGCGGGAGGGGCGTCCCGGGCCAGGCGGGTCAGGGCGTGCGCGGGTAATGCGGGCGGAGGTGGGGTGGGTTGCGGCAGTCCGGAACGGGTGGAAAAGGGAGATAAGGAGCAAGGAGGGCAGGGGTCTGGGTGTGGCGGCTGGGCGGAGGGCGGAGGACAGGGGGCAGGGGCTGAGTGTGGAGGGCGGGGTGTGGTCTGGTGGCGGTGTGGTGTGGGCATCAACGGCGTTGCGGGAATGTTGCGCTGATAGACACTGACTGGGCCGTGCACGGACGCCGACGGACGTAACGTCGAAGCGGCGGTCACGGACCTCCGCCGTCAGCTGTCCATCGCGTGAGCTCCGACGGCGGCTGGTTCGGCGCGCCCGCACATCCTGGAGGTCACCGCGAGCACCGAAGCATCCGCATCCGCGTCCACGGCCGCGTCGCAGGCGACCACCGCGACGCCGCCGCATTCGACGTCGGACTCCCACGGGCGGCCCCAACCCAACGCCGACCCGTCGAGCACCGACTCGTCGAACGCTGCCCAGCCGAACGTCGAGCCCTCCAGCGCCGAGCAGCCGTCCAGCGCCGAGCAGCCGAACACCGAGCAGCCGAACACCGAGCAGCCGAATGCCGAGCCGTCCAGCGCGGAGCGGGATCGGGGGTGGGTGCGGCGGCTGCTGGGGGCGGTGCTGGTCTATCGGCGCAACGCGCTGCTGGCGTTCGGGGCGTCGCTGGTCGGGACGTTGATCACGGCGGCGGTGCCGTTGGTGGAGCGGTCGGTCATCGACAACGTGGTGGTGACGCATCGGCATGCGCTGGCGCCGTATCTGGTGGTGCTGCTCGCGTCCGGTGTGCTGATCTTCGTGTTGACGTTCGTGCGGCGGTACGCGGGCGGGAAGCTCTCGTTGGACGTGCAGTATGACCTGCGTGACCAGGTCTTCGCGACGATCGAGCGGCTCGACGGGAACCGGCAGGACCAGTTGTCCACGGGGCAGGTGGTGTCGCGGGCGATCTCCGATGTGACGGCGATCCAGGGGTTGCTGTCGTATCTGCCGATGGTCAGTGGGAACGTGCTGCTGTTCTTCGCGTCCATGGCGGCGATGGCGTGGCTGTCGCCGTTGCTGACGCTGATCGCGCTGGCGATGTGGCCGGCGCTGTACTTCTTGGGGATTCGGGCGCGGCACACCGTCTTTCCGGCGACCTGGGCAGCGCAGCAGCAGGCGGGGGAGGTCGCGGGGGCCGTCGAGGAGGCGGTCGCCGGGGTGCGGGTGGTCAAGGGGTTCGGGCAGGAGTCGCGGGAGCTTGACCGGGTCGCGGGGCACGCGCGGCTGCTGTTCGCGCTGCGGATGCGGGCGGTGCGGATCACCAGCCGGTTCGGCGCGGCGATGCAGGCGGTGCCGGCGCTGGGGCAGGTCGCGGTGCTGGCGTTCGGCGGGTGGCTGGCGCTCACGGACAGGATCACGCTCGGCACGTTCCTCGCGTTCAGCACCTACCTTGGCGCTCTGATCGGGCCGACCCGCACCCTCGCGGGGCTGCTCACCGTCGGCCAGCAGGCCAAGGCCAGCACCGTGCGGATCTTCGAGATCATCGACTCGCGGCCCACGATCAGCGACGCACCGGACGCGCGTCCGCTCGAGGGCGCCGCTCGTGGCCTCGTCGAACTCGACGATGTCACCTTCGGCTACCAGCCGGAGCGGCCGGTGTTGCAGGGGGTGAGCCTGCGCGTCGAACCGGGCGAGACCCTGGCGCTTGTCGGGACGTCCGGCTCGGGCAAGTCGACGATCGCGCAGCTGCTGGCGCGCTTCTACGATCCGCAGGGCGGAGCTGTCCGCCTCGACGGGCACGACGTGCGCACGCTGACCCTCGCGGGTCTGCGCGGGCAGCTCGGCATGGTCTTCGAGGACAGTTTCCTGTACTCCGACTCGGTCCGGGCGAACATCAGCTACGGCCGGCCGGACGCGACCGAGGAGCAGATCGTCGCGGCCGCCCGCGCCGCCCAGGCCGACGGGTTCATCCGCGAACTGCCGGACGGTTACGGCACGGTTGTCGGCGAGCAGGGGCTGACCCTGTCCGGTGGGCAGCGCCAGCGGGTCGCACTCGCCCGCGCCCTGCTCACGGACCCACGGGTGCTGGTTCTCGATGACGCCACGTCCGCTGTCGACGCCCGCATCGAGGCGGAGATCCACACCGCGCTCGCCGAGGTGATGCGCGGGCGCACCACGATTCTCATCGCGCACCGCCGCTCCACCCTGCACCTCGCCGACCGCGTCGCCGTCCTGGACGCCGGCCGGGTCGTCGACCAGGGCAGCGAGGCCGAACTCGCCGCCCGCTGCTCGCTGTTTCGCCGCCTGCTCGCCGGTCCTGGCGACCGCCTCGCCGAGGAACCCGGGCAACCGGAACCGGAGCCGGTGTCGGAGCCTGGGTCGGAGCCGGCCGCGGCGGCGTTGCCGGCACAGCCGCCGTCGATGCCAGCGGCGTTGCCCGTCCAGGCGATCTCCGCCGGGCAGCGGCGGTCCACCACCACCGCCGGCGCTGATGGTGGACGAGGTGGCTTCGCTGGCCGCGGTGCCGGGGGGATCGGCGGTGGCCAGGGGTTTCGCGGGCCGGCGGGGCGGGCGTTCGGGGGCGGGGGTGCGTTCGGGGATGTCCCGGCGACACCGGACCTGCTCGCCAAGGTCGACGCGTTGCCACCGGCGACCGAGGATCCGCACATCGACCAGGGCGCGGCCGCCGCGCCCGACCCGGGTTTCACCCTGCGACGACTGCTGGCCTGGGTGCGGATTCCGCTGGTGGTGGGCCTGCTGCTGGTCGCGTTGGACGCACTCGCCGGGCTCGCCGTGCCGGCGCTGGTGCGCCACGCCGTCGACCACGGGGTGAGCACGGGCGCGCGGAACGCGCTGTTCGCCACGGCTGGTGTCGCGCTGGCGGTGACCCTCGCCGACTGGGTGGTCCAGGTCTGGCAGACCAGGGTCACCGGGCGGATGGGGGAGCGGCTGCTCTACGTGCTGCGGGTCAAGACCTTCGCGCAGTTGCAGCGGCTCGGACTGGACTACTACGAGCGTGAGCTCGCCGGGCGGATCATGACCCGGATGACGACGGACGTCGACGCGCTGTCGACGTTCCTGCAGACGGGGCTGACCACCGCGATCGTCAGCCTGCTGTCGTTCTTCGGGGTGCTGGTCGCGCTGCTGATCCTGGACGCCCAGCTCGCCCTCGTCGTCGTGGCCGTGCTGCCGGTGCTCATCGCCGCGACCGTGGTGTTCCGGCGGCGCTCGTCCGCGGCGTACACCGAGTCGCGGGAGCGGGTCAGCGCGGTCAACGCGTCCCTGCAGGAGAACCTGACCGGGCTGCGGGTCGCGCAGGCCTTCGGCCGTGAACAGGTCAACCAGGAACGTTTCCGTGAGCTCTCCGACGCCTATCGGGTGTCCCGCGTCCGCGCCCAGCGGATGATCGCGATCTACTTCCCCGGGGTGGAGTTCCTGTCCCGGATCGCGCTCGCCCTGGTGCTCGGGGTCGGCGCGCACCTGGTCGACGACGGATCGCTGACGGCCGGTGGGCTGCTCGCGTTCATGCTGTACGTCAATCTGTTCTTCTCACCCGTCCAGCAGCTGTCGCAGGTGTTCGACGGCTACCAGCAGGCGATGGTGGGGCTGCGGCGGCTGTCCGACCTGCTGCGCACGCCGACGTCCACGCCGCCCGCCGAGCATCCGCGAGCCGTCGGCCGGTTGGCCGGCGAGATCATCCTCGATGATGTGACGTTCGCCTACACGGTGGGCGGGCAGCGGACGAAGACCCGGGCGGTGGACGCGGTGAGCCTGCGGATCGCGCCGGGGGAGACCGTCGCGTTCGTCGGGGAGACCGGGGCGGGCAAGTCGACGGTGCTCAAACTCGTCGCCCGCTTCTACGACGTCACCGGCGGGGCGATCCGCGTCGACGGGGTGGACGTGCGTGAGTTCGACCTGTCCGGCTACCGGCGGCGCCTGGGCATCGTGCCGCAGGAACCGTTCCTGTTCTCCGGGTCCGTGCGCGACGCCATCGCCTACGCCAGGCCCGACGCCTCCGACGAACAGGTACGTGCGGCGGCGCGGGCCGTCGGCGCCGAGGCGTTCATCGCATCGCTGCCCACGGGCTACGACCATCCCGTCGGCGAACGTGGCCGTGGGCTGTCCGCCGGGCAGCGCCAGCTGCTCGCGCTCGCCCGCGCCGAACTCGCCGACCCGGACATCCTGCTGTTCGACGAGGCCACCGCCGCCCTCGACCTCGCCACCGAGGCCGCCGTCACCGCCGCCGCCGAAGCTGTCACCACCCGGCGGACCACGATCGTCATCGCCCATCGGCTCACCACCGCCGCCCGCGCCGACCGGGTCGTCGTCATGGCCGGCGGACGTGTCGCCGAACAGGGCACCCATGCGGAGCTCCTCGACGCCGGCGGCGCCTACAGCCGGCTCTGGGCGGCGTTCACCGCGGGAAACGCCGACAATTCCGCGATGGCATGATTCGATCCCTGGCGGCCTGGGGACGTCCACCCCAGCGATCCAGGGAGGTCAACATGTGGACGAATGCGATGCTCGTCGTCGACGTCGCCTGGCCGGAGCTGCCCCGTGAGCTCTCCGGGCCCGACGAACTCGTCGATCAGCTCGTCGACGCCAAGCTGCGGGAACGGGCCGGGATCACCGCTGTCGACGAACACGGCCTCGCCCTGGCGCTGCGTCGACCGGAGGAGGCCGAGACGTTCGCGGCCGACCTCGCCGACCGGCTGTGCGCGCTAGGGATGCCGGACCGTACCTACCTGTCCTGGCGGGATGAGCTCGGCCTGCACCGCCGTTCCGTCACGGGACGCCGCATCGCGACCACCCGCCGGGTCGCCTGAACCGCCGTCGCGGTCGGCCCCGGCGGACAGCGTCGCCGTCGCGATCGCCGCTCCGTAGCGGGCGGCGCCCGGCGATGGCAGCGGGCAGGGGGTCATCGGCGGCACCGTCAGCGGGCAGAAGTGGGTGCCGTCCGGGCTGCGGACGGTCACGAAGCCGCTCGGCCCGCAGGTCTCGCCCCTGGTGCAGTGCAGGGTCGGCGTGAACCGGCCGTTGTCGGTCACCACCCGTCCCGCCGGTGCGACGGTGACGACCCCGCCGGGACGATGGTCGGCGGCGATCCGCTGCCACACCCGGTCCAGCGCGGTGCGGCCCGCGGCGTCCACCGGCTGGTCCGACCGCGGCGGCGCCTCCACCAGGACGACGGCGACCCCGGCGGCGGTCAGCTGATCCACGGCCTGGCCGACGTCGGCCCGGTAGGCGGCGACCAGATCCCGGCCGCGCATGCAGGGGGTGCCCTCGTTACCGGAGAACGCCAGCGCCGCCACGGTCGGACGGAACGCGCGGAGCTGGACCGCCAGATCGGGGAGCCAGTCGCAGGGGGCGGTCCCGCCCCAGGTCCGCACGAGCGCGGTGGCGTGCCGGTCGGCCTCCACGTCCCGGGTGAACACCGCCCCCGCCTCCCAGGCCAGCGAGTCGCCCCACAACACGACCCGCTGGCCCGCGACCGATCTGGTCCGCGACGCCGGATGCTGCACGACCCAGGTACCCGCGACGAGCACCAGGGCCGTCACGAACAGCCACGAGATCGGGCTGAGTCGTCTGGTCCGGCCGATCACCATCGTCCGGCGGTCCGCATCCGACGGGGCCGACCGTCCGGATCGTAGATCGCGTGGTAGAGCGATCGTGCCCAGGCCTGCTGGACCCGGCCGAGCTGATGCGGGGTGTGCGGTACCACCCGCCCCGGCGGACGATCACCGACCCGCCCGCCGGCGTGCCAGGCGGCCAGCGCCGCCGCCCGTTCGCGGAACAGGGCGAACCCCGTCTCCGGGTCGATCAGGTCGTCGTCGGGACCGTCCCAGTCCAGGTGCTCACGCCACAGGTTCAGGCGCAGGTCACGGGCGTACACCCGGGCGCCGTCGCCGAGCCCGCCCGGGTCGCGTGGCTCCCGCGGGTCGAGCTCGTCGTCGATGGTCGCCACCGCGAGCTCGCTGTCATGTGTCCAGGACCGACGGTTGAGGTTGTCCGACCCCACCGACGCCCACACGTCGTCGACCGTCACCGCCTTCGAGTGGACGTAGACGGGCGTGCCCGCGTGGTTCTCCACGTCGTACACCGCGACCCGGTCACCGCCCGCGTCGCGGCAGACCTGAAGCGCCTGCTGCCGGCCGACCAGGTTCGGCGGCAACGACAGCGCCCCGCCCTGGGTCGGATGCCGCGGCACCACGATGATCAGATGAAGCCGCGGGGAGCGGCGCAACGCCTCGGCGAACAACTCGGCGACCTC
Organism: Frankia umida; assembly: GCF_023242945.1. Classification (NCBI taxonomy): domain Bacteria; kingdom Bacillati; phylum Actinomycetota; class Actinomycetes; order Frankiales; family Frankiaceae; genus Frankia; species Frankia umida. The sequence goes on from NZ_JALKFT010000035.1 coordinate 48,446, forward strand.
GATGGACCACATGTACTGGTCCTCCAGGTAGATCAGCCGGCTGGCCCGCCGCAGCACCTTCTGGTAGGCGCGGGCGATCGAACGCTCCCCGACCCGCGCGAACGGGTACGGCCCCCACCGCCGCCGCGGGTAGGTCCGCAGGATCTGCACGTTGTGCGAACCGGCCGGTGCCGGGTCGGCCTGCTGCGGGTCGGGTAGCGGCTCGGTGGACGTCGCCACCGGACGCAGCCGGTAGTACAGCCGCCGCACCGGGTTCGGGTTCTCCAACGACGTCGGATCATCCCAGCGTTCGCGGAACGTGTACTCGAGATCACCGACCGCCGGACCACGCACCTCGACCTGAAGATCGTGCCAGGGCGGGGCGTCGCCGTACGCCTTCGCGATCGGCTGGCTCTGCGGATCGCCGGCGTGTGCCGCGTCGTCGCGCCGGTTGTAACACAGGTCGATCCCGCCGGCGAACGCGATGCCACCGTCGGGGTCGCCGCCGCGGCGGGCGATCACGAGCTTCTGGTGGTGCGAGCCGCCGGCGCGCACCCGCTGGTCCAACGCGACCTGGGCGCCCGCTTCCGCCAGCCGTTCGGCCAGCAGCCGGTTCGGCTTCGAGCTGAACGAGAGCAACTCCAGATGCGAGCGCCAGAGCAGCCCACGCACCGTGATCCCACGGGCGGCCGCCCGGCCCAGCACCTCACCCACCTCGGAGCCGGCACCGTCCAGGCGCTGGTCGAGATCGCCGCGCCAGTCGGTGAACAGCAACAGGTCACCGGCGTCGAGGCTCTCGACGGTCGTCAGCAGCCGGCTGAAGTACTCCCGGCCATGGATGAGCGCCACGACCTGGTTGCCGGTCGTCCACAGTCGCCCGTCACCGCGCCGTCGATCCAGCGCGGTGTCCGGATTGCCCCGCTCGTCGCCCGCGAGGAACCAGGACGTGAGCATCTCCTCCTTGCTGGGCACGGGTAACGCTGTCGTGCCGTCAACGGTCACCGTCGCCTCACTTTCTGCTCCCAGTTCCAGTACGCCCCATACCGCCTCTTACCAGCCTGCGAAGCCGGGGGCGTGACCGGACTCATAGCCATCGCCCCTGTGGGACAGTCTCGGCATGCGGCCCTCCGGCGTACCACTGATGGTGACGTTCGGCCTGACGGCCGGGGTGGCCTACGGACTGCCGTCGCTGGCGACCCTGCGCCGGGCCCGCATCCGGCTCACTCCACGTCTGGCCGGGATCGGCACGCCCGACCATGTCGCGCTTACCTTCGATGACGGACCTGACCCGGCATCCACCCCATTGTTCCTTGCGGTGCTCGCCGAGCTGGAGGTAAGGGCCACCTTCTTCGTGCTGGGCAGTCAGGTCCAGCGGGCGCCGGGCCTGGCCGCGGAGATGGTCGCGGCCGGGCACGAGCTCGGCGTGCACGGCTGGGATCACCGCTCCATGCTGCTGCGCGGCCCCCGCTCGACCCACGACCAGCTGCTGCGCACCCGCGACCTGATCGCCGAGGTGACCGGCCAACCGCCGCGTCATGTTCGCCCACCCCACGGCATCCTGTCGTCCGGGGTGCTGCTGGCCGCCCGGGCCCTGGAGCTCACCCCGGTGCTCTGGTCGGCCTGGGGTCGGGACTGGACCGCCGACGCCACCCCGGCCAGTGTGCTCGCCACCCTCGCCCCCGACCTGCGCGGCGGCGCCACGGTGCTGCTGCACGACAGTGACTGCACCAGCGCCCCCGGTGCCTGGCGCAGCGCGCTGGGCGCCCTGCCCGAGCTCGCCGCCCGCTGCGACGACGCCGGGTTGCGGGTCGGCCCGCTGGCCGAGCACGGTCTGTTCGACCACGGTCTGTTCGCCCGGGTCTGACGCGGCACCGGTGATGAATGCGACATCACCGGATACCCAGCGGTATTACCACGATGCGACGCGCCTCGCCTATTTGCTGCACCGATAGATAACCTCGCTGCCCAAATGACGATTGGTCATTGGCGGCTCGTCGGGTAATCCCGACGCTTGCCGTCTGCGTCCGTTTTCGGGTGGTCTGCGCGCCTGCTGGTGTCCGGTCGGTGTCCGGGGCTGGGGTCGGCTGGCCGGAACGGCTGCCGCATCGCGGACGAACCCGCTGATACCCGCAGTTCGCCGCGCCCGATCCCCGTATTATTTCCGGCATGTCGGATGCCTTACCGGGGATCGGCGCCACCACCTCGCCGACGCCGTCACGACCACTGGTATGTCCTTCATCACGTAGAGTGGATGAGTGTCCGAACCCTCTTTCGTTCGCGTCCGCGTCATGGGCCGGACGTTTCGCCGCTGATACCCGGGTATGTGATGACGGCCAGTGTTGTGCCGCCGTCGGCCGCTGAAGCCGGCACCGTCGAGGGCTCCGCACCGATTCGAGTCCTCGTCGTAGACGACCATGAGCTTTTTCTGCAGGGCCTGCAGACCGTGCTGGAGATCGAGGACGACATCAGTGTCGTCGGTCAGGCCGGCGACGGCCAGGAGGCGCTGTCGCTGGCATCGGGCACCCTGCCGGACATCGTCCTGATGGACGTGCGCATGCCCGGCCGCGACGGCATCGCCGCCGCCAGCGCCATCCGCCGAGCGGTGCCGCGGACCAGGATCGTGATGTTGACGATGTCGGACGAGGAGTCCGACCTCTTCGACGCGATCAAGGCCGGTGCCGTCGGGTATCTGCTCAAGTCCATCCCGCCGCACGAGGTGGCCGACGCCGTCCGCGCCGTGCACAACGGCCAGAGCCTGATCAGCCCCTCGATGGCCTCGAAGCTGATGGTCGAGTTCGCCACCATGGCCCGCGGTTCGGATGATCGACCACGTGCCCCCGCCCCCCATCTGACCGCCCGTGAGCTCGAGGTCCTGCGACTGGTGGCCGAGGGCCGGGCCAACCGCGAGATCGCCCGCAAGCTGTTCATCAGCGAGAACACGGTCAAGAACCACGTGCGCAACATCCTCGACAAGCTCCAGCTGCACTCCCGGATGGAAGCGGTCATGTACGCCGTCCGCCAGGGCCTGTTCGACATCGAATGACGCCACCCGCGCGCTGAGCCCCTACCGGTGGGCCGGGTACCTGCGGGTCCCGTACCGGCGGTCTGCGCCGCCCTTGGCGCCGAGGTCTGCGCTGAGCTCTGCGCCGAGAGCGGTGGCCGAGGGCGTTCGCTGAGGGCGATCAGGCTTCGGAACATCGATGGACTGACCTGAGTTAAGCCATGGTGACTCAACTTCCTGACGTGAGGGTGGACCACATGGCACAGCACAGGGTGTTGCCCGTCCTGCCGCTGGACGACGCGGTCGTCCTGCCCGGCATGGTGGTGTCCCTCGACCTGGCCGACGACGAGACCCGTGCGGCCGTGGATGCCGCCCGTGCCGGCGGGGCTCCCGGCGCCTCCGACGCTCGGGCGCCGGGCGTCTCCAGCCGGCCCGCCGGGGGCGGCGCGCAGGTGCTGCTCGTCCCACGGATCGACGGTCAGCTCGCCCAGGTGGCCGCGGTCGGGGTGATCGAGCAGACCGGGCGGCTGCCGCGTGGCGGTTCGGCCGCCGTGGTGCGGGGAACGTCCCGCGTCAGCGTCGTCGCGCTGCGTCCGGCACCGCCCGCGCCCGACGCTGAAGCCGCCGCGGGCGACGCCGGTGCGGGCGACGCCGTCAAGGTGCGCTGGGCCGAGGTCCGTGACCTCGAAGCCGGCGCTGACGAAGGTGCGCAGGGGCTGGCGCGTGAGTACAGGGCGCTGTTGACATCCTCCCCGGTCTGAAGACCGGGGATTCCTACCCTCGCGGGCAGGTTTTCCTGTTTCACTGACAGACGCCTCCCCACTGCTAGGAGTGGGGTGGTCTCACTCCGTCT
>NZ_JALKFT010000036.1:0-20473 GCF_023242945.1 Frankia umida
GGTCATTCTGGCAGCCGAGTTGACGCGCTGACCCCGCCCTGAAGGACGGGGCCTGCGCGCTACGTTTCCCGGTCACCGACCGTCTGTCCCATGGCTCCTCTTCCCGGTGAACTCGGCCTGCCCGGTGACCTCGCCACATCGATCTCCATGTGGCCGCCCGGGACGACGTGCTGGCGCGAGCGATCTACCCCTGTACCGGCCTCGAAACCGGGCGACGGGGTGGCCGTCCGGCCTCGGGTCCGCCGATCCGCTCGGCCGGGAGGACGACGAGATCCCCGGGCGCCGGTCGACAGACCGTCGACGCGCCCTTCGGTGTGCCAGAACCCGGGACGGCGGTGTTCCCGGTTACGTCACCGACCTGCCCAGTGTGTTCACAGCGAGTGCTCAATGCCATCTGACCTGGGCCGTTACTTGTTTCCGCCCGGGTGCTCGTGTGTAGATTCGCCTGCGGCCGGTCCATGTCACCGGCTTTGTCTGGTATCGATGCTCCGGTCCCGGATGGTCCTTGACCGTGTGGTTCGGAGAGGCACCATCCGGGTGTGCCCGGCATTGGGGGATGGGGGAAGGTCATGCGGTTCACGATCGCTGCGAGCGTTTCCGAACGTGCGGTCCGCGCCAGCTCGGACGGCCTGGCGTCGGACGGCCTGGCGTCGGACAGTCTGGTGTCGGGCGGCCTGGTTTCGGGCGGTTCGGCGTCAGGCGGATCGATGTCGGAGGGCCGGCGACGGCGTTCGACGGGGCCGGCACCGCGGTGTGGCGCGACGATGATCGCGGCGGTGGCACTCGTCGCGCTCGGGTTCGGAACGTCCGGCTGCTCGGATTCGGACGGCGACACCGCGGCTCCGTCCGCGAGCAGGTCCGCACCCGAGGTACCCGCGACGATCACCGCCACGGCGACGATCGCGGCGGACGTGACGCCGACGCCGAGCGCCACACCGCAGCCGGCGGCGCAGAGTGCCGCACCGGAGCCGACGGCCTCGGACGGCCCGATCACGGTGGCCAAGGCGGACATCGAGGCCGCCCTGGCCAGAGACCTGCAGGCGCAGACCGGGGAGCAGTTCTCGGTCCAGTGCCCCGGCGACCTGCTGGCGGTGGCCGGCACCAAAACGGTCTGCACAACGGTCGTGCCCACCGGCGAGGTGTACAACGTCACGATGACGGTGACCTCGGTCGCCGGCGGACGGCTCAACTACTCCATGGAGGCCGGCCCGGCCAACTGACGCCGCGGGGAACGCCGGCGCGCCGGGCCGGGCTTCCCACTTCCCAGGACGCGGGTGTCGCTGCCGCCCTCCCCGGTATCGCCGGGTCACCATAAGGCCCGTGCCACGACCCCCGCGTCCGATCCTGGTGGCGGCGCTGCCGTTGCCCGCGATCATCGCCATGGCCACCCTGGCCCAGGCCGCCACACCGCCCGGGCCGACCGACTACCTCACCGGCCCCGGTCCGGTCGCCCTCGTCATCGACGACCTGACCGGGGACGACCACGCCGACCTGGCCGTCGCCAACACCGGTAACAACACGCTGTCGGTGCTGCTGGGCAACGGGGACGGCACCTTCCGCCCTCCGCTTATCTATCCCACCGGATCCGGTCCGGCCGGGGTACGGGCCGCGGATGTCGACGGGGACGGCCACCCGGACCTCGCCGTGACGAACCGGTACGACAACACGGTCATGGTGCTGCTGGGCCACGGTGACGGAACCTTCCGGCCCCCGGTGCCGTACCTCACCGGAAGCGGGCCGGGCGGTCTGCGGGCCGTGGATGTCAGCGGGGACGGCATCATCGATCTGGCCACCGCCAACAGCTTCGACGGCACGATCTCGGTGCTGCTGGGCAACGGCGACGGCACCTTCCAGCCGCCGCTGTCGTATCCCAGCGGGCCGAGCCCGTCCTCACTGGGCGCGGAGGACTTCACCGGGGACGGCGTCGCCGACCTGGCCGTCGCCAACACCGGTAACGGCACGATCTCGGTGTTTTTGAGCGACGGCGACGGCAGCCTGCGCGGGCCGCAGGTCTACCTCACCGGTCCCGGCCCGTCCGGGGTGACGGCGGGCAAGGAGGACGGCGACGACACCTTCGACCTGATCGTCACCAATGCCGGAAACGCCACGGTGTCGGTCCTGCTGGGCAACGGGGACGGCACCTTCCAGCCGCCGCGCACCTCCTTCTCCGGCCCGGGAGCCTCCGGTGTGGAGACCGGCGAGCTCAACGGCGACGGAGATCGCGACGTGGTCGTCACCAACCAGGGGAACGAGACCGTGTCCATCCTGCTCGGCGACGGCAGCGGCGGGCTCGGGCCGCCGAAGGTCTACCCCGTGGGTCCGGGCCCCTCCTCGGTGAAGACCGGCGACTTCCGGGGCGACGGGGACGATCGCGACGATGTGGCCGTCGCGAACAGCCGCGGCAGCACGGTGACGGTCCTGCTCAACAGCAGCGGCGACTGCCGCCCCTGAGCAGGGGACGCCATCGCGATGAGCACACCTGCTCGTCGCTGGGATCGTCAGCGACGTGGCGTCGACCCCACGCTGGCCTCGAGACCGACGCCGTTCGGCCCGGCGCTGGCGCCGACACCCACGCCCGGCACCGCGGCGCCGAGACTCGCGCCACCGGACCCCACCTGCGCGCCCGCCCCGGTGCGCGGCGCGGTGGCACCGACCCCGAGACCACCCGGTGCGGCGCTGGCCTGGGCGGCGGTGCCCGCCGCGGTGGCACCGACGCCGAGGCCACCCGGCCCCGCCGTCACGCTCACCCCCGTGTTCGGCCCCGCCGAGGCCCCGACGCCGACACCGACACCGCCCGGCCCGACCCGGGTGTCGGCCTGGGCGCCCGGGGCAAGCGTGGCGCCCACCTGGGCCTGGAGTGCCTGGGCGCAGAAGGGGCCGACCTTGTCGCGACCGCCGGCGGCGGTGATCAGGGTGGTCATGCTCGGGGAGTCGGGGGCCGTGACGCTGCTGGTCGCCGTGGCCGTCGCGTAGGTGCGGCACAGCGCGAGCAGCGACGCCGACACGGTGGCACCGGGACTCGCCACGGCGACCTCCGGGGTGGTCACCGTGGCCGACGGGGTGGCCGTCGCCGACACGGTGCTGCCGTCACCGCCGGTGAACGGCAGTGCCCCGGTGCTGGCGGCCACGGCGGCGCCGCCGAGGACGGTGGCGCCGACCGCCGCTGCGGCGACCTTCGTGGCCAGGGCGTTCGCGAGCATCAGCTTCAACATCGGTTTTCTCCGCGGCTGGGGGACGTGGCCAAGACGCGCCTCCCGGAAGGCAGCGACCGCTGCCTGCTCACCGTCGAGCTCTCCGTCGCGGGCCGGTGCGGACGCGGCGGCGAGCAGATCGGCGAGGGGATCCGGACCGATCCCGGCGTTGGTCGGGTCGCCGCGCAGCAGCCGCTCCGCGTCGACCCGACCGTCCGGACGAGGTCGGTGTGTGCTCATCTCACGTCCTTCAGCGTCGAAGGCCCCACCGGTGTTACACCCGGCCGAAACCCGTGGTCATCGCCGAGCTGTTCGGCGAGTCGGCGCAGGCCGCGGTGCGCGGCGGTCCGCACCGCCCCGGCCCGTTTGCCCAGGACCTGCCCCGCGGTCTTCGCGTCCAGTCCCATCACCACCCGCAGCAGCACCGCCTCGGCCTGGTCCAACGGCAGGCCCGCGATCAGCCTCAGGGCCGTCTCGGTGGACATCGCCTCCAGCGCCTCGCCGGCGGTGTCGTCCGGTGCGGCCAGCTGCGCCGTCACCCACTCGACCGGGACGTCCTCCCGCGGTCGGCGACCACGCCGACGCAGATGGTCGAGCGCCCGGTGCCGCGCGATCGTGGCCGCCCAGCCGCGGAACCCGTCGGCATCCCCGCGAAACGTCGACAGATCACGGGCGATCTGCAGCCACGCCTCGGAGGCGACGTCCTCGGCGTCGTCGCCCACCAGCACCCGCAGGTAGCGCAGCAGACCCGGTTGGACCGTCCGGTAGACCACCCGGAAGGACGCCTCGTCGCCCCGCCGCGCGCCGCTGACCGCCGAACCCAGATCCGGTGCCGGGTCGGACGGTGGGTCGACCACCGGTGGCTGCCGTGCGATCCCGCTGGTCACAGCCCCACCACCGGTGACTGTCTCCGTGCTCTCGCTCACCGCGCAGATGATGGAGCCCCTGCTGAGCGGCCAACGCAGGAGGGTCCGCTCGACCGCGCAGTGATATCCGACAGGTACGTTCGGCATTCATCGCGCAGGGAGCCCCGGCCCTCGGCGGGTGCTGGCCACGGCCCGGGGCCAGCCCCAGCAGGGCTGTTCGTCGGGGTTGCCCGGAGCCGGCATCACGCCGCGAACGTGGGAGCCGCTCATCGGCCTGCTCACCCGTCTCCTCGACGCGGACGATGCGCCACTCCGGCTGGCCGTTCCCGCGGCGGGACGGCTGACGTTCGACGCAGACCCGTCCTCCTGCACCGGCCGAGCGGTCTGGGCCGACCGTCGCGAACCCTGTGTCCTCTACGCACCGTTGCACCTGTCGTCCGTCGAGGCACTGGCCACCGGCGGGCGATCCTGGCCGACCCGGCCGGTCCGGCCGCGTCGGCGTTCGCTGCCTTCGCAGCTCACGGGCATGGCGGCGCAGGCCTGTACCCGAGCTGGCGCGGCGCGGTCACCGAGGACCAGGCCGGCCATCCGGCAGGTATCGGGATAACTGTGCGTGAATTTCCGCAAACAGTCCCCATTCGGGGTAGGGGATCCCTAATCTGTTGCCTACGGGTTTTCATCGAACGCTTCTGGGTGGGGAGTCCGCGTCCATACCGGATCTCTCTGCGTACAACAGGAACTTTCACCGCTCCGCCGGCACCTGCGCACAGGTACCGGCACGGGCGGTGTATGTGGCATGCGTCATGCGGAACGCGCTTCGGCCTCGCGAGGACGGAACCGGGGAGGGTACACGTCTTGGTGGCATCCACCTACAACCTTCTGATGCCCGAAAAACGCGTCGGCCATCCGTACCAGGATTCCGGGACCGGCCCGGTGGACGGCACCAGAGTCAATCTCACCTACCATCATGTCGTCCCCTACAGCACCCTGCGAAAGTTCTGGGCCAAGGCCGCCGGCGCCAACATGCTCCGCAGGAGTATGTTCTTTGAGAAACTGCGCCCCGGCCTCACGAAAAGGTTCTACGTCGACCTGACAAAGGCCTCCGGCAGCCAGTTCAAGGACAGTGAGATCGGGCAGGTCGACACACTGGCAGGCAGGTTCTACTCCGGCGACGCTGTTCACACCTCGGATGAGGCGGCGGCCTACCGGCGACCGGAGGGCTGGGACAACTTCCTGATCGTCTACACCTGGCTCCCGGGAAACCTGTTCCTGGGACCCACCAGCCGCTCCGATGATCCCGGGGACAAGTTCGAGGAAGTCGCCCGCCCCATCTTCGCGAAATACGGAGACGCACGCTTCGACGAGCTTCGCAGTCTCGACGCGGCGATCCGCACCTATCTGGGCTCGGCGGACGGAACCTCCTCCGGCCCGGCCTTCAAACTCCTGGCGAACGTGGCCAGGCACCCACGCCTCGTCCCGTTCAACGGGACGGAATGGAAACTGAACGACGAGGGCGTGGCCTACGTGAAAAAAGTCCGGTGAGAGTCGACGTGCCGCGACCGGCCACGCGTCTCCGGGAGGAACTCGGTGGATCTTGATGCGCTGAAGGCGCATGTTCTGGACCTGGGCGATCCACCGACGCTGTCCGCGTCGGACAGTGCGCTGCCCGAGCGACTACGCGACCTGCTGGGCACGTTTCCGGACGGGCTCTGCCGCGGCGGTCCGGGCAGCGGACCACCGGTGATCGACCTCGGGCGCACGACGCTGACACTGCCCCTGACCTGGGAGTCCACCGCCTGGCCGGCCGGTACGCCGGTGGCCATGGCGGTGCGGCGGGTGACGGTGACCGTCACCCGCGCGGGTCTGGCCACGGTCACCCTCGGCGGCACCGTCGGCGCGGTGGAGGTCGAGGCGACGCTGGCCGTGGATGACCTCGGGCGTCCGGTCGCCGCCGTGCGGCCGACCCGTGACGGTGCCTTCGCCGACGCGCTGGAGGACCTCGGCGGGCGTATCGGCGGTGCGCAGGTGTGGGAGCAGGCGCGCGGCGGGCTGCGGGCCTTCGGATTCGACGCCCGGGACCTCGCCGGTTTCGACTACGGCTTCGCCGCGGAGACGGCCGCGGAACCGGTGGTGTACACGGTGGGCGCCGTGGCGCTGGTGGCCGACCTTGATCTCAAGGCGCTTCCGCTCGAGATCGAACTGTGGCTTCCCGAGCTGACCGTCCTCGGCTCGCTGCGGGGCGAAAAGCCGATCGCGGCCCGGTCGCTGCTGGACTCCTTCGGCATTCCCACCGACGGGATTCCCGATCTCGGTGCGGTCAGTGGGCTGTCGTTCATCGCCGTCCTCGGCGACATCTATGTGGTCCAGATGGAGGTCGCGGGTGACTGGTCGATCGGCCCCGACCTCGCGATCGGATCCCTGTCCCTGTACCTGGCCTACAACAGCGTCGAGGGATTCACCGCCCGGGTCGGCGGCACGGTGTCGATCGGCTCCGCGCTCAGTATCGTCCTGTCGGCCGGGAAGGCCGGCGGCGCGCAGGGTGGCTGGGCCTTCAGCGGTGGTCTCGCGGCGGGCGACACCCTGAGCATGGCGCAGGTGATCGACGCCCTGGGGCTGACCGATGTGCCCGCGCCGGTCAGATCGCTCGAGCTCACCGCCCTGACGCTTTCGTACACCACCGGTTCGACCGCCCTCGAGTTTCTCTGCGAGGGTGACCTGACCATCGCGGACGGAATCACGGCCACGCTCCGGGTGACGGTGACCCGCGACGAATCGGGCACCCGGTACGGCGGAACACTCGACGTGGACGGTTTCACCTTCGAGGTCGACTTCGACGCGCGGAAATCCGGTGCCGACATCCTCGTCGCCACCTATCACGGCGCCGCCGAGGGCACCGAGATCGTGCTGCGGGACTGGGTCGCGCATTTCTCCGTCGAGCTCGCCGCCGATGTTCCCGACAGTCTGCGGATCGGGCTGACCGACGCGAAATTCGTGCGGGTGAAACCCGCGGGCGACCCGGCCCGGTTCTGCCTCGGGGTGGACCTCTCGGCGGGTTTCGACCTCTCCCAGCTTCCGCTCGTCGGCGGGTTCCTCTCGACGTTCGGGACGGTGGGCGTGGAGAACCTTCAGGTCCTCTACAGCTCCGGGGTCTTCGACGCCCAGACGGTCACCGCGGTCAACGGACTGCTCGGACCGGCCAAGGTGGTGGCGCTCCCGCCGGCGGGGCTCGGAGCGGGCGTCAGCGCGCTGGCCGACCTGCGGATCGGAACGGAGACCACCTCGGTCGCGCTCGGCGTGCCCCCCACGAACCCCCCCAGCCCGAACACCCCCAGCCCATCCGGCACGTCCAGCCCGTCGGGCACGTCCGGTTCGTCGACGGACAGCACCGGGACGGGCGGCTCAGGCATCCACTGGGTGTCGGTGCAGAAGCAGATCGGCATCGTCCACCTCGACCGGGTGGGGGTGCTCTACCAGCACAACGTGCTGCTGTTCGCCCTGGACGCCTCGGTCGCCCTCGGCCCGCTGGCCCTCTCCCTCGACGGGCTGGCGGTCGGCTCCCGCCTCGACAGGTTCGCCCCGACGTTCCACCTCGACGGCCTCGGGATCGGCTACAGCGCCGCCCCGGTGGAGATCTCCGGCGCGCTGCTGCACCTGCCCGACGACCAGCTTCCCGCCACGGTGGCGTTCCAGTACGACGGGACGGCCACGGTCGGCCTGCAGAGCTTCTCGCTGGCGGGGCTCGGTTCGTACGCGCAGCTGACCGACGGCGCGCCCTCGCTGTTCGTCTTCGCCCAGCTGGAGGCGCCGCTGGGCGGGCCACCACCGGTCATCGTCACCGGGCTGATGGCCGGATTCGGCGTCAACCGCGAGCTGACACTGCCGACCCCGCTGGAAGTGTCCGGCTTCCCGCTGCTGAGTCTGCACAAGCAGGGCCCGGACGGCGGGCACAAGCCGTCCCATGTGCTGGAGGTGCTGGAAGGGCGGGAGCCGGCCGTGGTCGGCGCCCAGCCGCGACGGTGGATCGCCCCCCACGAGGGGTCGTACTGGCTGGCCCTCGGGGTGGAGTTCACCGTCGCCGAGGTGGTCAACGCCAAGGTGCTGCTGGCCGCGGAGATCGGCGCGGAGCTGGCGCTGGCCGTGCTGGGCCTGGCGACGATCCAGCTGCCGCTGCCCACCGAGTCCGCCACCACCACCTACGTCTACGCGGAGCTGGGTGTGGAGGCCGTCATCCGGCCGCTGCAGGGCAGCGTGGAGATCGCCGCGCAGCTGTCCCCCGCCTCCTACGTGCTCACCCCCGCCTGCCATCTCACCGGTGGATTCGCCGCCGCGACCTGGTTCGGGTCGAACCCGCACGCCGGGCAGTTCGTCGTCACCCTCGGCGGCTACCATCCCGCGTTCACCCGGCCGTCCTACTATCCGGACGCGCCACGGCTCGGGATCGACTGGGCGGTCAGCGCCCACGTGTCGATCAAAGCCCAGGCGTATCTGGCGGTCACACCGTCGTGCGCGATGGCGGGGGCGCGCCTGGAGGTCCTCTTCCACGAGGGTCCGATCCGGGCCTGGTTCACCGCGCAGGCCGATGTGCTGCTGTCCTGGCGGCCGTTCTCCTTCGCCGCGCGGATCGCGGTGAGCGTCGGCGCCTCCGGCAGCGTCAACCTGGGGTTCATGCACGCCACGATCAGCGGTTCGGTCAGCGCCACCCTGAACCTGTGGGGGCCACCGACGGGCGGTTCGGTCACCGCGCACTTCCCGCTGATCGACGTGACCGTCAGCTTCGGCGGTTCCCGCGGCGGCGCCGAACCCGGGGCGCTGAGCTGGGACGTGTTCGCCAGCATGCTCCCGAAACCGGGGGACGTCGTCACCATCGCGGCGGTCGCCGGTGTCGACGCGGCTGTGGCCGACCCGGGGTCCGGTGGCGGCGCGGGGGCGGGGGGCGGTGCCAAGGTGTGGCAGGCACGGGCCCGCGATCTGCGGCTGTTCACCCAGGCCGCGGTGCCGGCCAGCCATCTGCGTACCGGGGAGGCCTCCCTGGGCGCGGCCGAACCCGGCGACGGCCCGCTGGTCGACGTGCGTCCCATGGACCGTACCGGCCTGGTCGGTGAGCACCGGCTGCGCCTCTTCCACGCCGACCGGCCCGCCGCGACGGACGGTTGGACGTTCACCGCCCGCACCCGCGGCGTGCCCGCGTCGCTGTGGGGGGCGCCGCCGAGCCCGTTCAGCCACACGCCGTCCACGCCCAGCGCCGAGGTGCTGGCGGACCGGCCGGTCGGCTTCGACGTGCGGGCACCCCGGCCGGAACTCGCCGCCTCCCGCGGGGTCTTCCCGCTGAGCGAGTACGACGCGGACGAGCTGACACCCGGCCTGTCGCCGCTGCCCCGGGAGCCGTCCGTCACCGGTGAGGTCGTCGGTGTGCCCGATCCGTCCAGTGTGGATCTGCTCGGTCACCTCGACCGGGGCGACGCGCGCGGCGGCCGTGAACAGATGTACGCCGCGCTGGCCGCCGCGAAGCTGCTCACCGACCTCGACGACAGCGCCCTGACGGGTCTCGCCGCGGGCGCGGCCCACTTCTACCGCCAGGCACCCCTGGTGGTCGGCGGCGACCGGGACGGTGGGAACCAGCGATGAGCCCGAGCCCGCGGCATCCCGCCCGCGACACGATCCCGCTGGGGGACGTGGAGCTGCACGACCACTATCTGCCCGCGCTGCCCGCCGGTGACTACCGGATCGAGGTCACCCACACCCTGCGCGACGGGGCGTCGGTCGTCGGCGGGCCGTTCACGGCCGTCCAGAAGTTCACCGTCCGCGGCCCGCAGGTGCGGATCGACGCCGGCGCGGTGATCGCCCAGCAGCCTCCCGACGGCTCCAGCGGCCGGTTCGCGGAGGTCCTGCCGCATGTGGTGCTCGGTGATCCCATGCTGGCCTGGGAACGTCCCCTGACCGGGGCGTCGCACGACACCCCGTGGCTGGCCCTGCTGGTGCTCACCGACTCCCAGCTCGTCGGGGGCGCCACCGCCCCGACCCGCACCCTGTCCGCCACCGTGGCGGATTTCCTCGCCGACGACCCGGCCGTGCTCAAACCCGCGCTGACCGTGGAGTCCGACGTCGGCCCCGGCGACGGATGCGTGTACATCCAGGTGGCGGCATCCGCGTTCCAGGCCGTGGCACCCCGGCTGGACGAGCTGCGCTTCCTCGCCCACTGCCGCGGCGCCAACACCGCCGACCGGTCCATCCTGGGCCTGGCCGAGGACGGCCTGTTCTCCGTCGTCGTCGCCAACCGCTTCCCCAGCACCGCCGCATCCGATACACCCAGCGCACCCGGTGCCGATCCCGCGACGGGCACGCGCAACATCGTGCATCTGGTCTCGCTGGAGGGCCACGAGCGGATTCTGGTGGCCGCCCCCGACTTCCAGGGCCGCTCGTCGGTGGCGCTGCTGTCGCTGTGCAGCTGGTCGTTCCAGGCCCAACCCGACCGCGCGGCGGACTTCGCCGACCTCGCCGAGGGACTGACCCGCACCCCGTCCGGCGCCCGGGCCGCACGCGAGGACATGTGGCTGCGTCTGCCCGCCGCGGCGCACGGCCCCGACACCGACACCGACGCCGGACGCCACCTGACCCGCCGCCTCGACGACGGCTACCTGCCCCTGCCCTACCTGACCCGGTCGGGTGAGGCGACCTACGGCTGGTACCGCGGGCCGCTCACCCCCGTGCTGCCCGCGGCCACCGATCAGGCGGCGCTGGCCACCACCGCCGACGCGCTCATCGCCTACGACCCGACCTGGGGCAGTTTCGACCTGTCCCTGGCCACCGCCTTCGAGACCGGCCGCGCCCTCGCCCTCGCCGACGCCCCCTACGCCCAGCATCTGCTCGCGTTCAGGCAGGCCACCCGGCAGCTGGTGGACACCCTGCACCACCAGGCGACCAGCACCCACCTCCAACGGGACGGCTCCGGCGGCGAGGGACACACCCGGCCGGTGACGGCACGCGCGGCGTTCGGCGCGCTGCTCGACAGCCACCTGCTCACCGCCCTGGGCACCCCACCGGGCCGGCCCGGCGCCCCATGGTCCCCGCCGGTCTCGGCTCCCTCCCCCGACCCGGTCGGCACCCTGGCGGCCGTGCTGCGTTCCGAGGCCACCCGGGCCGCACTGACCGCGGCGACGCACACCGACGACGGCCTCGGGGAACACCTCGACCGGGTCGCGGACTGGCTCGGCCGGCTGCTGCTGCTGTATCCCGTGCCGTTCACCCCGCTGGTACCCGACGAGCGGATGCTGCCCCGGGAGTCGCTGCGTTTCTTCCACCTCGACCCCAGCTGGCTGGACGCCCTGCTCTCCGGTGCGATCGGCATCGGCGCGCAGTCCAGCCGGGACACCGCCCAGGACCGGATCGTCGCCGCCACCATCCGGGCCGCGGCGACGGCGAAGGCCGCCGCCCACCGTGCGACACAACGCGCCACCACCCCGGCGGACCCCACCTCCGACGGCGCCCCGGCCGACGGCGCTACTGGGTTCGGGCCGGTCAGCGGTCTGCTGCTGCGTTCGGCGCTGGTCTCCGGCTGGCCGAACCTGGCCGTGCGCGCCAGCGACCCGGCGGGGGCGCCGGTGCCGATCCTGCGGCTGGACCACCTCTCCCCCACCGTGCTGCTGTGCCTGTTCGACGGCCTGCCCGCGGTCGTCGAACTCGCCGAGCCGCAGGAGGGCTTCCGGTTCGGCGTGCAGGACCACGGGCTGATCCCGCTGCGTAACCTGCTGGCCCCACCGGGCACACCGGGGGGCCGTCCGCTCGGCGAACAGCTCGGCCCCGACGTCACCTTCGCCGTCCTTGACCATCTGCGGGCCGGCACCGACGGCCGTGTGCTCGACCTCGGTTCGCTCGTCCCCGCGCTGACGGCGGCGCTGGACACCGCGCACGGCGGCGCCGTCGGTCCCCTCGGGCCCGCCGACCTGGCTTTGCAGATGGTCCGGGTGCCCGAGGCCATCCGCTTCACCGGCCCGAACGGAGACTGACCGTGACCCCCCGCCCCGCGCTCGTCGTCCCCGTGGACCTCGACGCCCTCGTGGTCAACCGGGCCCTGCAGGGCCGCGACGCCTTCCGCACCTGGCAGCACTCCTACCTGGCACTGGACGACTACCTGAGCCCGGAACCGGACGGCGCGGACCGGCAGAACAACGATCCGGTGCACAGCCACACCGGCGTCCACCTGCACTGGACGCTGCCCCGGGGGCTACGCCACGGTGTGGCGGACCCGGCGACCGGGCAGCCGCGCTACCCGCTGGTCCCCAACCGCTGGCTGGTGATCCGGGTCAGCGGGACCGGCACCCGCCACGCCCGCGCCTGGGTGATCGAAAGTGACTGCCCGTGCGGCCCGCGGGCCCACGGCGACGGCCACGACCTGGCCCGTTCCAGCCCCTACCTGGTCGACGCCGCCACCCTGCGCGCCTGGCAGGCGAGCCCCGACCCGTACCGCAACACCATGCGTCCCGATGTCGGGCAGGTCCAGCTCGGACTCGCCTTCGCCCACAGCGACACCCCGTGGACCGAACGCGCCGGCCGGGACCCGCTGTTCGTCACCGCCATGGCCAGCGGCGACCCCTACTTCACCACCTACACCCCGCACAACAGCAACATCTTCTCCTTCCTGGACGACCTCGCCGACCTCGCCACCCCGGCCGCCGCCACCAGCCTCGGCTACCGGGTCATCGGCTGGTACTCCAACCCGGACGCCGACGTGCTCGCCACCCGCCCGTCCACCACCACCTACCCGGACCATCTCGACCGGCTGGGCTGGCAGGATCCCCGGCTGACCGGCGAGGCCGCACACGACGCCACGGTCACCCCGATCACCCGCAGCCTGTACGCCGGGACGGCCCTGACCGTCAGCTGGGATCCGGGCGCGACCGCGGCACCCGTCCCGGACCCGCTCGACACGATCACGGACAACGGTGCGCTCAGCGTCGCCCTGGGCGCCACCACCGAGGACGCCTTCACCGCCCTCGCCGCCCAGGCCCTGCACGCCACCGGTGCCACACCGTCGGCCGCCGACGTCGCGTTGCTGCGCGCGTTCCTGCACGACCTGCTCGCCGTCGCCGAGGAGAAGGGCGGCGACGAACAGGTCCGCCGCCAGGTCCGCGACGCGGCCTTCGCCTCCTTCGGCGGCGGCCACCGCTGGACGATCACCCCGCCGCCCGCCGACACCGACCCGTCCACCGGCAGCCCGTCCAGCGGGGCCGCGGCGCCGGCCGCCTTCGTCCCGCCGGCCTGGCTGGCCACGCTCAACGACGACCAGCGCGCACTCGACGCGCGTCTGGGTGAACTGGCGGACCTGCAGTGGCGGCTCAACGCCCTGTGGTTGAAGAACGGGATCGTGGGGCAGTCGATGTTCCCGCCGGATGACGCCCCCGACCAGGACCAGCTGCTACCCGAACTCGACCCCGACCGGGAGGGGTCGCTGGCCCGCACGGTGCGCGAGCGCACCGCCCAGGTGCGGGAGCTGGCCGCGAAGGTCCCCCAGCCCGACCACACCGAATCCCACGCCACCGCCCACGACGCGTTCCTCGCCGGTGTCGGCGCCTTCGCCACGGCGAAGGGACTCGGCGGCGGCGCCGAACTGAAGGCCGTCCCGCGCCCCCCGTACGCGCGCAGCAACAACCCGGTGGTGAGCCTGTCGGGCGTGCTGCCCCCGGTGGACGCGACCGTTCCCGACCAGCCGCTGCTGCTGCGGCCGCTCACCGCCGACGGCGTCGCGCTGATCAGCGCGGTCACCGTCGGAGGCACCACGATCACCGCGGTGGCCGGCCGCGGCCCGGTGCCCACCCTCGACGGTCTCGATGTCCTCCCCCCGGAGGTCCCGGGGCTGCTCGCGGAGTACTTCCTGCTCGATCCCGGTAACGCCACGGCGCTGGCCGCGGCCAGCGGCCTGCCCTCGGCGGACATCGCCGCGGTCCTGAGCGCACATCCACCCGCCGCCTACACCGGCACCCTCCCGCAGCTGGGGCTGCGACCCTGGGCCCAGCCCTGGGAACCGCTGCTCATGGACTGGAAGATCTCCTACCGGCACATCCCGCACACCGTCGGCACGCAACGCTGCTGGACCTTCGACGGCACCGACTACCGTTTCACCCCGGCGGACGCCTCCGTTCCCGTCGACCGGGTCACCGTCACCGGTGCCAGCGCCCTCGGCGCGCATCCCCGTTCCCTGTTCGCCGCCCAGCTGACCCAGTACGTCGACCAGCACGGCAGCGGCGACCAGCGTGACCAGCTCGACGCCTGGCTCACCGCGATCGGCGACTGGGGGCTGCTCGCCCAGGAACTCACCGGTTTCAACGATCGCCTCGCCGCCCGCGACCTGCGGGCCTTCCGCCGCCCCACCACCGACGACCCGGACTTCCCCACCGTCGCCGGCCTCGTCGGCTATCCGGACGCCGCCCCCGACGACGGCCCGCCCGCGCGCTACCGCGGCCGGGTCAGCAGCGTCCCCTACCTGCCCGGCAGCGCCAGCGCCCCCTTCCACGAGACCCGCCAGGGACAGATCCACATCGAGGAGCTCTTCCTCTATGACAAGTTCGGTCGCGTCCTGACCGTCGTCAGCGCCGACACGCGCAGCGGTGGCCTGCACGACTACCGCAACTTCCCGCTCACCGTCGACACCGCCCTGGCCCCCGGCCCCTCGCTGACGCCCACGATCGCCTCCGTCGCCCAGCTCCCCCCACGTCCCCTGCAACCCGCCCGACTCGACTTCGACCTTCTGGACGCCCAGAGCGGCACCCGTCTGGTCACCACCGCGGCTGATCCCAGCCCCATCTGCGGCTGGCTCCTGCCCAACCACCTCGACCGCGGCCTGCTGCTCTACGACCGGGACGGCCTGCTGCTCGGCACCTACCAGCTGCGCACCGGCGCCGACGGCCGGCGCACCGGCCAGTGGGAACCCCCGCCGGGCAGCACCATCACCACCCCCGCGCGGCTGGCCGCGCACGCCCCCGAGATCGCGGCCCTGCTCGGTTCGGCGACACTCGCCACGGAGGCGAACCTCACCGCCTTCCTCGACGTCATCGACTCCACCCTGTGGAGCACCGACCCGCTCGGCCAACGCGCCGACCAGAACCTGTCCCTGCTGCTCGGACGCCCGCTGGCCCTCGTCCCCGCGCAGCTGCGACTGACCCTGGACGCACCCCCCATCCGCGACACCGGATGGGCCGCCACCCTCGACCCGCCACCGCCGGCCTTCACCGGCGACCCGTTCGAGGTCCGCCTCGGCGATGTGGCCGCCCGCGACGACGGTCTCATCGGCTACTACGCCACCACCCCGAACGGCTCCTACGACTACGACCGTTTCCACAGCGTCACCGCCCCCGACGACCAGCAGGACTACACCACCCAGATCGGCCCGCTCGACACCACCGATCCCACCGACCCCGCCGGCTCCGAAGCCGGGCCGGACGGGAACTACATCCCGCTGACGTTCGGCGACGCGGCACCGACCCGGCTGCTGCTGCTGCTCGATCCGCGTGCGCCCGTCCACGCGACCAGTGGCATCACGCCCACCGCCACGGTCACCGTCCCCCCTCGACACACCGACGACGCGCTACGTCACCTGCAGGCGCTGTTCCGTTTCGGCCCCGTCCTCACCACCGAGCACGCCCCGACCAGCCCGCCCGACCCGGACCCCGAGGGCACGGCCGGGACCCTCGTCTTTCCCCGGCCGGCGGAGAAGAACGGCTCGTGGTCGTGGCTACGCCCCGCCCCCGGGGATGCGCCCTGGACGTCGTACGCGCTGGTCCCCGCGGCGCTGGAGGCGCGGTTCCCGGACAGTCCCGTCCTGCTCGAGGACGGCCTGCTCCACTTCCGCGCCGACCCGCAGCAGTAACCCCCCGCTCATCCCCGACAGCCGTCCGGACGCGACCCGCCGTCGCAGGTCAGGAGGATTCGCCATGCCCGACAACCCGCTGTTCGACTACCGCCCCGCCACCCAGCCGTCACCGCTCGAGGCGAGCGGCGACCCCGACCAGGGCACCCAGGCCAGCATCAACATCTCCGTCGGCCACCGCGACCAGACCCTCTACGCCGACAAGATCGTGATCTCCGTGCCGGTCTACGCGCAGGACGGCACGGCGTACTTCACCGAAAGCCCACGCGTCGCGGTGAACAACGGCACCTGGCAGGCGGTGGCGCTGCACGACCAGGACGACCAGGACATCATCCTGGCCGACGCCCAGCACCAGGTGTTCACCTTCCACAACACCGACCGCGACGATCCGGTCGACTACGCGCTGACCTTCAGCGTCAGCGGCCTGATCGCCACCGCCACCGGTGACCCGCTCATCCTGCAGATCGGCGAGTTCTCCGGCACGACGCCCGGGCAGTTCACCCGCAAGAGCCCGCGCACCCTGACCCTGCCCGTCATCCACCCCGTCTTCTACCTGCGCAACTTCCTGTCCCGCAACCCGTACCGGCCGACCGTTCCCCAGACCAGGATCGACGCCGGCGACTCCCTGCAGCTGTCCTGGGAGAGCAACGGCACCTACTTCTGGCTGTACGACGGCAGCGGGAACGACTCCCCCGTGTACGAGGGCACCGACACCTCGTGGTCGATCCCGTCGAGCACGATTTACAACAACACCACGTTCGTCCTGAAGGCGTCGGCGGCCTCCGACGGCACGGCGGAAGCCGTCGCGGCGGAAAAGGCCGCGGCGGCGAACGGCTTCGTGTCGGTCGAGCAGTACGCCAGCCTCACCGTCACCGTCAACAACCCCACCCTGACCGGCCTGACCGTCTCCGGCGAGACCACCCTCTGCGGGGATATCACCGGCGAGTCCTCGCTCGACGTGCACGGGACGCTGTACGCCCAGGACAACATGACGGTCTGGGGGACACTGACCGCCCAGGGCGCCCTGAGCGCCCAGTCCCGGGTCACCGTGGACGGGCTGCTCAACGCCAACGGCGACCTGACGGTCGGATCCAAGCTGACGACGGAGGGCATCAACGGCGCCCGGCTGGGCGAGGATTTCGAGGTCGGCGAGAAGATAAGCACCTACGGCCACAACGGCCTGAAGGTACTGCGCGATCTTTCGGTCGACGGCGACATCTCCGGCTCCGGCAACGTCGAGTTCGTCGAAAGCGACAAGATCGTGCGTATCCATGAGCTCCGCGGCCCCTACGGCGGGGAGCTGACCATCAACAGCACCGTCCGTGTGCTGGAACAGTGCTGGTTCACCATCGCTGGCAAGACCGTCCTGCGCGACGGCGACAGCATCGGTCTGCGCAACAACGACGAGGGCGCCTGGCTCTACGCGTCCCAGTACTCCTATGACGGCAACGACCGGCGCCTGGTGTGCTGGTGGTATCCCGGCAACCGGGTGAGCGCCTCCTCCTGGCAGGTCACCCGCGACTGAGAGCCGCCTTCGCGGCCGGACCGCGATCGTGGACGTGGACGGCGGCCCTCACTGCCGGCCCCGTCCAGGACCGTGCTCTGGCCGTCCCGATTCACGGAGGATGTTTGTTCGTTCTTGTCAGGCCGCGGGCTGGTGGAGGGCGGTGGTGTGGAAGCTGTGCCGGGCGAGGCGGGGTCCCCAGTAGCGGTACATGACCAGGGTGCCGTGGAAGGCGGTGCCGGCACCGCGGATGTTCTCGACGGTGCGGGCGACGGTGGCGCAGGCGGGCTGCAGGGCTGGACCGCAGGGTGCGGCGGTGAGGAAGTCGACGATGTCGCCGTCCCCGGTGCTGGTGGCCAGGGCGCCCAGCAGCGGGGCGGCGAGCGCGGGTTGGCCGACGATGAC
Organism: Frankia umida; assembly: GCF_023242945.1. Lineage (NCBI taxonomy): Bacteria > Bacillati > Actinomycetota > Actinomycetes > Frankiales > Frankiaceae > Frankia > Frankia umida. The sequence continues at coordinate 17,827 of NZ_JALKFT010000036.1, forward strand.
GGCGAGCAGGAGAAGAACGGCCTGGTAGGGGCCGGCGGTGAACGCGGCCAGGTCGTCCTCCGGGACGCCGATGCGGACCAGCCGGTACAGGTTGATCAGCTTCTTGCCGGCGCGGGGGGTGGGGAGCAGCGGGCCGATGAGCGGGATGACGCGACGTTCGTCGTCGGTGAGCGCGAGTGCGGCGGGCCACAGATCGGGGATCCGCGTGCTCTGGTCAGGATCGGAGCTCTGCCTGGGCACGGCGGGATCACGCCGCGCGGTGGTGCCCGGCTCGCGGCGGGGCGTCGGGGTGGGCTCCGGTCGGGAGCCGGAGTTCCCCGGATCGGCGGAGCCTGAGTTCCCCGGATCTGCGGAGCCGGAATTCCCCGGATCTGCGGAGCCGGAATTCTGCGGGTCGGCGGAGCCAGGGTTCCCCGGGTCGGCGGGGCGGGCGGTGCGCGGGCCGACGGGCGCGGGCGAGGACGAGGACGAGGGCGGTGGGGGTAGCAGGGCGGCCAGGTAGGCGGCGGCGGTGGAACCCATGGGGCGAAGCGCGAACGGCACCTGGAAGATCTTGTCGAGCCACTCGATCGGGGTCACCGCGGCGCCCGGGGTGTTGGCCAGCGGGGCGAACAACGCGCTGTGGTGGGTGGTGAGAGAACGGCGCAACCAGGCGGCGTCGACCGCGACGACGACGACGAACAGCGGGCGGGCGAGCAGCAGGTGCACCGCGGTCAGCACGTCGACGACCCGGTCGGGTGGGCAGCGGTCGAGGTCGTCGACGTAGAGCACGATGCGTTCCAGCGGAGGTGGGGCGGTGCTCGCGCTGGCCGACCATTCGACCCGGGCGTCGTCCAGGGCCTGTTCGAGCCGGTCGAGATCGTCGCTGACCTGGCCTATCAGCCCCCGGTAGCCCTGATAGGTGCCGGCGGTGGTGAGACGGTCGAGGACGTCGGCGAGGTGGACCGCGGCGTCGATGCTGGCCAGGCGGGCATGGGCGTCGGCCAGATCGCGGCGCACCCGGTCGGCCTGCTTCCCCAGGCGGCGCTGTTCGCCCTCGGTGAACGTCACCATCCACTGGTAGACCCGGCGTCCGAGCAGGGCCAGGGGAGCGAGCGCGAGAACAGCCGTACCGGTGGCGCCCACCGTCCGCAACCACGGGCCGAGCCACCACCACAACCCGGCCGCCGCGACGAGCAGCACCGCCCAGCCGGCCAGGATCCGCGCGCTGCGGCGCAGGTCCGTTCCCGCCCCTCGGGCCGCCGCGACCGCTGCCCGCCAGAACTGGGACGGTGACCCCAGGTGCGCGAGCCGGCCGGTCGGGGCGCCGGCGTCGTTGACCGCTCTGATCTCGGCGTCGAGCCGGTCACGGTCGCCCTCCAACTGGCCGACCTCTTCACCCAGCTTCTCTCGTTCGGCCCGGGTGGCGACCGGGTCGACCGGCGCCACCGGGTCCGCCGAGGCGACCCTGGCAAGTTCACGGAACAGATGTTCGACGATCCCGGTCCAGACGTGGTCGTCGGCGTAGTGCCAGGCGTTGAAGGTGACCTGGCGGATCGAAGCGACGTAGGCGCTGCTGCCGACGTGGGCCAATGACAGGGCGCCCAGCCGTGCGACCCGGGCGTGGACCTGGCGCAGCACGCTGGACTTCCCCGCCCCCCACTCCCCCAGGATCGCGATCGCCAGCGGCGGGGCGGTGTCGGACGCCGCGATCAGCTCCGCCAGCATGTTCACGTCATCGGCGACCTCGAGCAGGTCCACCTCGCTGGGTTCGTCGCTGCGAATCCCGGCGAGCACCCCACGCCGTCCCGGCGCGGCGATGCCGGTGCCGCGGACCTGTCGCCCACTGCTCTGGTTCCACACCCGGATCGTCTGATCACCCACACTGACGATCTCGGACCCGTCCGGAGTCACCGCCACCGCAGAGACCTCGCCGGTGTGGCCGGTGAGCACCGCCTGCTCCACCCCACTCGCACGGTCCCAGACCCGCACCGACCCATCGCCGCCACCACTGACGATCTGCCGACCATCCGGCGACACCACCACCGCACAGACCACGCTGGTGTGGCCGGTGAGCACCGCCTGCTCCACCCCACTCTCACGGTCCCAGACCCGCACCGACCCATCGCCGCCACCACTGACAATCTGCCGACCATCCGGAGTCACCGCCACCGCCCAGACCCCGCCGGTGTGGCCGGTGAGCACCGCCTGCTCCACCCCACTCTCACGGTTCCAGACCCGCACCGACCTGTCGTCGCCACCACTGACGATCTGCCGACCATCCGGAGTCACCGCCACCGCCACCGCCCGGACCGGGCCGGTGTGGCCGGTGAGCACCGCCTGCTCCACCCCACTCGCACGGTCCCAGACCCGCACCGACCCATCGCCGCCACCACTGACGATCTGCCGACCATCCGCCGACACCGCCACCGCCCAGACCCAGCTGGTGTGGCCGGTGAGCACCGCCTGCTCCACCCCACTCGCACGGTCCCAGACCCGCACCGACCCATCCTCGCCACCACTGACGATCTGCCGACCATCCGGCGACACCACCACCGCGTTGAGCGGGCCGGTGTGGCCGGTGAGCACCACCTGCTCCACCCCACTCGCACGGTCCCAGACCCGCACCGACCCATCCTCGCCACCACTGACGATCTGCCGACCATCC
>NZ_JALKFT010000036.1:20717-46331 GCF_023242945.1 Frankia umida
ACCCGCACCGACCCATCCCTGCCACCACTGACGATCTGCCGACCATCCGGAGTAACCGCCACCGCGTTGACCGGGCCGGTGTGGCCAGTGAGCACCACCTGCTCCACCCCACTCGCACGGTCCCAGACCCGCACCGACCCATCGTCGCCACCACTGACGATCTGCCGACCATCCGGCGACACCACCACCGCCCGGACCACGCCGGGGTGGCCCCAGAAGGGTGCTCTGCTGGCTGAGGGAGCGTTGGGGTCAGACATGGGATCAGTGTGCCGGCCCAGGGGAGTGCCTCCGGCCGCTACCCCGGTCCGGCCGAGGTCGCCGCCTACCGCTCTCCCGCCTGGAGGAGAAGGCCGACCGGATTCGCTCCTACGAGCTGCTGGCCGACCCGGTCCCCGTGGTGTCCGAGCCGCGCGACCAGGCCCTGCGCTGACTCGGTGGGCGGTCAGGCGCCCGGGGCGTCGTCGCCGGCCGGCCGTTCGTCGAGAGCTGCGACGAAGGCGGATGCCACGAGGGCGACGACGGGGTCGTCGTCGTGGGTCAGCTGGCGCAGGACCTCCCGGACCTGGGCGCCTGGCAGCTCGACCAGGGCCTGGACGAGGCGAATCCGGGTCGGGGAGTCCGCGGTGGGAGCGGCGAGTTCGTCGACCAGCGCGGTCATGATCTCCTGTGCGCGTCCCGGGTTCTCGGACAGCGCGCCGAGGGCCTCCGCGGCGTCGACGTCGTGGGCGCCCTCGACCACCATGGCCACGAGCGTCGGCACGGCCTCGGTCGCCGCCCGCCGGCCCAACGCCAGGGCGGCGTGTCTGCGCACCGTCGCGTCCACGTCCTCGAGTGCCTCCGCGAGCAGCGCGGTCGCACCCGGGGCGTCGGCGAGGCCGACGATCGCCAACGTCGCGCGCCGGCGAACCTCGACATCCGGTGCGTGCAGGCCGAGGGCCAGTGTCGCCACGGCGTCACCCGCCGAGCGGGCGAGCGCCCAGCGCAGCGCGCCCGCCACGTTGGGGTCGGATTCGGCCAGGAGCGCCTCGGCGAGCAGCTCGGCGGGAACCGACCCGCCGTCCGGCTGGGCCAGGACGGCCTGCTGCCGGCGCGCGGCGTCCGGCGAACTGAGTCCCTGGAGGAGTTCGACGACGCGCAGGACGTCCGGCCAGCCGTCGGGGGCCGCCGCGTCGATCGCGCACAGCCGCTCGAGCAGCTCCTGTTCTCGCGCCAGGCGGTCCCGCGTCCATCGGATGAGGTCGCTGACCAGGGTGGACGGGGCGAAGGCCGGATCCTCCAAGGCGCGTGCGACCTGTTTGAGCGAGAGCCCGAGGGAACGCAGGCTCTCCACGTGGAAGATCCGGCGGACGTCCTCGGTGGAGTACTCGCGGTAGCCGCCGACGGTGCGACCGGTCGGTCGTACCAGGCCGAGCGTGTCGTAGTGCCGCAGCATCCGGGTGCTCACCCCCGAACGGCGGGCCACCTCCCCGATCAGCAACCCGCGGCCCGCGCGTCCCCGAGTGTGACGATGCGCCTCGCCTCGTCGACGGCCGCGTCGAAGCCCGATTCCGGATCGCGGCGGAGCAGTTCGGTGGCACGGGCATGGGCGGCCACCGCCGGGTCGTGGTTCGCCACGGCCCGCTCCAGCGCGGGTTCGCTCGCGGTGTCGAGGTCGACGAGGGCCCGGCTCAGGCTCAGCCGCATGGCGCGGTCGCCGCGGCCGAGCTGGCGGACCAGTTCCTCGGCCAGGGCCTCCTTGGCGTCCTCGGGCACGAGGGTGACCGCGACCCGCCACGCTGTGCGCGCGACCTCGTCGTCGGTGTCGCGCAGCAGGGCGTGGGTGATCCAGGGCCACGCCCGCCGGTCACCGATCTTGGAGAGGGTGTGCAGGGCCTGGCCGCGGGCGCCCGCGTGCTCGGAGTCGAGTTCCCGGCGGATCCTGGGCAGGGTGATCTCCGGTGGGAGCCGGGTCAGCGCCCAGGTCAGCATGTCCCGCACGAACGCGTCCGGCTCGACCCCGCACCGCTGGACGAGGGGTTCCAGGAGGGCGGGCTCGGGATCCGAGCCGGCCGCCAGCGCCGCCCGTAGCCGGACCGACGGGTCCATGGCATCCAGGGCGCTCACCAGGTGGGCGTGCCGCGGGGTCGCTGTCGTCGTGCTGATCGGGCTGTTGATCGGGACCACCTCCTGCACCCAGTGGACACCTTCACATCGTGTCAAGGTCAAGTCCGGACCGGACGGACGGGCGCTCCTGCTGGTCAGGGCACCAGGACGTAGCGGCCACGCAGACCGCCCTTGGCCATCGCCCGGTGCGCCTCGGCGGCCTGCTCGAGCGGGACGACGGCGTGCACCCGGGCGGGCAGTTCGCCGCTGGCGGTGCGGGCGAGCAGGCCGGCCAGGCGAGATCCGTCAGGCCGCACGCTCACCGCGAGCACGGTGACGCCCCGTTCGGCCGCCGGCATGAGCGCGGGCCGCACGCCGACGAACAGTCCGCCGTCGCGGACCAGTGCCACACCCTGCGCCTGGAGGGACGCGGCGTCGGCCACCGCGTCCCAGCCGGACTCGGCCCGCGTGGTGAAGTCGGCGCCGAGGCCGCGGACGAACTCCTCGTCCTGGGCCCGGGCGAGACCCGTCACCCGCCAGCCGCGGTCCGCGATCAGGGAGATGACGTAGGCGCCCACGGCGCCGGCGGCCCCCGTCACCAGCAGCCGGTCCCCGCCGGCCGGAGCGTCGCCGAGCAGGTCGACGATGCCAGCGGCGGTGAGCGCGTTGAGCGGCACCGTGGCCGCGGCGACCAGGTCCAGGCCGTCGGGGACGACGGCGACGTCCGCGGCCGCCACGATGACCTGCTCGCCGTACGGTCCGAAGTCGCGGTCCAGGCCGGCGATCAGGCCCGCGACCCGGGTACCGACCGGCAGGTCGACGCCGTCGCCACGCTCGGCCACGGTGCCGGCGAAGTCCCAGCCCAGGCCCGTGTGCTCGGTCTGGTGGATCAGCCCCAGGGAGTGGAAGAAACCGCCCGCGACGTCGAGGTCGACCGGGTTGACCGTGGCGCCCGCGACCCGCACCAGGATCTCGCCGGGCCCGGGGGTGACCGCTGGCACCTGGATGAACTCGAGGGGCTTTGCGCTGCCCGGGTCACGGACGACGACCGTGCGAAACGTGGTGGCGCTCATGGGTTCCTCCTGGCGAGTGCGAAGACAGGGGCTTGCGGGCTCCACCCTGCAACGGTTACTTTCCATTGGGAAGTAGGCACCTGGAAGTGCGTATGACACCTGGAGGAAGCCCCGATGCCGACCGCCACCTCCGTCCAGCGCCGGGAGCAGGCCAAACTGGAGTACAACGCGTTCCTGGCCGCCTGCCCGAGCCGCCAGCTCCTCGACCGGATCTCCGACAAGTGGGTCACCCTGATCCTGGCGGCGCTGGGTGGTGACAGCGTTCCGGCCGGGGAGTGCTCCGCCGAGGCGGCGCCCCTGCGCTACTCCGAGCTGTCCCGCCGGCTGGTCGGTGTCAGCCAGAAGATGCTCACCCAGACCCTGCGCTCCCTCGAACGCGACGGCTTGGTCTCCCGGACGGTCACCCCCACCGTCCCGGTGACCGTCCGTTATGAGCTGACCGAGCTCGGGCTGTCCCTCCACCAGGCGATCCGGGCGATCAAGTCCTGGGCCGAACAGCACATGGACGAGGTCCTGCGCAGCCGGCAGACCTACGACGCCCACGCCGTCCCACCAGCCGACCGCTGACCCCGGCGCCAGGGGCGCGGCCACAGGCACGGCGTGGCGCCGTGCAGGCGTGCGGGCCCGGCCGGCGCGCCAGGTCGCCTCCGGCGGTGGTCGGTCGGGTGTCGGACAGCGCGGGAACATCCGGGCCGTGACGGGTTACGGTCCGCCGGTCGGGTCGCGAGTCGACGTCACGTACCTGGCCGGGAGGCAGTCGTGTGGGCAGGCGCAACGGGTCGGCGGGTCACCGATGAGCGGCCGTGGGCGGCCCATGTCCGCCGGTGGGCGGCGGTCCTTGTCACAGCGGCGTCGATGATCGCACTCGCCGGCTGCGCCAGTAGCGGCCAGGCCAGCGCGCCAGCGGCCGGGACGACCACACCGACGGTTACCGCCGCGACGGCGGTTCCGGCCGCGGCTGCCAGCGGCGCATCCGCCGGCCAGGGGACCCGGCGGATCACCCTGGCGCCGGTCGACCAGCGTGGGCGGCCGGCGAGTGGCTGGACCCTCGACAGCGCCGAGGATGATCCGCGGTCGCCGATCGACTGCGGTGACCGGGAAACGTAGCGCGCAGGCCCCGTCCTTCAGGGCGGGGTTAGCGCGTCAACTCGGCTGCCAGAATGACCGGGGAATCGTGTATTCTGTCAGGTGTGGGAAGTCGGGTGGTGAAGCGGGCGTACCGCTACCGTTTCTACCCGAACCCCGGCCAGATGGAGAACCTCGCGAAAACATTCGGCTGTGTCCGCTACGTCTACAACCGGGCACTTGCCGAACGGCACCGGGCGTGGTCCCAGGAACAGCGGCGGATCAGCCATGCGGAAACCGATCTGATGCTCACCGGGTGGAAACGGGACCCGGACACTCTGTGGTTGGCCGAGCCGTCGAAAGGCCCGCTACAGGCCGCGCTGCGGAATCTCCAAACCGCCTATGTGAACTTTTGGGGAAAACGGGCCGGCCATCCGATGTTCAAGCGGAAGGGGAAGACGAACGATGCGGCGACCTACTTCCGGAACTGTTTCACGTTCCGGGACGGGCGGCTGAGGCTGGCGAAGCAGGCCGCGCCGCTGCGGATCGTCTGGTCCCGTCCGCTCCCGGAAGGCGCGGTGCCGTCGCGGGTGACGGTGTCCCGCAACAGCCGGGGCCAGTATCACGTGTCGATCCTGGTGGACTGCCCGACCGAGGCGCTGCCGGCGGCGGACGGGCAGGTCGGGGTGGACGCGGGCATCACGTCGCTGGTCACGCTGTCCACCGGGGAGAAGATTGCCAACCCGCGGCACGCCCGGACCGACCAGGCCCGGCTGGTCCGGGCACAGCGGGAACTGTCCCGGACGAAGAAGGGCTCCGCGAACCGGGCGAAAGCCCGCGTGAAAGTGGCCCGGGTGCACGGTCGGATCGCCGACCGCCGGCGGGATCATCTGCACAAGCTGTCGACTCGACTCGTTCGCGAAAACCAAACGATCGTCGTCGAGGATCTCACCGTACGGAACATGGTCCGCAACCACAGTCTTGCCCGTGCGATTTCGGATGCGGGCTGGCGGGATCTGCGGACCATGCTGGAATACAAGGCCGGCTGGTACGGACGCGACGTGGTCGCGGTGGACCGCTGGTATCCCAGCTCGAAGACCTGCTCGTCCTGCGGGACGCTCGTCGAGAAACTGCCGCTGAACATTCGGGAATGGGTCTGCCGGTGCGGTGCGGTCCACGACCGGGATGTGAACGCGGCACGGAATGTTCTCGCGGCGGGGCTCGCCGTGATCGCCTGCGGAGACGGAGTGAGACCACCCCACTCCTAGCAGTGGGGAGGCATCTGTCAGTGAAACAGGAAAACCTGCCCGCGAGGGTAGGAATCCCCGGTCTTCAAGCCGGGGAGGATGTCAAACCAGCCGGGTCTACCCGTCGCCGTCCGCCGTCAGCGGCGACATCTACTACTGCTCCCCCAGCGCCGCCGCCACCGACGCCTGCTGGCCGACACCCCAGCCACGGCGGATGCTCTGCCTGCGCGACCCGTTCTCGACCACCCTGACCGCGCTCACCGCGCAGGCGCTGGTCGCCAAGGTCACCCCGGCGAACAATCCCGTTCTGCTCGGCCTGAACCTGGCCAACGGCGAACGCTGCCGGCTACGCGACGGTGGCGCCTGGGGCGCCTGGGGCGCCCCGCAGAACCATCCGGACTATGTCGGTTATTACTCCTGCGGCCCGCGCGACATCGTCTGGGCGCGGCCGAACTCGTCCACCGGCGGTATCGACCGGACAACCCGGAACTGGACGGTCCTGATCGGCGATGTGACCGGCCCGCTGACCACCATCGGTGTCACCACCGCCGCGTTCGTGACCACCGCCGCCTGAGCGGCCTGCTCTGAGCGGCGCCCCGACGGCGCCGCCGACCGCCGCGGCGAAGGACCGCGGACGGCGATCGGCTATCCGACAGGTCGACAACGAAGGCGCATCGGTGCGCGTCCTGGGAAGGGACGGACGATGTCGACCGAGGGGAAAGGGTGGTCATGTTCGAGCCCCTGCGGGATGACGACCCGCGCCACGTCGGCGACTACACCGTGCACCATCGGATCGGCTCCGGCGGCATGGGCGTGGTCTACCTGGCGTTCGGGCGGGATGGCCAGGCGGTCGCGCTGAAGATACCGAACACGCGAGTCGCGTCCCGCCCGGACTTCCGCCGACGGTTTCGCACCGAGGTCGACGCGGTCGGGCGGATTCACAGCCGCCACGTCGCGGCGCTGGTCGATGCCGACCCCGACGCCGAGCAGCCCTGGTACGCCACCCAGTACGTCGAGGGAAGCACCCTCGCCGACGCCGTCGACGCACACGGGCCGCTGACCGGCCGGGTGCTCGACGGGTGCGCGGCGGGGCTCGCCGAGGCGCTGGTCGCGATCGAGGCCGCCGGCGTCGTGCACCGCGACCTCAAACCCGCCAACATCATCCTGGCCTGGGACGGACCGAAGATCATCGACTTCGGCATCGCCCGCGCGCGGGACGCCACCCGCCAGACCCGCACCGGCACCGCGCTCGGCACCGTCACCTGGATGGCCCCCGAACAGATCCGCGGCGAGCAGGTCGGCCCGGCCAGCGACGTCTTCGCCTGGGCGGCGTGTGTCAGCTTCGCCGCGACCGGCCGCTCCCCGTTCCACGCCGAGACGATCGAGGCCGTCGCCCTGCGCATCCTGTACGGCCAGCCCGACCTGGACGGCCTGCCCGCACGGCTCGCCTCCCTCGTCCGTACGGCCCTGGCGAAGGACCCGGCGACCCGGCCGACCGCCCGCCACCTCCAGGACGCCCTCACCGCCGCCGACATCGCCGCCGATGTGGCGTCCGCGTCCGACGAGGACGACGACGAGAGGGTCACCTGTCTGCCGATACCCCGGGCCGCTCCCGGCTCGCCGGACAGCCTCGCCCCAGGCTCCCCCTCCCCGCGGGACGCCCTGGTGGGACGGCCGGTGATCGGCAGCGGTCCGAGGCGGCGGCGCTGGGTGCGGCCCGTGGTGCTCATGGCGGTCGCCGTGGCCCTGCTGACCGCGGTCGGCGCGGTGGCCTGGGCGATGCTGCCGACCGGCCACGACGGAGCTGTCGGCATGGCCGGTTCCGCCGGCACCACTGGTTCCACCAGCGGAGCCGGCCCCGCCACCACCACCGCCACCACCACCGCCACGGCCACCGGCCCCACCGCGGTCACCGGCTCCGCCGCCGTCTCGAGCGAGCGGCCCGCGACCGACACGACGTCCCCGAGCACCGCGACCGGCCCGAACGAACCACATGCCACAGCGGCGGACGGCCGGACCAGCGGCACCGACCGCACCGGGAGCGCGCAGCAACGCGACCCGGCCCCGGCACGCTGCGGAATTCGGACGGTCTTCGACGCGGAGGCGTATCTGCGCGCCGACGGCATGTCCGTGAGCGAATACCGCGGCTACGACCAGGGACGCAGTCTCAACGTGATGCTCGGTCTGGTGCAGCAGCCCGCGGGCACGAACATCGTGCGGGCCTACTTCTTTGTCGGCGACTGCTTTGTGGGCTACGACGCGCCTGACCCCAGCAGCGCCGTCACCCTCGTGCGCGCGGCGACCTCGGCCAACCCCAGCGTCGTTCTGCACTATGCCGGCTATGCCCCCGGGGACGGGTACTGCTGCCCGACGGGCGGCGGCGTCGACGTCACCTTCACCGCCGCCGGCCCGGCGGGCCCTGTCACGCACGACGGAAAGCTGCTCCCCGCCAGCCGCACAGCCGCCGTCAGCCGCGTCTGGTATCCGTCGGGCTGACGACAGAAAACGACTACATCCGCATTCTGCTCGAGGCCGCACAACCACGCCGGATCACATAAACCGGTGGCGGGTCGATCGAACCCTCTGCTAGCGCCGGTCACGCCCGAAGCGAGAATGGCGGTTTACTTCCTCGGCGCGTGGCTCACAGCTGCGACTGAATGCTCGTGCACATCAGATCGCATACCCTCTCCAGACAGCATGCCAGCATGGTCCGAATCCGGGACGAACGGTTGTGGCTCGGCATCGGTGTCGTGGTGGGCCTGATCGTCGGGGTGACCTTCTTCTCGTTGTACGTGCTGCCCGGACAGCCGCGACTGCTCGCGGTTGGCGGCGGCCGGTACTCCTATACCCAGATCTGGTTCGTCTGGTTCTTTCCCCCGGTCCGGGCGCTGGAGTTCGTTCTGGGCATCCTGCTCGCGAAAGTCGTGCTCGCCGGCCGCTGGGTGCCGATCGGGCTGCTGCCTGCAACGGTTCTGTGCCTCGCCGGTTACCTCATGTCGACATACGGCGTGCCCTATCTGTTCGGCGTCGGCGGCGTGGCGACGCTGTGGACGGCGCCACTGATCGCTGCACTCGCCGTCGCCGATCTCCAGGGACGTCCTTCCTGGATGCGCCATCGGATACTGGTGTGGTTCGGCGACATATCGTTCGCCCTGTACATGATCCATTGGCTCATCCTCGGTCGCATCAGCCACTGGGCCGGGCATGAGGGCTCCCGTTCGATCGTGGACGGTCTGGGGCTGCTCGTGCTGGCGTTCACCGTGTCCACGCTGGCGGCCTGGCTGATGTTCACCTACATCGAAATGCCCGCGGTGCGGCGGCTCAGCGGCGGCCCGGGTCAGAGCGCGCTAGCAGTCATCGAGGCCGGCAGGGAAGGGATCCTCGGGGCCAACCCGATACCCCACCAGCACGAACACCTCGCCGACCCGCAGCGCCAGGCTGGCGACCTGGTCATGAACGGCGTCGATGCGCCCGAGCACGAAGGCGCCGTCGTGCGTCCGCACGACGATCGGTAACAGAGCGAACGGCCCCTCAGACCGACGGAAGGCTGAAAGCCCAAGACAAGCAGCCGTTTAGCCCTACAGGTCATCATCAAGGTCCCAGGCGGCGTCGCGTGGAAGGTCGCCGCTCGACGCGCACAAGAAACTGGACGTCGACTATGAAGACACCAACGGTGACCACTGCCGCCGACAGTGCGGACGCACAGCCCGACCATGGCGAGAAAACCTTTTCCGACCTGCTCGAACTGTACCGCTCGGGGCTCCTGGCGGAACACTATCCGGCGGTCCAGGGCCTCCTGCGCGGCCGGTCCGACGAGGACCTGGTTCGTGCTGGGCGCCTGCTGGCCCGGATCGACCCGGACGAGGTCCTGGCCCATCATCCCGGGTTCACCACACTGACCGTCGCGGTGATCGGGCACGGGACCCTCGCCGGGCTTGTTCCACCGCTGACCGCGGAGCTGGCCCGACACGGGCTCCTGGCCCGGGTACACCTCGGCGACTTCGACAGCTACATCACCGATCTCGCGGATCCCACCAGCGATCTGTATGCCAGCCACCCCGACCTCGTGCTGTGCGTGCTGGATCCGGACCTGATCTGGTCCGAGGTGGCCGTGCCGTGGCAGCCCGACGACGTCGAACGGGTCTGGACGGAAAAACTCGTGCTGTTGCAGGGCCTGGCGCGGCGCTTCGAGGAGGCCGGCCACGGTGTCCTCGTCCTGAACACGGCACCGCTGAACCGCGTGCACACCGCGCAACTGATCGACCATGCCTCCCGTGCCCGGCTCGGTGCACTCTGGCGGGAGGCCAACGCGCGGTTGCTCCGGCTCGCGGAGCGGCATCCGGCCCTTGTCGTGGTGGACACCGATCCGCTGCTGGCCGACGGCGTCCCTGCCCGGGATGCCCGGATGAGCCTCTACGCGAAGGCACACCTGTCCGCCGAGCTGCTCGCCGCCTACGCCCGCGAGATCGGTCACCTCGCCCGCGCACTCACCGGCCGGACACGCAAGAACCTGGTGCTCGACCTGGACGGCACGCTGTGGGGCGGCATTCTCGGAGACGACGGAGCAGACGGTATCGAGATCGGCGAGACGTACCGGGGCGAGGCGTTCCGCGCGTTCCAGCGGGTCGTTCGGCAGCTCGGCTCCCAGGGTGTGCTGTTGAGCGCTGTCAGCAAGAACGATGCCGAGACCGTCAGCGAGGTTCTCCTGCACCACCCCGACATGGTCCTGCGGGAGAACGACTTCGTTCGGGTGGTCGCCAACTGGCGGCCGAAGCACGACAACCTGCGGGAGCTGGCCGCCGACCTGAATCTGGGGGTCGACAGTTTCGTGTTCGCCGACGACAGCCCCTACGAGCGGGGGCTGGTCCTCCGGGAGCTCCCGGAGGTGGCGGTGGTCGCGCTCGACGGCGAACCGGCCCGTCACGTCGAGGCGCTGCTTGACGACGGCTGGTTCGACCTGCGAGTTCTCACCGAAGAGGATCACGAGCGGCCGGCCCGTTACCGTGCGGAGGCCGACCGCCGCAACTTCCTGCACAGCTTCGACTCGCTCGACGGCTACCTGCGGGAGCTCGGCGTCCGTGTACTGCTGGCGACGGCGACGGACAGCCAGGTCAATCGGATCTCGCAGATCACGTTGCGCACGAATCAGTTCAATCTCACCGGCAGACGGCTGCAGCCGGCCGCGGTCGCCGCGCTGACCCGCGACCCCGAGAGTCTGGTGCTGGGAATCCGCTGCTCCGACCGGTTCGGGGACAACGGGCTCGCCGGTGCTGTGCTGGCCCACCGCGAGGACGATCTCGTGCACATCGACAACTTCCTGCTCAGCTGCCGGGTGTTCGCCCGGGGCATCGAGCAGGCATGCCTGTCCGCGGTGCTGCGCCACGCCCGCGCCACCGGGGCGACCGGCGTCGTCGGCCGGTACCGGGAAACGGCCAAGAACGGCAAGGTGCGCGACTTCTACCCGCGGTCCGGGTTCGTCGCCGTCGATGCACCCACGACGGCGGAGACCGTGTTCCATCACGACCTCGCGGAGATCCCGCCCAGCCCCGACCACGTCGAGTTGGCCATGCAGCTCGCGGGAGGAGAGTCACAGTGAACACTGTCGACGATCTCATGACCATCATCCGTGACGAGATCGGCCTGCCGGTCACGTCCGCGGACGCACAGCTGCCCCTCACCGATGTGGTCGGCTGGGACTCCGTTCACCTGCTCGCCCTCTGCGTGATTCTCGAGCGGGAGACCGCACAGCCGATCTCCCTACCCGAGGTGCTGGAAGCGTCCACCCTCCAAGAGATCTTCGACGTGGCCGTCGGTGCCGAACGGGCCTGACGCCGACCGACCAGCGCCGGGCAGCCTCGGCCGGCGCGTTGCGGGCTGTCCGGCCCGCCGGGTGCCCGGCGACGGATGGCGGACGTGGCGTCGGTACGTCGTGGCCGGCGGCCGCGGCGTACCGACGCCCACCCCCGGTTCACCTCCGTACTACGGCTCTCAGCTCGAGCTGACAGTCGGCGGCGAGGATCGCGCGCTGCAGCTCCCGCAGCGCGCGCCCCGGCTCCAGACCGAGTTCGTCCCGCAGAATCGCTCGGGCCGACCGATAGGCCTTGAGCGCGTCACCTTGCCGTTCCGATCGGTACAGCGCAATCATGAGGTAGCGGTGGAAGGTCTCCCGCAGCGGATACTCGGCCGTCAGTGCGTAGAGCCATCCCACCAGCTCACGGTGCCGGCCGAGCGTGAGCTCGCATTCAATCATCAGCTCGACCGTCTCCAGACGGTGCTCTTCGAAGCGGGTCGAGAAGTTTCGCACAGCGGGGCTTTCTCGCAGCTCGTCGAGCGCGGGGCCACGGTAGACCCCGAGCGCCGCACGAAAACTTTCGACGGCCTCACCATAATTCTCCGACCGATACAGGCAACGCGCGGAATGGACATGACGCTCAAATTCATGGAGATCCAGCTCGCCACTACGGATATGCATCACATAGCCGGATGTGCTTGTTTGCAGGGGCGACTCGGAGCCGCCCCAGAGTTTGCGCAGCCGTGACACGTGAACGTGTACCGCGGCTGACGCGCGACTGGGTGGACTCGCCCCCCAGATCTCGTCCTGGAGCTGCTCTATCGTGGCGCCCTGTGGAGATTTGAGGAGCAGGTTGGCGAGGAGGATGGCTGGTTTGCGTGCGCTGGGAGTCAGGTTGCGCTCTCCGTCGCACACTCGAAGCGGACCCAGGATCTTGTAGTGCACGTGGTTCTCCGACCTTTGCACGGCTCGGTCTGGGGTCTCAGCTACCAACCGTCGGCGGACACGGCCCGGCAACCCCGACTGGCAACCATAAGGTCACTCCATGCCACATATCGACCTGGCATGGTGACCATCAGTAGCAGAACTACAGCAGGATGCAGAACAGGATCCATCGACGTGGGGCGCCCCGCGGCGGCGGCTGGATCGCAGATGAAAGACAGGGAGCCTGACAGGGAAAACCCACCGGGCCCGCGAGGCGACCCGGAGCGCACCCTGAAGGCGGGGGCTGACCGGATCTGATCGCGCCGGCCGACCTCGGCGAACGGAACGCCGCACTCACCGACCAGAAAAGCCCGAGACGTGGGCGGCGAAGAAGTGATGCCGCTCACGACCGGGGACAGGACGTTGTCACCACCAGGCCGAAATCGACGTGACGACGACGTGACAGCACGAGAAGTGGCCTTCCCATGGGCACGATCCCTCCCACAGACACGATCAAGTCGTACCACCAGCACACTGACCCGACCGGCTGCACTGCCGACCAGACACCCGACTGCGGGCACGACTGACAGACAGCGCACTGAATCGGAGATAATCGACAGAATACGTATGGCACTGTTCGTTGGCAAGCGCTTCCCACCCAGGTCACCGGCCGACGGCCGACGGCCGACGGCCGGATCGGAGGAGCACCGCATTCGCCACCTCCGGATCGTCGGCCGCCTTCCGCCGCCGCGACCGCGACGATGATCAGCTTCTCGGCCAGGTAATTGAGCAGGCAAGGACCTCCTGCCGAAATTTATCGAGAAACGCGCAGGCCGTTTTTCGACGGCAGTCGGGAACACATCGGATCCAGCCGCCAGGAAAACTTTTTCGTCGGTGTCCGGAGCATGTTTTTGGAGCGTTAGACCGAACGGCACGGCGTAGGCTCCGGCCCCCACCGCGCTCCACGGCGCCCGGCGGCGGGTGCCGCCGGCCCGACCCTGGCGGGCGAGGCCATGGAGCGCACGCATGCTGGTCGGGAAGCCACCGCGCGGCCGGCGGCGCCCCCGAGACCCCGCACCACGGTGAGGGTCCGGCATCGGGCACCGGACACCAACAGTGCCGACCCAGCCACCCCGGAGAAAAACTTCCGTCTCCGTATTTAGTATTGAACCTTGTGGTTCATCTAACTATAGTGATCGATATTGTGTACTGCACACGTCCGGTGCCTCGCCGGCCAGGGACCAGGAGGGAAGGACAGGAGGGGAGGAAAGGCCCACAGATCAGCTCCCCGCCCGCCCCGACAGGCGATCCCCGCCTCGGGGCAGCCGGTCGCGGCGGCCGTGCCGCCACACGGTTGCTACCCAGTGCACACATCGAGCCCCGGAGATCGAGCCCGAAGGTGGATGAACAAGCCATGGCAGACGCGATGGGCCTGACCCGTATCGAGGTGCGGCCGATCACCGCCCATACGGGTGCGGACATCGGCGGGGTGGACCTGGGCGAGGACCTCGACGACACCACGGTCGCGCAGCTACGAGCGGCTCTACTGCGCTGGAAGGTGCTGTTCTTCCGGCGGCAGTCCATCGGCCATGGCGAACACGTGGCCTTCGCGCGCCGGTTCGGTGTGCCCACCCGCGCCCACCCGCACGAGGACGAGACACCACCGGGTTTCCCCGAGGTACTTGCCCTGGACAGCCGACGTTATGAGGCCGCCTTCGGTCGCAAGTGGGCCACGTTCGACAATGGCTGGCACTCCGACGTGACTGCTCTGGTCAACCCGCCGGCCGGCGCGATCCTGCGAGCGCAGCAGGTCCCTCCGTACGGAGGGGACACCGTGTGGACGAACCTCGTCGCGGCGTACCGGGGCATGCCCGGCCCACTGCGGAACCTGGCCGACCAGCTCCAGGCCCGTCACAGTTTCGGTCACACCCATGAGACGGGTGGCTCCTACGCGGATCAGGACGCCCGCGGTCCACTGGTGGCCATCCACCCGGTCGTACGCGTCCACCCGGAGACCGGGGAACGCGCCCTGTTCGTCAGCCCCAGCTTCACGCTCGCGGACCAGCAGGTCATCGGACTCTCACCCCGACAGAGCCAGGAGGTCCTGGCCATGTTCCACCGTGAGATCACCCGGTTCGAGTACACGGTCCGGTTCCGCTGGGAAACCGGGAGCGTGGCGTTCTGGGACAACCGCGCCACCGCGCATCTTGTGCCCGGCGACCTCAACGACCTCGACTTCGAGTTCGACCGGGTCCTTTACCGGGTGACCCTCGAGGGTGACGTCCCGGTGGGGGTGGACGGCAGGCCCTCCGAACTCGTCTCCGGTCCGCCCCACCCGGGAGCCGGCCCGGTTGTCACCTCGTCCCGTCCGGTCAGGGACGCCACCGCGGCGCATCCACCGGCCGACCGGGAACGCGAGCACCGATGAGCGCGGTGCGCTGGCCGGGGCGGGCCATGCCCGGCACGTCATGGCGCGCGCAGGTCTGGCCGCCGCACCCCAAGGCACCGGGGACCGTGCTCGTCCTGCGCCGCCATGTCGACTACGGGCGGCTGAACAGCAGCCTCTGTCGAGGCTGACCACCGCCGACGGTCGCCGTTTCCCAACCTGTTGTCCTTCTCCGGGAGTCCTTTCTTGTCTCGAGCACATCCCCTCAGACCTTTCGGGCGTATCCGAACCCTCGTCATCCCCGCGATGGCGGTCGCCCTGGTCGCCACCGCCTGTGGATCCGGCGGCGACGGTGGCGCTGCCGGGGACGCCGGATCACCGAAGTCCGGCGGCACCCTCACCTTTGCCCTCGGCAGCGACCCCACCTGCCTGGATCCCCAGCAGATCCAGCTCAGCGAGGGTCTGACGATCGGCCGGGAGGTCGTGGACACACTGACCGACCAGGACCCGAAGACTCTGAAGATCGTTCCCTGGCTGGCCGAGCGGTGGGAGATCAGCCCGGACGCGAAGACGTACACCTTCCATCTCCGCGACGGCGTCACCTTCAGCGACGGTGCTCCGTTTGACGCCACCGCGGTGAAGAAGAACTTCGACGCCGTGGTGGCCCTCGGTGCCAAGGCGACGCTGGGCTATGCCTATCTCAGCGGCTACGCGCGCACGGTCGTCGTGGACGCCCGCACCGCGCGGGTCGAGTTCAACGCTGCGACCGCACAGTTCCTCCAGGCCACGACGACACCCAGCCTGGGCTTCGTCTCGCCGGCCACCCTCAGCCGCACCCCGGCCCAACGATGCTCGCAGCCACCGATCGGCTCCGGAGCATTCGTCGTCGACAGCTACGTACCCAACCAGCGCGTCGTGCTCAGCCAGCGCAAGGACTACGCCTGGGCGTCCCCGCTCGCCCGCCACCGCGGTGCGGCCTATCTCGACAAGCTCGTCTTCACGGTGGTCACCGAGTCCGGCGTGCGCACCGGCAGTCTGAAGTCGGGCCAGGTCGACGGCATCGCACAGGTCTCACCCCAGGACGCACCCGGGCTGGAGAAGCAGGGTCTTGACCTGCTTGCGACCATTCATGCCGGGATCGTGTCGAACCTGCACGCGAGCCCGAGCCAGAGCCGCCCGGTCCTGCGTGACCCAGCTGTCCTACCCGCCATCCAGCGTGGGATCGACCGCAAACAGATCGTTGACACGCTTCTCAACGATGACTTCAGGCCGGCGACGAGCATCCTGTCCAGCAGGACTCCGGGCCACAGCGATCTCAGCTCGCTGATCGGCTACGATCCCGCCGCCGCGAAGAAGCTGCTCGACGACAGCGGATGGCGGCCCGGCCAGGACGGCATCAGGGTCAAGGACGGCCGGCGCCTGCACCTCGACGTGCTGTGGGTGCCGTCCGGGTTCGGCCCGGAGCAGTCGATCCTGGAGCTCGTCCAGCAGCAACTGGGCGGGGTCGGCATCGAACTCGCTGTGAAGCGGCTCTCCCTCGCCCAGTTTCAGCCGCTGTACCAGTCCAACGACTACGACCTGTTCTGGGCCCGCGGGACGACCCGGGCCGATCCGGACATCCTGCGGACCATCTTCGGGTCCAAGAAGCCCCCGGCGGCCGGCTCGGCCCAGGCGGGTATCGACAGCATCCTCAACGACCAGAACGCGGCCACCGACCCAGCCCGTCGCAACGAACTCGTCGAACAGGCGCAACGGCGGGTGCTGGAGACCGGCTACGGCATCCCCGTGGTCGAGCAGACCTCGATCATGGGCTTCTCCTCGAAGGTGCGGGGCGTGACGTTCACCGCGCACTCCTGGCTTCAGTTCTTCGACGCCTGGATCGCCGGCTGACCCGCCGTGGGCCGGCTCGGTTCGCGGAAGCGGGCGGGGCCGGCCCACACCGACACCTGACAGGGGCTTCGACGATGAAGAGATACCTGGTTCACCGTCTCCTGCAGGCGCTGTTCGTCCTGTGGTCGGCGTACACCGTCTGCTTCGCGGTGCTGTACCTGCTGCCGAGCGATCCGGTGTCGCTCATGGTCAGCGCCGGATCCGAGCAGAGCTCGGTCGACGATGCGCAGGTCGAGAAGCTGCGGTCCCAGTACGGACTGGACCGACCGGTTGCCGTCCAGTACGTCGACCACCTCTGGCACGCGGCACGGGGGGACTTCGGCGTTTCGGTGCAGAGCGGCCGGAGCGTCGCCCAGATCTTCCTCGATGTGCTGCCGGCCACCCTGGAGCTGGCAGCGGCCGCGTTCGCGCTCGCAGTGCTGCTCGGCCTCGGCCTGGCCTACTGGGGCACGTTCGCGCGGTGGTCCTGGGCCCGTCAGGTGCTGTTGTCGATTCCCCCGTTCTGGGCGTCGCTGCCGACCTTCTGGGTCGGCCTGATGCTGATCCAGCTCGTCTCCTTCCGCTGGGGCCTGCTGCCGGCGACCGGGAACGACGGCAGTCGCAGTCTGCTACTACCCATGATCACTCTTGCCCTGCCGACCGCGGCGGGTATCGCCCAGGTGTTCGCCCGTGGCCTGCGTGCCACCCAGGCGGAGCACTACGTCACGACCGCCGCGGCGAAGGGTGCCTCACCGCAGCGGGTGCAGCTGCGGCACTGTGCGCGCAACGCCGCTCTGCCGGCGCTGACACTCGCCGGCGTGTGGGCGGGCAACCTGCTCGCCGGCTCCGTGGTCGTGGAGACAGTCTTCTCCCGAACGGGAGTCGGGCGTACCACGGCGACCGCGGTGAGCACCCAGGACATCCCGGTCGTGCTCGGCCTGGTGATCCTCAGCTCGGCCCTGTTCACGGTGGTCAACCTGGCCGTGGACCTCACCTATCCCCTCCTGGATCCGCGGATCGTGAGCCTCGCCGCGGAACCCCGTTGAAAGCGCAGCAACGTTGACTGATTCACCAGCAGTGACCGCCATGGTCACGGTCGCTGGCCCGCATCCCGCGGCCGAGCCGACCGGTCCGCCGTCCGCTCCGGAGCAGTCGCCAGCCGCAGGTGTCGGCCGGCGACTGGCGCGCGCCGTAGTGTCCCTGTCTCGCCGGCCCGGACTGGCCCTGTCGCTTCTGCTGCTGCTCGCGGTACTGGTCGCGGCCTTCGTCCCGGACCTGCTGACGTCGGACAACCCTCTGCGTGGCGACGTGACCGAGCGGCTGCGCGGCCCGAGCGCCGAGCACTGGTTCGGCACCGACCAACTCGGCCGAGACCTGTTCGCCCGGATGGTGCACGGCGCCGCGTTGTCCCTGCAGGCCACCGTGCTCGCGGTGGCGGTCGGCCTGGTCTGCGGGGCGGCGCTCGGCATGGTGTCGGGCTTCTTCGGCGGCCGGGTGGACGCCGTGATCATGCGGCTGGTCGACCTGGCGTTGGCCATCCCGGCCCTGCTGTTGGCCCTTGCGCTGATCACCGCGCTCGGCTTCGGCACCGTGAACATCGCGCTCGCGGTCGGAGCCACAAGCGTGGCGGCCTTCGCCCGGGTCACCCGCGCCGAGGTGCTGCGGGTACGCACCGCCGTATTCGTCGAGGCGGCGGTGTCCTGCGGGGCCCGGAGCGACCAGGTGCTCCTGCGCCACGTGCTGCCGCACGCCTGGGGGCCGGTTCTTGTCCTCGCCGCGTTGGAGTTCGGCACCGCCGTCCTGGCCGTCTCGGCGCTGAGCTTCCTGGGGTTCGGGGCGGCACCGCCCACGCCCGAGTGGGGCTCGCTGGTAGCCGACGGACGGGACTACCTCGACACTGCCTGGTGGCTGACGACCATGCCGGGGCTGACCGTGGTGGCGACCGTCCTGGCCGCCAACCGAATCGCCCGCGCACTCGAGGGAGAACGGAGGACGGGACGTTGACCGACGCAGCGGACGGCGTACTGCTGGCGATCCGCGACCTACGAGTGTCCTATCGCCGCGGCTCGACGGCCACCGAGGTGGTGCACGGCATCGACCTCGACGTCCGTCCCGGTCAGGTCGTCGCTCTGGTGGGCGAGTCCGGATCGGGCAAGACCACCACCGCGCATGCCGTGATCGGTCTGCTCCCGGCCGGAGGCCGGATCGAAGGCGGGTCCATCCGGTTCGCCGGGGTCGATCTTGCATCTCTGCCGGCGGCGGGACTGCGTGCCTACCGGGGCAGCGAGATCTCACTCGTTCCGCAGGACCCGACCGTGTCGTTGAACCCGGTACAGCGGATCGGCGTCCAGGTCGCGGAGGTGCTGCGGATCCACGGGCTGGCCACTCGGCGGACAGCGCCGGCCGCAGCGGTCTCCGCTCTGGCCCGGGCCGGTCTGCCCGATCCGCGGCTGCGGGCCCGGCAGTACCCGCACGAGCTCTCCGGTGGCATGCGACAGCGGGCGCTGATCGCGATCGCCCTTGCCGCCGAGCCCAGGCTCCTGATCGCCGACGAGCCGACCAGCGCTCTCGATGTGACGATCCAGCGCCGCATCCTCGACCAGCTGGGGAAGATGATCAGCGAGCGGGGGACGGCCGTCCTGCTGATCACCCACGATCTGGCCGTGGCCGCGGACCGCGCCGACGAGATCGTGGTGATGTCCGGCGGACACGTGGTGGAACGCGGGCCGTCCCGCCAGATCCTGCGCGACCCGTCCCACCCCTACACCCGCAGGCTGATCTCCGACGCGCCCGGCCTCGGCCTTGCCAACATGCCCGCCGCACCAGCCAGCCCGGTGACACCCGGGCCACCGCACCGGCCCGATACCGTTCAGGACACCCAGACCGTGGCACGGTCCGCGACGCCGACCCAGGCCAGCGCGACGCAGCGGCCGGAGCCCGCGTCGCAGGAGCTGTCGCCACCCGAGCCGACAGCGCTGCTGGTGGTCGAGAGCCTGGTCAAGGACTTTCCGTTGCCCCGGACCGGGGCCGGCCCACGATCGGTCCGCGCCGTCGACGACGTCAGTTTCGCCGTCGGCCGCGGCGAGACGTTCGCCCTGGTGGGCGAGTCCGGATCCGGGAAGTCCACCACCGCCCGACTGGCGCTGCGGCTGCTGGATCCGAGCGGCGGTCGGATCCAGCTCGACGGCGTCGACATCACCGATCTGCGCGGCGCGGCGCTGCGCCGGCTGCGCCGACGCATGCAGGTGGTCTACCAGAGCCCCTACGCCTCTCTCGATCCGCGGTTCAGTGTCGCCGAGACGATCGAGGAGCCGCTACGGCTGTTCGGTGTCGGCACGCGGGCGACCCGCCGGTCCCGGGTCCGTGAGCTGCTGTCGCAGGTCGCACTTTCGGAACAGCTGCTCGATCGCCGTCCTGCCGAGCTCTCCGGTGGTCAGCGCCAACGCGTCGCCATCGCCCGCGCGCTGTCCCTGCATCCCGACCTGGTCGTCTGTGACGAGCCGCTGTCCGCCCTCGACGTCACCGTGCAGGCGCAGATCCTCGAACTGCTCGCCGCGCTCCAGGCGGAGCTCGGCCTGTCGTACCTGTTCATCACGCATGACCTGGCAGTGGTCCGCACGATCGCGGACCGGATCGGGGTCATGCGTGCCGGCCGGCTCGTGGAGGTCGCCACCGGCGAGGAACTGTTCGCCAGTCCCCGCCACGAGTACACCCGGGAACTCCTCGACGCCATCCCCGGTCGACTTTCCGGATTTAGCGTCCGATAAGGCGACTGTCAGCGCGGCGCGCGACGATAGGACCGACAAACGGATCGCCGCACCAGCCGGGGAACCTCGAAGCGGACGGTTGTGGAACGTTTTTCCTGACCATCCAGGCCGGCCGGATTCGGGCGTTCTCGACGTTTCGCTCACGGCGAGAAGGAGCTGGGTCCGTGGCATATCTGACCGTGAACGCGTCCTGTTGTGTGGGCGCCGGCCGGTGCGTCTCGGTGGCTCCGGAACTGTTCGACCAGGACGAGAACGGGCTGGTCGTGGCGGTTCGTGAGCTGGTGCCCGTGAGCTCACTGCCGGCCGCGCACGAGGCCGCGGACCTGTGTCCGGCCCGGGCGATAACGGTGACGGACCGATTGACCGCGGGCGGATGAGCAGGTCCCGCGCGCCTGGAACCGGAACATTCGCAGACCAGGAAGGAGGTGGAAAGTGTCCGACCAGTCCACCGTGCCGGTCGCCACCGGACCCCACGACATTCCCGAGTTTCCCACCGCCCGCGGATGCCCCTTCGCGGAGCCCGCTGGATACCCCGCACTGCGCACACACGGCCCACTCGCCGAGGTCACGTTGTACAACGGTCGCCGCGCATGGATCGTCACCGGGTACGACGAGGGCCGCCGGGTCCTCGCGGACCACGAGTCGTTCTCCTCGGTACGCGCCAACCCCCGGTTCCCGGCCACCGCCCCACGTTTCGAGGCGGCCCGCGCGGTCCGCAACTTCATCGGTATGGACCCACCGGAGCACACCGCACAGCGCCGGATGCTGACCGCCAGCTTCACCGTCCGTCGGATCAACGCCTTCCGGCCCAGGATCCAGCAGATCGTCGACCATCTGCTGGACGGGTTGGTGCGTCGTGGGACCAGCGCGGACCTGGTGCCGGAGTTCGCGCTGCCGGTGCCCTCCACCGTGATCTGCGCCCTGCTCGGTGTCCCCTACGATGACCACGCGTTCTTCGAGGCCCAGGCACGCCGCATCGTGCACGGTGATTCCAGCCAGCAGGACAGCGCGGACGCCTTCACCCGGATCCGGCTCTACCTGGAGGAACTGATCCAGGCCAAGCGCGCCGAGCGCGGCGAGGGCCTGCTCGACGAGCTGATCGCCCTGTACGTCGACCGGGAGGAACTGGACACCCGCACCCTCGCCGAGATCTCCCTGCTGTTGCTGGTGGCCGGGCACGAGACCACAGCCAATGCCATCGCGCTGGGCGTACTCACGCTCCTGGAACGTCCCGACGCGCTCGCGCGGATCCGCACGGATCCTGCTGCGGTCGGCGACGTCGTGGAGGAGCTGTTGCGTCACCTGTCGATCGCGGATGGTGCCGCCCGGTTCGCAACCCGGGATGTGGAGATCGCCGGCCACGCCGTCCGGGAGGGTGACGGCATCATCGTCGCCATCGCGGCCATGAACCGCGACTCCGCCGTCTTCGGCGAACCGGACACCTTCGATCCGCTCCGCTTGGCCCGCCGGCATGTCGCCTTCGGCTACGGAATCCACCAGTGTCTGGGTCAGAACCTGGCCCGGGCCGAGCTGGAGATCGCGCTGACCACGCTGTTCCGGCGGATCCCCGACCTGCGCCTCGCCGTCGACCTCGACGATCTCCAACTACGCCACCCGGCCGGGCTGCACGGCGTCGTCAGCCTGCCGGCCAGCTGGGAAACCGGGAGCGTGCGTTGATGGCGCCGACTGGGCGGCACACCGACCTGCTCGCGGCGACCTCGGCGTTCCTGACCGGACACCTGCCGGGCCTGGCCGCGTCGACGACGGATCCGGACGCCCGGCTCCCCGCCGACGGATCCACGGCGCTGTGGAAGCTGGCGACCGAACCGGACGTCGCTGGTGTCGTCCGGGTCACCGACCTGACCGAACGGGTCCTCGGCGGGCATGGCGAGATCACTCCGGTACCGCGCCCGGGACAGGTCCGCTACTACGAGGACGAGATCCAGACGGCCGACGGAACGCTGATCGGCACGACGTCCGGGCGGTTGGAGGTTGTCCACGAACGCCCGCAGGACGGGCACCGGTTCGCGGTGCGGACCGAACAGGTCCGCCTGTTCGGCACGATCTTCCACTTCTCCGGCCTCAACGACCTGACCGCCGAGTTCGCCGGCGCCTACGTGTCGGTGCCCGGTTTCGCCATCGCCGGTGAGCTTGCCGGGTGGTCCGCCATCCGCAGCATCCACATGACGCCGACGCCTTTCGTGTCCACGGTTCAGCTGGTCCTCGCCAGGTAACCCGCCGGACGGCACGACCTCCGCCCGGCTCCAGCCCTTCTCACCAGACAAGGATGATGATGAACATCCGTCGTTCGACGACGGCCTCCGGGCTCGTCTCCGGATCCGTTCTCACCGCCGCCCTGATCGCGGCCACCCGCCTGCTGTCCGTCTCCCCCTCCACCGTGCGCCCGGGCGGCGCCGGGGCTGCCCAGCCTGCCACCGGCACCGGGAGCGCCGAAGACGCCGGCGAGCACAGCGGCCTGTCCGTCGTGCACGAGGGGATCTGGGAACCCCAGATCAGGAACGAGCAGAACGTCGACGTCGCCGACCCTCAGATCGGCCAGATCGGCAGTTACTACGACGAACTCTACGACTCCTCCCGCGAGCTGCTGGGGATCAGCATTGGTCGGTACGAGATCCGCTACAAGAAGGTGCACGGCGCTGTCCTCACCTATTACTCAGAGGACCTGTTCCTGCGGGACGGAGTCATCCACGCCGAGGGCTGGGCCGACTTCAACGATGTCAAGAACGGCGTCTGGGTCGGCTACCCGGCGGTCGGTCTCGACGGCGTGTACCGCGGCCTGGACGGGCGCCGGGAATGGCGGGTGATCGAGCCCGACCAGCCGGTCGAGGCACGCATCGCCCTTCACGGCTGAGCCGACGCCCACACCGACAACGGGTGGCTCACGCCGCACCGACCAGCGCACCTGTGGCCGTGCGCCGTGCGCCGCCCCCGCCCGCCGCCCGGCGGCTGTTTCCGACCGCCGGGCGGAGGACCAGCTGCGAAAGGACCGACGTGGGGGCGACCGAGATACATCTGCTGTCCGCGGGCTCGGCACTGCCCGGACCAGCGGTGGACAACGCCTCACTGGCCCGACGATTCGGGATGGACGCGCTCTGGGAACAGTGGGTCGACACGTTTGTCGGTACCCGCAGCAGACACCTTGCTGTCGATCTCGAAACCGGCGAGGTCGGCACGTCCCTGGCCGACCTCGGCGAGGCCGCGGCCCGAGCGGCGCTGAGCCGGGCCGGCCTGCAGGCCGGCGACGTCGACGTCATCGTCATGGCCACCGCGACACCGGACAGCCTGATGCCGGCGACCGTGAACGTCATCGCCGATCGCCTCGGCGTCGACCAGGTCCCCAGCTACCAGCTCCAGTCCGGCTGTTCGGGCGCCGTGCAGGCGCTCGACCTGGCCAGTCAGATCCTGCGGTCAGGTCGGCACCGCACCGCGCTCGTCCTCGGCGGCGACGTGATCGCACGGTTCTACGATCTGGACGTCGACCTGCGTTCCGTGCACCCTGCGGAGCTGGTCAACTTCGTGCTGTTCGGCGATGGGGCAGGAGCAGCCGTTCTGCGCACCGACCCGGGACCGGGATCGGTGGCGGTGCGTTCGGTGCTCACCCGACTCGTCGGCCTGGGCCGGGCCCCGGGCGCGACCCTGGAGTGGTTCGGCCCGGCCAACCGCGGCGGACCGCAGGAACGCCCCGCGGCCACCGAGGACTACAAGGCGATCGAGGAGCTCGTCCCCGTGATGTCGCAGGAGGTCCTGCACGAGCTGCTCGACGAGCTCGAGTGGAAGGGCGACGACGTCGACTACCTGCTGCCGCCACAGCTCTCGGGCCGGATGACCGCGCTCATCGGCCAGCGCCTCGGCGTCGGCTCGTCCCAGGTGAGCTGTGTGCACCGGACCGGAAACGTCGGCAACGCCATCGTGTTCTTCCAGCTCGAACAGCTGCTGCAGGAGATCGGGCCGGGCGAGCGTGCCGTCGTCGTGTCGATCGAGTCGAGCAAGTGGATCAAGTCCGGGCTGGCCCTGGAAGCGACCTGACCCGTACCCGGCGCCGCCCCCGCGAGCCCGGCGATCAACAAGGAGAGCCGATTCCATGTCGACCGACTCGACGTCGAACGACTCCCCGTCGAACGAGGGCCGGCTGCGCGCCTACCTCCGGCGGGTGACCAACGACCTCGTGCAGGCCCGCCAGCGGCTGGCCGAGGTCACGGCTGCCAGCGAGGAGCCGATCGCGATCGTGGGCATGGCCTGCCGTTATCCGGGCGGGGTTCGCTCGCCGGAGGATCTCTGGGACCTGGTCGACGCCGGCCGGGACGTGATCTCCGGGTTCCCCACGAACCGTGGCTGGGACCTTGAGGCCCTCTACGATCCCGACCCCGACCAGACGGGAACCTCGTACACCCGGTCCGGCGGGTTCCTGCACGACGCCGACCTCTTCGACGCCGGGTTCTTCGGGATCAGCCCGCGGGAGGCGCTCGCGGTCGACCCCCAGCAGCGCCTGCTGCTGGAGATCAGCTGGGAGGTCTTCGAACGGGCCGGGATCGACCCACGGACACTGCGCGGCAGCCGCACCGGCGTGTTCGCGGGAGTCATGTACGACGACTACGGGTCCCGCCTGCAGCCCTATCCCGAGGGGCTGGAGGGTTTCATCGGCACGGGCAGCGCGGGCAGCGTCGCCTCCGGCCGGCTGGCCTACACCTTCGGCCTGCGGGGGCCGGCGGTGACCGTGGACACGGCCTGCTCGTCCTCGCTGGTCGCGCTGCACCTGGCCAGCCAGTCCCTGCGCCGCGGCGAGTGCACCCTCGCCCTGGCGGGCGGCGTCACGGTGATCTCCACGCCGGGACTTTTCGTCGAGTTCAGCCGCCAGCGTGGGCTTTCCCCCGACGGACGGTGCAAGGCGTTCGCCGCCGCCGCCGACGGCACCGGCTGGGCCGAAGGCGCCGGCGTCATCCTGCTCGAACGACTCTCCGACGCCCGCCGCAACGGCCACCGCGTACTCTCCGTCATCCGCGGCAGCGCCATCAACTCCGACGGCACGAGCAGCCAGCTCTCGGCTCCCAGCGGCACCGCCCAACGCGACGTCATCCACCAAGCCCTCACCGACGCCCACCTCACCCCCGCCGACATCGACGCCATCGAAGCCCACGGCACCGGCACCACCCTCGGCGACCCCATCGAAGCCAACGCCCTACTCGCCACCTACGGCCCCCACCACACCCCCCACACCCCCCTGTGGCTCGGCTCCCTCAAAACCAACATCGGCCACACCCAGGCCGCCGCCGGCATCGCCGGCATCATCAAAATCACCCAGGCCCTCCACCACCACCGCCTCCCCCCCACCCTCCACATCGACACCCCCACCCCCCACGTCGACTGGACCACCCACACCCTCACCCTCCTC
>NZ_JALKFT010000037.1:0-45928 GCF_023242945.1 Frankia umida
CGATGCTTCGCGATGGGACCTTCTACCAGGCCCCGACCCCCTCACCGGCTTGACGAAGGACATAGGGGCACTTTTTCGCCCGCAGGCTTGCTGCGTCCACGATCACCGACGACCAGTCGATGCCGCCGGCGCCGCCGTGGGCGTCGAGGACCTTCTGGTGCAGCCGGGACCAGACCCCGGCCCGGGTCCAGTCCTGGAACCGGCGGTGCGCCGTGGGCACCGAGACACCGAACTCGGCGGGTAGATGCCGCCAGGCACAGCCCGCGGTCAGGACGTAGACCACCGCGGTGAACACCGCCCGGCCCTCGATCGGCGCCGTCCCACCGCCCTGGTGGCGGGTCTCGAACCGTGGCAGCAACGGCTCCACCAGCTCCCACAGATCATCCGGGACCAGCCGTAGAGCCAGGCTGTTCTCCATCACACCCATGATCAGATATGTGCCCGAACCACCACACGAGACACGCTCTTATTGAATATCGCCACAGCATCGTCGCGGCAGGAACGGCCGGTCCGAACCCGTATGGCCAGCCCTCGCATCGCGCCTCCCACGTAGCTGGTCAGCCGGGATCATGGGAGTGGCCGTGCTGTCTGCCCGGACTTGCGGGTGAGCGTGCTGGTGACTGCATGACGGACCGACCTGGCCCGGGTACACCGAAACCGCTACCACACCTCCGTCGAGACTCACGCACCGAAGATCATCGTGGGGCGCGAAGGTCCGTCGCTGGCTGCGCGTCCACACGGACCCGGGCCGGTCACCGAAAGGCCGCTACTGGTCTGGCACTTCAACGCCGACACGATCGCGGTCGACGAGGCCGCCGACGTGATCGATGCCTTGAAACAGGCCGCCGCGGAGGAGCCGAGGAGCCGAGGAGCCGGAAAAGGGGCTGCGGGCAGGGACAAGTCGGGCAGAACATCGACGGCTGCCCCGGGCGAGCCGAACAGCGACGCCTCCGGCGCCGACGCGGTGCGCGCCTGAAGGCCGAGGGCTTCCACGCCCGCTGCCCGGCGGTGCCGACAGCCTTACTGGCTGGTCGTGCGCGCCCTCGCCCCGATGCGCCTCGTGCCCACCTGCGACGGCCAGCCCAGCTACATCCCCCGCCACACCGTTCCGGTAACGCGTCCTCGACCTCCTCGGCGTCGACCCCACCCACCATGATCATCGAGTGGCCATGCGAGCCCGTCAAGACCGGATGTGCGGAGGACAGGTCACCTGGTAGGACGACAGCGGCAACGCGTGAGGGGCGCAGGACCCACAGATTTCCCCCCACCACACTCAGCGGGTCTCCGCCGGCACATCACCTCGAGTCGGTCATCCACAGGTCCAGCTCGCGGATCGCCTCGTCGGCGGAGCGGGCCACATTCTCGTCGTCGGGGGCCGCGATGACGGCCATGAGAAATTCCACCACTGACATCTGGAGTTGCTGGAGGTCGGAGTCCTGCTCGGGCATGTCGGCTCCTCAGGTCGCGGGGCGGATTCGGGTAGACGGCTGCGCGGACGGTACGGTAGCGGTCAGAAGGCGTTGCACGCCCGGAAGATGTGCGCCAGGCCCGACAGCGACGCCTGCCCGTCGAAAGCCACATACTCCGGAACCACGGTCTGGGGAGCCCACTTCTCCTTGTACGCGAGCTGGGTCTGCGCCGGGTAGAGCGCCGCTCCCTGCTCCCACAGGAAACGGGTGAGCCACTGGAAGGCGCGGCTGTGGCCGGGCACGTCGAGGGCCTCGTCAAGGCCGGTGAATGGAGTGAAGCCGAAGTGCAGCCACTGCACACCCTCGGCCCGGAACGTATCGATCGCGGTGGCGTTGATCGCCTCCATCAGGCCTGGCGACCCACCTGGCACCCGACGGCTCAGGTCGTGCATCCAGCCGGCCCGGCGACCGTACACCGGTGAGTACGAGACGTATCCGACCGCATCGCCGTCGATCGTGCCGAGGAAGAGCCTGCGGTGACGCTGGGCGGGACCACCAATCTCGCCGACGAGGAACTCGAGGGGGCGGGCATGCTCGCCCTTCGAGGACAGCCAGGCGCCGTCGATGCGCCGCAGGCTGTCCTCACACCGGCCGGCATCGGCCTCCTGCACCTTCAGCCCGTTGCGGAACGCCCGTGAGATCTTGTTGCGCAGCTGCATGAACCGGGTCCCACGCAGGCTGAAGTCTGCCAGGTCCACCGCCCACGATGCTCCGATCTGGTTGACCGTCAGGTTGTGCCGCCGGTACGCATCGGCGTCGTAGGATTGCAGCTGTACGCCTACCAGGTGCAGGCTCTCGGCCCGCACGTACGCGATGAAGCGTTCGAGCAGCTCGTCGTACGCGTCCGACGATGCGAACGGCCCGCCGAACTGGACCAGGTGCCGACCGGTCCGCCGGTAGACGATCACGCCGTCCAGCCCGCGGACGATGAAGGCATCGTTTCCTGCGCCGACCGCCAGGAACGAACTCGGGTTCTCAGCCTGCGTATGGCGTCGGACGGCGTCGAGAACCTGGTTGTGGATCTTCTCGGAGTATGTATCTGATGACATTCCACGGCTCCCTGCTCGCCGAGTGGTCGATGAAGAGCAGAATAGCTCCTTATATCGAGCCTCAGGGGCTTTACATGGCAGCCAGGACGCCGTCAGCCTAACGTCAGAATGATATCAGCGGGATCGTTCATAGTCGGTTCCGTGAACGGAACGGGGAAACCCGGGACGGGAACAAGGAGAGGTGCCCGGAGCGGCTCATCGGGGACCGGGAAAACCGGTCTGGCTCACGCCAACGCAGGTTCGAATCCTGCCCTCTCCGCGCTTGGCGCAGACTGCCGGCCGGATTTCTGGTCTCTCGACTGAACACGGAGAAAGTTCAGAGAACAGTGGCGATACCAGGCCGTCCGAAACCATCGGCACCGATTTTCGAGGAGCCCGGCGGAAACCCTATAACGAGTTGGATACGAAAGGTCTTCGATGGCAGTCCAGTCGCTTCGCAGCTACAAACTGTATATCGCCGGCAAAGATGTGGACGCCGACAGCTGGGTGTACACGGTCAGTTCTCGCTCGCTGCTGGAGGACGTTTTCACCAGCGTCAGTCTGAAGCGACGGCTCGAACAGGCCCCCGACTCCGAGGCCGCGCTGCATCCGTATGTGGCGGGCCGCTGCGCCGTCGCGGACAACACCGCGATCGACCTGGCTACCGAGGCGGCGGCGGCAGCAGCGGCAGGCTGGGCCTCGGTGCCGCTGGAGCGACGGATGCTGCTGGGTACCCGCTTCCGCGAGGAGCTGGAGCGGCGCCGCGACGAGTTCGTCGACATGCTGGTCGTCGAGGCTCATCCGGTGCGGCTGGCCCGCTGGGAACTGAGCTGCCTGCTGGAGGTGTACAGCGAGGAGAGTCTGGGCTGGTACCGGCAGCAGATGCACAACGAGTTCCAGCACGGCCAGCGACGGCTGGTCGTTCGGCGGCAGCCGGACGGCGTGGTGGCCTTCAACCCGCCGCAGAACGCCCCGGCGCCCAGCGCCGCCCTGATCGCCCTCGCTTTGATGGCGGGCAACACCGCCGTCGTGCGCGCCCCGCGCAGCATCCCGCTGAGCACGATGTGGCTGCTGCGAGACGTCCTGGGACCGTTGCTGGACGAGCTGGGTGCTCCGCCGGGAACTCTCAACGCGATCTGCGCCAACCCCCGGCAGACGCTGGAGCGCTGGCTGGTCGACCCGCTGATCGACGACATCTTCTATATCGGCGGCAGCGAGGAGGGGCTGCGCTTCGAGCAACGCTGCGTGGCAAACGGGAAGAAACCCATTCTGGAGCTGGCTGGCAATGACGGCATCATCATCTGGCACGATGCTGACATCAGATACGCTGCCGAGGCGATCGCGGAGGCGTTCTATGGCTCCGGGCAGATCTGCATGGTCCCCAACTACGTGCTCGTCCATCCGGCCGTCGCCGACGAGCTGATCGCCGAGGTCAGGACACAGCTCGCAGCCGTGCGGCCTGGTTACCCCGACGACGAGGACGTCCTGCTGTCACCGGTGCGGCGCAGCGAGAGGTTCTTCGCCCTGCTCCGGCAGGCGCTGGAGCGCGGCGCGGAGCTGATCGCCGGTGGCAGGCGGACCGAGCTGGACGGCACCCCATCCGACACCGGGGTCTTCCTGGAACCGACTGTTCTGCGGGTCGACGGGCTGGCTGACGCGCGAGGCTACGACGTGGTGCGCGAGGAGACCTTCTTCCCCCTGCTGCCGATCGTTGTACCCGCGCCGGCCAGCGACGACGAGCTGCTCGACGACTTCCTCACCTTCGTCAACACCAATGCGTACGGTCTGCGTAACTCCGTCTGGGCACGGTCCGAGACAGTAATCGACTTCTTTGTGCGACGCGTCTCCAACGGTGGACTACTCAAGATCAACGACTCGCACATCGGTTTCCTCCCCTATCTGCCCAGCCACGGCGGCACTGGACTGACTGGCGGCGTCTTCGGCGAGGCGAACTACCCGATCCTACGGACCTCGCATCTGCAGGGCGTCAGCGTCGCAGGGGACGTCAGCCCGCGTGCTGTGGTTCTCGGTTCCCACCACCGCTGACCCCGTGGTGCCGGACACCCCCATCGGAGGTCTCCCCCATGCGCACCCTCGAATCTGCCCGCGATCTGTGTGACCAGTACCACGAGGGACTAGTCAAAGCCCTTGCCGCAATCCCCCCCGCCGACCGGGAGGTGCCCGGCAGCCCGGTGATCGAGCTCTTCCGCACGCACAACGGCCCCGCGCTGCTCATCCCCGAGGCCTTCGGCGGCCTCGGTGCCGATGCCCTGGACTCGGTGCGAGTGCAGCGAGCCGTCGGTTCGTTGTCCCCCTCGCTGGCTGTGGCGGCCGCCATGCATCACTTCACAGCCGCCACGCTCTTCTCACTCGCCCGGGAGGAGGGCCGGCTCACCCCAGCCCAGATCGAGATGCTGCACGGTGTTGCGCCGGGCTCCCAGCTGATGGCCTCCGGATGGGCCGAGGGCCGCACCCAGACCAACATCCTGGTCCCCTCCGTAACCGCGGCTGCGACTGACCATGGCTATCTGCTCAGCGGCAGCAAGAAGCCGTGCAGCCTGGCCCGGTCGATGGACCTGCTCACCACGAGCGTCGCGGTACCGGGTACGGACGGTGCCCCGGAGCTGGCCCTAGCGCTGACCCCGGCCGATGTCCCTGGACTGTCGGTGCACCCCTTCTGGGGAAACGAGGTCCTGGCCGCCTCCGAGAGCGACGAGGTACGGCTACAGAACGTCTTCGTGCCCGCCGAGCTGATAGTCCGCGTTTCCGCCGACGACCCGCACCGGCTCGACGATCTTCAGACCACCGGGTTCGTGTGGTTCACCCTATTGATCTCGGCCGCCTACGTCGGAGCCGCCTCGGCCCTGATCGAACAGGTCGTCGAGTGCGGGCGGGGAAGCGCCGGTGACCGCACCGCACTGGTCGTCCGCGGCGAGGCCGCCTTCGCTCTGCTCGAGGGCGCGGCGCGGGCGGGTGTGGCGGACGAGGCAGCTGTCGCCAAGGTTCTGGTTGCCCGCTACGCCGTGCAGGACCTCATCGCTCAGGCCGTCGCGGACGCAATGGAGCTGCTGGGCGGCATCGACTTCGTCAGGTCCAGCGATAACGCCCGACTCGCCGCCGTCGCCCGGGCGCTGGCGTTCCACCCGCCGAGTCGCGGCTCCACCGCCGAGCCGTTGCTGCGGTGGTTCACTGGCGGATCGCTCGAGCTGGCCTAGCCCTGCGCTCATACGTCCCACCGCCCCGCAGCGCACACCAGGAGTAGCGGCATGACGGTCATTCCCGCCATCGGCACCGACGCGGTCGTCGGCACCGACACCGAGGCCGAGATCCTTGGTCTCTACCGCAAACACCTCAGCAAGGGCCGCGCGACCCTGGCCGAGCTGTTCGGCAGCCACATGGAGGTGGAGTCCCGCGGCGCATGGCTGACCACCAGCGACGGCAAACGTTTCCTCAACGCGGGTGGCTACGGCGTGTTCATCATGGGCGCCCGGCATCAGCTGGTCGTCGAGGCGGTAGAACGCCAGCTGCACACCCATCCGGTCGCCACGCGCATCCTGCTGGAGCCCACCGTGGCCCGCGCGGCCGAGGCGCTGGTCTCGGTGCTGCCGCCAGGACTCGACCGGGTGCATTTCGCGCTCTCCGGCGCCGAAGCCGTGGAGACCGGGCTCAAGCTTGCGCGGGCGGGCGGGCACACCCGCACCGTTTCCATGCTTGGCGGGTACCACGGCAAGACACTCGGGGCGCTGTCCGCGACGGCCAAGGAGGTCTATCAGCGGCCCTTCCGACCACTGATCCCCGACTTCCTGCACCTGCCCTACGGCGACGCCGAGGTGCTGGAGCGCGAGCTGGCGGCGAGTCCCGGCCGGGTCTGCGTGATTCTCGAACCGGTCCAAGGCGAGGGCGGAGTGGTGATTCCGCCCGACGGCTACCTGCGGCACGTCGAGCGGCTGGTCCGGGAGTATGACGGCTTCTTGATCCTCGACGAGGTGCAGACCGGTTTCGGCCGGCTCGGCCGGTGGTGGGGCGTGGACCACGAGGGGGTCGTGCCCGACGTCCTGCTGACCGGTAAGGCACTCGGCGGCGGGGTCGTCCCGGTCTCCGCCGCCGTGGCCACCCGTCAAGCGTTCCGGGTCTTCGACAAGGACCCGTACATCCACACAGCCACCTTCTCCGGCCAGCCGCTGGCGATGGCGGCGGTGCAGGGCGCAATCCGGGCGATGCGCGAGGAGGACCTCGTGGCCCGGGCCCGGGAACTGGGCGCCCGGCTGTTGTCAGGAATCGCTGAGATCGCCCGAAGCAACCTCCCCGACCAGGTCGTGGACGTGCGGGGCCGCGGGCTACTGATCGGCGTCGAGCTGGTCGAGGCCGGACTGGCAGGTGAGCTCCTGATCGAACTGTTCAACCACGGCGTGGTGGCCAACCATTCGATGATCGGCAGCGCGGTGGTGCGCTTCACTCCGCCGGCGATTCTCACCGATCGCGAGGCCGGCATCCTCCTGGGCTCCTTCGACAAGGCCACTCGGGCGCTCGTCACCGGCGCCACGACAATGCCCGTCAGCGGCTCGGCCCCCAGAAAGGCATGACCCCCAAATGCGACATGTTGAGCTGAACGCCATGGTCCGCTCCGCGACGGCGCGGGACGTCTTCGACAATATCCTGCACTGGGAACACTATCCGGAGCTGGCCCCGCACGTGCGCTCCGCGACAGTGCACAGCACCTATCCCGATCCGGAGTGCGCATCGAGCTGGGAACTGCACTTCCGCAGCGGGCTGCTTCGCTGGACGGAGCGGGACCAGTTCCTTCCCGAGAAGCTGGAAATCCACTTCGAGCAGACCGACGGGGACTTCGAATCCTTCTCCGGAACCTGGCACCTCGCCCAACAGGGTGACGACGTCACCGTCGCGTTCGCAGCGGATTTCGACTTCGGCATCCCCAGCCTTGAGGGAATCCTCGACCCGATCGCGGAGCGCGTCATCAAGGAGACGGTCGCCTGGGCCGTCACCGGCATGTTCGAACACACCGACCTCTTCGGCGACATCAGTCTCAGCGCCCCCGCCATGCCCGGGCTGCCGACGACTGCATAGCGGCGCGGCACGTTCCTGACCACTTCCGCTGGAGGTCGACCGTGGACCAGGCCAACCCTTTCGAGACCCCCCGCACCTTCGCTCTACACCGAGCCGAATACCTGGTGGGATTCACTGTCACCACCGGGCTGATGATCGCCAAAGCCACGGATATCCGCTGGATGCCCGCCGTCGGCCTTTTTCTCTACATCGATTTAATCGGGTATATCCCTGGCGCGATTGCGTTCAAGCGCAATGGCGGGCGACCCATCCACAAGGCCTACTACGTGCTCTACAACACCATGCACAGCTTGATCACCGCGGGCGCGGTCGCCGCTCTCTGGTGCTTGCTGATCGGGCCCGAGTGGGCGCTGCTCGCGCTGCCGTTTCACCTGTTCGGCGACCGGGCGCTGTTCGGCAACTTCCTGAAGTCCTTCGCGCTGCCCTTCGAGCCGGTGCGCCAGCAGGGCTACCTGCATTTGCTGACTGACCTGGGGGTAGCGCACCCCAAGCCCGTCAAGCACGCCCACGACCCGGTCCCGATCGGCCACATCCCGGCCAGCAGGAGCCTGACCAGTCATCCCACCGGCGGTGACGCCACCGGAGCCGCCGCCACAAACAGCGGCGCAGCGGGTCTCGCGGCCCCCAGCGGCGCCGCGACCGCCTCGCCTGGCACGGCCCGGTGAGCGGCAGGCAGCTGCCGCACGACAACCGAGGACGGACGAGATCACTATGACTGACATCGTCGGTATCTCACGGAACGGGACGGTCACGCCCGAAGCCGCCTGGGACACCGCACCCGGCCTGCTCGACGGCGCCACGAAGCTCACCCTCGGGCCGCAGGAGTGCAACCTGGCCTATTGGATCACTTCGGTGGCTCAGGGGACGCTCGCGCACCGGGGCGAGACCGGTCACCACCCGGACGCCGGCATTCCGGAGCTGCTCCGCCGTTCCGGGCCGCTGCGCGAGGCGCTCGTGCTGGAGTTCGGCTTCCGCGGCATGGCCGAAGAGATCGCCGCCCGACTTCTGTCTCACTACGTGGCGATCGCCCCGGACATACCGGAGCTGGAGTTCTATGTCACCCAGATGCTTGACGAGACACGCCACGCACGGGTCTTCCGTAACCATCTGGCGGAGGTCGGGGTACCGTTCGACGCCCTGCCGCCCGACGTCGCCGCCATGGCGGCCGACTACCGGGAGCGGGTCCTGCGCCCGGTAGAGGACTTCACTCTGGGGATCGTGCGGGACCGCGCGGACTTCGCTGGCGCGGTGGCCGTGTTCGCCATCGTCATCGAGGGTGTCCTCGCCCCGGCTGCCGAACTAAGCGAGCGCAAGTGGGCACCGCTCTCTCCGGCCACGAAGGAGATCTCTCGTGGCACGGCCATCGACGAGATCCGGCATCTGACTGTGGCCAGCACGATCCTGCGCGACCACCTGAAGGCCCGGCCCGAGATCCGTGAGTCGGTGCTGGAAATCATCCGTGCCGGGGTGCGGCTGTGGGACGAGGTCCCCGACCGGGAGTTCGTCATGCACCGCGAGGAGCTGTTCCAGGCTGGCATGTTCCAGCACGCGGACTTGATTGGCGACTACGAGATCTGGCCGGGCGTGCGGATGCTGGATACCACCCCGGAGCAGCGCTACGACATGGCCGACCGCTGGACCACGCAGATGGCCGAGGTCCGGATGGCCTACATGGGCCTGCCCACCGACGTGCTGGTCGGCGGGTCCGGGAAGACGCTGTGAGCGCCACCGCGCACGCGCCGGCGGTCCGTCGCGTAGCCGTCATCGCAGGGGTCGGCGGCTACGTACCGCCGACCGTGGTCACCAACAGGGAGCTGACCAGCCAACTGGACACCACCGACGAGTGGATCCGCACCCGCACTGGCATCGTCAGTCGGCACATGGTCTCGCCAGGCACGGCGACCTCAGACCTTGCGGTAGAAGCCGGCCGACGAGCGCTGGAATCCTCGGGGGAGCACTCTGTGGATACCGTCGTCCTGGCGACCACCACCCCCGACCACCCATGCCCGGCGACCGCGCCGGAGGTCGCCCACAGGCTCGGGCTCGGCGACGCCGCGGCCTTCGACATCGCGGCGGTATGCGCGGGCTTCCTCTATGGCCTGGCCACAGCGGCAGGCCTGGTCGCGGCCGGCACCGCAGAACGGGTACTGCTGATCGCGGCAGACGCCTTCACCACCATCATCGATCCCGCTGACCGTTCCACTGCGATCATCTTCGCGGACGGTGCCGGAGCCGCCGTGCTGCGGGCCGGCACCGCGGACGAGCCGGGCGCGGTGGGCAGGGTCGTGCTCGGTAGCGAGGGCGGGCTCGCCGACCTCATCCAGGTCCCGGCCGGGGGTTCCCGTCAGCGTAGCCGCGGGATCGCACCGGCCCCGGGTGAGGAGTTCTTCCGGATGCGGGGGCGCGACACCTACCGGCACGCGGTGGAACGCATGACCAGCGCGGCCCGGCAGGCCGCGGCTCTGGCGGGGTGGGAGATGGCGACCGACATCGACCGTCTCGCCGCTCACCAGGCGAACGCGCGGATTCTCACCGCCGTCGCCGAACGCCTGGGCATCGACGCGGAACGCTGCCTTTCCAACATCGCCCAGGTGGGCAACACGGGCGGCGCATCCATCCCGCTGCTGCTCGCCGAGGCCACCACCAGCGGCGAGCTGGTGGCCGGGCACCGGCTTCTGCTGACTGCCTTCGGTGGCGGGCTCGCCTGGGGCGCGACGACCCTGGTCTGGCCCGATCTCAAGACCTGCTGAGGACATCCCGACACACGCACGGAGGTGCGACAACATGTTCGAAACCCTGAAGGAGATTCTGGTCAGCAAGCTCAAGGTCGCGCCGGAACAGATCGTGCCCCAGGCCACCCGGGAGGATGCCGAACTCGACTCGCTGGCCATCGTTGAGTTGGCGCTCCTGCTCAACACCGAGCTCGGCCTGCCCATCAGCGACGACGACCTGCTGGAGACCGTCACGATCGGCGACATCGCCGAACTGATGGAGCAGCGGAGCGCGAACGTCTGATGGCCGGGGCCGAGATCGTCGTCACCGGTCTGGGCCTGGTGACACCGGGTGGCGTAGGTTGCGGTCCGAGCTGGGAGACGGTCTGTGCCGGGCGGCCCACGGCCGCGCCCGACCCGGCGCTGGCCGGCAACCCGGTGCGGATCTCCTGCCGGGTGCCGGGTTTCGACGCCGACCAGCTCCTCGGCGCGCGGCGGGCCCTCCGTCTCGACCGGTTCGTGCAGTTCGCCCTGGTCGCCGCGAGCGAGGCGGTCGCCGATGCCGGGCTCGAACCGGTGAGTTGGGACGGGGCACGAGTCGGTGTGGTGTTGGGCAGCGCCGACGGGGGACCCGGCACCGTCGAAGACCAGCACGCGGCGATGCTGGCCGGTGGCGCTGCCCACGTCTCCCCGCTGTTGCTGCCCATGCAGCTGCCGAACATGCTGGCGGGCCAGGCCGCCATCGAGTTCGGCGCCACCGGACCGAACCTGGTGGTGGCCACCGCGTGCGCCTCGGGCACAACTGCGGTTGGAGTCGCGCGAGACCTGCTGGTCCTCCACCGGTGCGACGTTGTGCTCGCCGGCGGCAGCGAGGCGATGATCACTCCGCTGGTGATGGCCGGATTTGCCCAGATGGGCGCGCTCTCCCGCCGGGAGGACGACCCGGCCACCGCGTCCCGCCCCTTCGACGTGGACCGCGACGGCTTCGTCGCGGGCGAGGGCGCCGGTGTGCTGGTCCTGGAACGACTCGCGGACGCCCGGGCTCGCGGCGCTCGCCCTCGGGCCCGGGTCGCCGGGTACGGCGCGAGCGCCGACGCCCACCACATCACCGGGCCGCATCCGCAGGGGGTGGGAATCGAGGCCGCCGTGCTGACGGCGCTCGCCGATGCCGGAGCCACCGCCGACGACGTGCGGCACATCAACGCCCACGGTACCTCCACCCCGTTGAACGACCTGGTGGAGGCCAGCGTGATGGAACGGCTGTTCCCCGGCAGACCGCTGGTCACTTCGACGAAGGGGGTCACCGGCCACCTGCTGGGCGCGGCCGGCGCGGTGGAGGCGGCGTTCGCCGTCCTCGCCGTGGAGCAGGGTCTGGTCCCGCCCACGGCAGGACTGCACACGCTGGACCCGCGCATGGACATCACGGTCGCCACGGCTGCCACAGCGACCCCTGTCGAGCTGGCGCTGAGCAATTCCTGTGGGTTCGGCGGCCAGAACGCCGTGCTCGCGATCGCGGCCGCCTGAACACGGCGCGTCCACCTGGGAAGGCTGACATGCACGACGTGCGCGAGTTGATCAATGACGGACCAGTGGCCGCAGCGCGGCTGGCCAGACGAGGGTACGAGCTGCAGCTGGAACCAATAGCAGCAGCAGCGGGCCGACGTACGGCCGCCATGCAACGGCTGGCGGAGCTCCGCGGGGCGTTGAAACGAGCCTCCCGCGGCAGTCAGGACGCCGCCCGGCAGGCGTCCCGGCAGCTGCGCGCCCAGATCCAGCAGGCGCAAGCCGAAGTGCAGGAGGCCGAACGGTACCTGAGCGAACTGACGCTGACGATCCCGAACCTGCCCATGGACGAGGTGCCCGACGGCTTCTCGGAGAAGGAAGCGGTGGAAATCCGCCGGGGCGGGCCCGACCCGGTTCCTGTCGACGAGGCTCGCCATCACGCCCTGGTCGGCGAGCGGCTGGCCGTGCTGGACATGACCGCGGCGGCGAAGTTGTCCGGTGCCCGGTTCAGCGTCGCGCGGGCGGCAGGCGCCCGGCTCGGGCGCGCACTGGCAGCCCTCTTCCTGGACCTGCACACGGAGCGGTTCGGCTACGTCGAGCTTTCCGTGCCGTATCTCGTTACCAGGCAGACCATGACCGGCACCGGCCAATTGCCGAAATTCGAGGACGACCTGTTCACCACCAGGGCCGGTGATCGGGAGCTGATACTGATCCCCACTGCCGAGGTCCCGCTGGTCAACATGTACGCCGGGAATGTTCTCGACGTGCGGAAGCTGCCCATCGCGTTGACCGCGCTCAGCCCCTGTTTCCGCGCCGAGGCGGGCTCCTACGGCCGCGACAGCCGAGGCGTACTGCGCCTTCACCAGTTCGAGAAGGTAGAACTGGTCCGAATCTGCGCCGTAGAGAACGCGCGTTCCCAGCTTGAGCTGATGCTGCGCCACGCCGAGGAGTGCCTGCGGTTGCTGGAGCTGTCCTACCGTGTCCTCCTTCTGCCGGCCGGCGATCTCGGGTTCGCCGCACGCATCACCTACGACCTTGAGGTGTGGCTGCCGGGCGGCGGCGCCTACCGAGAGATCTCCTCCGTCTCCGACTGCGGTACGTTCCAGAGCCGGCGGGCCGGGATCCGGGTACGTGCCCGGGATGGGGGCAAGGGGCCGGTGGCCACCCTGAACGGCTCCGCACTCCCGATCGGACGCACCATCGCCGCGCTGCTGGAACAGCGCCTCCAGCCTGACGGTTCGGTGCTGCTGCCGGAGGCACTCGTCCCCTATGCCGGTTTCCGCCGCATCCTGCCCGACGGGACGATGTCCCGCGAGCCGTGACGGCCTGCCATTCCCCGGCGGCCTTCGGATCCGCTGATCGTCGTGGTCGACGAAATCGCCTCGCTCACCAC
Organism: Frankia umida; assembly: GCF_023242945.1. NCBI lineage: Bacteria > Bacillati > Actinomycetota > Actinomycetes > Frankiales > Frankiaceae > Frankia > Frankia umida. The sequence goes on from NZ_JALKFT010000037.1 coordinate 13,190, forward strand.
CTACGTGACCGACCGGGACCTCAAGAAGCGGATCGCCGCCGCGCTGCCGCTGCCGCTGTCCCAGGGACGCGCCCCCGGCGTCGTGGTCATCGCGGCCTTGCAGGACCCACGCAAGGAAGTCCTGCCGTTCCGGGACCTGTTCCCGGTCCGCGTCGCGCTGCGGATGACCGAAACCGACCAACCGGACCTCGTCCTGGGCAACGGCGCCCGGGAACGCGGTGCCCGCGCTGAGGAGATCCCCCGCGCCCTGCCCGGCGTCGGCTACGTGCTCCACGACGGCAACCCCGACCCGGTCCGCGTCCGCGCCGCCTACATCGACGATGTCGAGATCGGCCGCATCGTCACCCACTACCGACCGGCCAACGCGGCACGCGGGTGGACACCGGACGTCAGCGACTACTTCAACGACGGCAACGACTCCGACCCCCTCGACGGACTCGACCAGGCCGCATGAGCCGTCCGGACCCGCCATCCCTGGCGGCCCCGGACCCCTGCCCACCGCTGCCCTGGCTACCGGCCTGCCTGACCTGCGGGCATCCCCTGATCGCCCACGGCCAGCGTGGCTGTCGGGCCGATGTCGACGGGCTGCGCTGCGGCTGCACCCGCTTCACGACCTCCACCCCCGACACCTCGGAGGAACCCCCCTGCCAATGACCTCCACGCCGAGCACCCCCGCGCCGCCCGCTACAGCCCCGACGCGCGACCGGCCCGGTTCCCGGGCGGCACGGCTGCGTGCTCCGCTGGCCCGTCAGGTTGTCGAGGCGGTCGCGGTGGACAACGGGGTGTGCGTCCGGCCGCTGCCGATGCGCCGTACCAGCCTGGACACCGGCGAAACACAGATCATCCCCGTTCCCTGCGGTGCCACGCTGGCCTCGAAGTGCCCACCGTGCGCGGAACGGGCCCGCCGCCTTCGGATCGCGCAGTGCAAGGCCGGATGGCATCTCGACGACGAACCCCTGCCCGACCCCGACCCGCCCTCGGACGACGCGAAGGCGCTTGCCGTGCTGCGCGCGGACCTGGAAGCCGTGCGGGATGAGGTTCTGGAGGCCGGCGACGTCGCGCAGGTCCGTGAGATCGACGAACTTATCGACCAGGTGGACGCCGAGCTGACCGACCTCGGCGTGCGCGGCCGGATCGCCCCGACCGATCGGGACAGGCCGCGCCGGGCCCGGTCGACGAAACGACGCCAGGATGCCCCCGACCTGCCCCGGCTGCCTGTCGACCGGCGCACCGTCGGCCGGACGTTCACCGCCCCGGACGGCACGGCGTGGCGCCCATCGATGTTCCTCACCCTGACCTGCGACTCGTACGGGCGGGTGCACTCCGACGGCACCCCGGTGGACCCGAGCACCTACGACTACCGGCGGGCCGCGCGCGATGCCATCCACTTCCCGAAACTGCTGGATCGGTTCTGGCAGAACCTGCGCCGGTCGGTCGGCTGGGACGTCCAGTACTTCGCCGCACTCGAACCCCAACGGCGCCTCGCTCCCCACCTGCATGCGGCGATCCGCGGCACGGTCCCGCGCGTCACGCTGCGGCTGGTCGCTGCGGCCACCTATCACCAGGTGTGGTGGCCGACCACCGGCCTTCCCGTCTACGACAGTCAGCATCTACCGGTGTGGGACGACACCACCGGCAAGTACCACGACCCCGACACCGGCGACGCGCTGCCCTCCTGGGATGCGGCAGTGGACGCGATCGGCGACGACGACGACGAACCCGCCCACGTCGTCCGGTTCGGCCCGCAGCTCCGCGCGGACGGGGTGACCGCGAACTCGGCGAACACCGGCCGGATGATCGGCTATCTCACCAAGTACCTGACAAAGTCTCTCGACGCCTGCCACGCCGTGGACACCGACCGGCAGCGGGCACACGTCGACCGGCTCGCCGCTGCCCTGCGCTACGAACCGTGCTCCCCGACCTGCGCGAACTGGCTGCGCTACGGCATCCAACCCCGCCACCCCCGCCGTGAGCTCACCCCCGGCCGGTGCACCGGGAAGGCCCACCGGCGGGAAACGCTCGGGTTCGGCGGCCGACGGGTCCTGGTCTCACGCCGCTGGTCCGGCAAGACACTCACCGACCACCGCCACGACCGGGTCGACTTCATCCGCCAACAGCTCGAAGCCCTCGGCGCCACCGGTACCGGACCGGCTGCCCCGGCCGGCGACCCGACCCGCCTTGCCTGGACGCTGCTGCGCCCCGGGGACCCGGCCGCACCCCGCCGTGAACACCTGATCCTGCACGCCATCGCCCAACGCCACGCCTGGCGCGCACAGCTCGGACTCGCCACCGGACCTGGGACCGGCGAAGGCGCGGACGGGAGTTCGGCAACCGGGCCACCGCTGGCGGACGCCGCCTGACCCTCGCCCCGGCCCACCCTGGAGCCCGCGTGACAAAGCTCTTGCTCACCCCCACCGAAGCCGCTGACCTGCTCGGCGTCAGCCGAAGCACCGTCTACGAACTCCTGAACAGCGGCGACATCGAATCCGTCCACATCGGCCGTGCTCGCCGGATCCCCTCGGCGGCGCTGCTGACCTTCGTCAACCGCCTCCGCGGCCTGGACGACGCACAGGCGGCATGACCGGACTCAGGGGGCGACGGCCGGCGGAAGGCCGGGGCGGTGCTCGGCAATCCACATCTCCACGTCGTCCGTCCGCCAGATGTGACCGGCGGCCAGGGAAGCGAACGGCACGGGGAACGTCGGGTCTTCCTTCAGAAGCTGGTTCACCCGGGTACGCCCGACCCCCAACCGGCGGGCGATCTCCGCCGCCCCCATAAGCGGTTGCGTCATACCCACAATCTACTGGACGACCGTCCAGACCCGTGTGTACTGTGGGGTCACTGGACGGTCGTCCAGTCCCGTGGAGGCGGTTCCAGCCGGGTGCGGCAACACCCGACCGGAACCTTGGCCCCTTCCTGCGTGAACAGGAGAGAGACCCATGCCCATCTTCCCGCCCGGCCCACCGGACCCGGACCGAACCCCCGGCACGGCCGTGCCGCTGATCGTGGCCAGCATCGTCCAGCCCGGCGTGTACGCCCTGACCGTGCGCCCCGGTGCCGACGCCCACGACGTCAGCGAAGCCATGTCCCGACTGCCGGTCGACGCCTTCCTGACCGCCCACTTCGGCGACATCGACCTGACCATGGTCTTCCGCACCGTGCCCGACGACACCGAACCCGAGACCACCGGCGGCACCACCCCGACGGCACCGGCAGCGGCAAGCGGAACCCGCCCGTAACGGCTCCTCTGCCCCACTCGTTCTTTCCGTTCTCTGGCGACGCCCTGACCGGCCATTCCAACGCCAGAGAACGGAATCCCCCTCGCGCCGGACCACGCGACTCGCGACCCGGCGGCCGTTCTTTCGGCAAGGAGCCAGAACCACCATGCCCACCAACACCCCGCGACGGGTAAGCCTCGCGCAGGCACTGCATGGCCACCTCGACCGCGCCGACCGCGGCCAGGGACGCGCCTACCCGCAGGCCGACGGAGAGAGCAAGTTCGCGTGCGACATGGGAGACAGCCCCTACGGCTGCCCTTGGTGCGACGCGGTCGAATGGCCCACCGGCAACCCGCTGGACGTGGCCTGATGAGCGTGCTCAGCATGGCCGAGGAACCCTCGGACGACCGACCCGGCCGCCGGAAGTCCCGGGGTCGCCGTGCGCACGGCGAGGGCTCCGTGTACTGGCGCGAGGACCGACAGCGCTGGGTCGTCGAACTGGACTACGGCATCGTGAACGGGCGCCGGAAACGCGCCGTGCGCTACTTCCGAACCCAGGAAGATGCCATTGAGACTCAGCAGAAAGCCCGGCAGGCACAGGCGGACGGCGTCGTTCACCTCGACCGGCGCTCGCGGTTCGGCGACTTCCTCACCTACTGGATTGACGAGATCATCATCCCGTCGGAACGGGCAGAGTCGACGAAGTCGAGCTACCGGGACATGACCGACAACCACATTCGCCCGGCTCTCGGCGACAAGCGTCTCGTGGACCTCAAACACGAGGATCTGCAAAGGTTTCTGAACCGCAAGGCGCAGGACGGTTACAGCGCCTCGACCATGCGCACGTTCCGAACCATCCTGCGTCAGGCGCTCAACGAAGCCGTGATCACCGAGAAGGTCTCCCGCAACGTCGCGGAGACGCTGCGGGTACCCAAGGCCCGGAAGCCCACACGCAAGGTCACCCCGCTGAGCAAGGAAGACGGGCTTCGCCTCCTCAAAGCAGCGGCTGCCACCCGACACCATGCGCTGTATGTCCTGCTCGCGATGGTCGGACTTCGGCGGGGTGAGGCACTGGCCCTGCGCTGGTCCGACTTTGACGAGACTGCCTCGACGCTGCGGATCGAACGGCAGGTCACGCGCGTCCGGGGCGTCAAGGGCCTGATCGTCGGGCCGACGAAGAGTGAGGCCGGCAAGCGCACGATCGTCCTACCAGCGCGGTGTGTCGCGGTGCTGCGCTCGCATCGTGTCGCACAGGCGGCCGACCGTGCCGGCGCCGGGAAACGCTGGAAGGAACACGGGCTGATCTTCCCCAGCACCGTCGGCACCCACCTGGAACCCCGCGGGCTGAACACCCACCTGACGAAGCTGTGCACGGAAGCCGGCGTACCCCACCACGGGCCGCACGCGCTGCGGCACACCGCCGCGACCATGGCCTACGCACTCGGCGTCGACTGGAAGGAAATCCAAGCGATGCTCGGCCACACGATGCTCTCGACGACCATGGACATCTACGTCGACCTGACCGACACCGCACACCAGGACACCGCGTCGAAGCTCGACGGCTGGTTCCCGGCAGAGGACACGGAGGAGGACGACTCGGAAGACCCGAACGCCTGACAGACTGTTGGCTGTCACCTTGGCTGTCAGGAAGCGGCAGAGCCCCGTACCTTGGATGGGGGTACGGGGCTCTGACCTGTCTCAACCGTGCGTGCGCTCGGAGGGAATCGAACCCCCAACCTTCTGATCCGTAGTCAGATGCTCTGTCCGTTGAGCTACGAGCGCGCGCCTGCCACCGTGGCGGCCGGCGTTGCCAGCTTACAGCACGGCGGAGGCGACTCCGCCACCTGGACCGCTCCGGGAGGAGCGTAGTTCGTCCGATGCCCGAAGTGAGTGATCTCCATGGGTCGGTGACCGCGGGATGAGCCTGGCGGCAGGCTCCCGGATGCGCCGCGCCTCGACGGGTCGTGGCGCGGCCTCCCGAAGGGCACCGACGTCGCCGTAGCGACGGGTCCCTGTCCGCGTTCCGTTATGAGGGTGGATGGTCCGTGCCGCGGCCGGGGGCATCGGGGGCGGAGGTGACGGTGACCGGTGTTGGCCGTGGACTCCACTTGTCGTTCAGCCGATTCTCGGCGGGGGGCCATGGGGCTTTGTCACGTACACCGGCCGCGTACGATCTGCAGAGATCGTCTTGGGCGGAACGGCTTGCTGTGGCGCCGTGCTCCGGCCGTACGGGGCGTGTCTGGGTGATCAGGGTCAGGGTCGGTGGCGGGCTCGAACCTCGGGGGAATGATGACGCAACGGTTGACCGACGAGGAGGTGCTGGAGCTCGCACGCGCCTTCTACCGTCAGAACGAGATCCTGTCCCTGCTCGAACGAGCCGGTCTGGATCGTAGCCAGCAGCCGGGCTGGTCCGGGCAGAGCGCCCAGGAGTACTGGCGGGCGATCAATCGGCTGGTCGAATCCGAGCAGCTGCCCGACGGACGGCTGCGGATACTGACCGAGGCCCAGCGTGATTTCAGGGCCAACCGGACCTTCATCAGGGGCATCGAACAGGCGAGCGCCGCCGCCTTGGCGCCCCGGGGTGTCCTGCTCGCGGTCGACTCCGTGGCGCGCCGGCCCGAGGGCACGCTGGTGCCGGTGGACTGGCGGCTCGGTCTCGCCACCATCGTCGAGGACGCGGCACGCCGATGTGGTCTCGCGGCGGGCGCCATCGTCCACCGACAGCGCGATACCGATCTGATCGGTCTGGTCGCGGACGACGCGACCGCGCCGGTTCTGGTCGGGGCGTTCACCGCCGAGCTGGCCGGTGCGCTGGCGACCTACAACGGCGAACGGCTCGGGGCCGAGCGGGTGCGGCTGCGACTTGCCCTGCATGTCGCCGACGGCACGTCGATCCCCGTGTCCAGCGCCGATGCCGATGCCGTGTTCGACGGGCCGGCGGCCGCGCTGACCCATCGTCTCGTCGACACGCCGGGGCTGAGCCAGCTGCTGCGCGCCCAGCCGACCGCGGACCTGGTCGTCATCGTGTCCTCCTCCCTGTACGAAACGACGGTTCGCGCGACGACGGGGACGACGGGGGTGGCAGGAGCAGCGGGAGCGGCAGGCAGGACAGGGGTGCGCGGCCTCGATCCGGCGGCGTTCCGCGAGGTCGCCATCGAGCTGCCGCGCGACCTTCAGGTCTCGCCGGCGATGCACTCGGCCTGGGTGACCGTGCCCCGTCCGGAGGTCGGGGCACGCGCGGGGCGTCCGGTGGACTCGTCGGCCACGGACGCCCCGCGGCCGGCGGCGGACGCCGAGAACCGCCCGTGGGACTACCTCATCTCCGTCGCCGACAAGGACACCGACTGGGGTGCGTGGATCGCCTGGGAACTGGAACAACGCGGGCTTCTCGTGCATCTGCAGGCCTGGGACGTCGTTCCCGGGAACAATCCGGTGATCCAGATGGACCAGGCGATCCAACACGCCGAGAAGACCCTGGTGGTGCTCTCGGAGAACTACCTGCGGGCCCCGGAGGTCCAGGCCCAGTGGACGGCGGCCTGGAGCGCCGACGCCACCGGTATGAAACGGCGGCTGGTGCCGGTGCGGGTCGCCGAGTGCCGACCGGGAGGCATGTTGCGCGGCATCACCTGCATCGACCTTGTCGGTCTGGACGACTCCGCCGCCCGGGCTGCCTTCCATCGAGGCATCGACGCGGTGATCACCGGCCGCGGCCGCCCGGACTCCGCGCCGCCCTTCCCCGGGCCCCGCCCGCGGTCCTGACCGGCCCCGCGGTCAGCTCCGGGGCGCTGCTTGCACCAGCCCGGGCCCGGTCGGAGCTGGTTCGCCGCTGTCGGACCGGACCTGTTGGGAAAGGCGCATCGAGCAGAAGTGCGGGCCGCACATGGAGCAGAAATGTGCGGATTTCGCCGCGGGAGCGGGCAGCGTCTCGTCGTGGAAGGCCCGGGCGGTCTCCGGGTCGAGGGCGAGATGGAACTGGTCGGCCCAGCGGAACGCGAACCGGGCGTCGGACAGGGCGTCGTCCCAGGCGCGGGCCCCGGGATGCCCCTTCGCGAGGTCGGCGGCGTGGGCGGCGATCTTGTAGGCGATGACGCCGGCCTTGACGTCGTCCCGGTCCGGCAGGCCGAGATGTTCCTTCGGGGTGACGTAGCAGAGCATCGCCGTGCCGTGCCAGCCGATCACCGCGGCGCCGATCGCGGAGGTGATGTGGTCGTAGCCGGGCGCGATGTCGGTGGTCAGCGGACCGAGGGTGTAGAACGGCGCGTCATGGCAGAGCTCGCGTTGCAACCGGACGTTCTCCTCGACCAGGTGCAACGGGACGTGCCCGGGCCCTTCGACCATCACCTGGACGTCGTGTCGCCAGGCGACCTGGGTCAGCTCCCCGAGGGTGGCGAGTTCCGCGAGCTGGGCCTCGTCGTTCGCGTCCGAGACCGAGCCGGGCCGTAGACCGTCGCCGAGCGAGAACGTCACGTCGTAGGCGGCGAGAATCTCGCAGAGTTCCTCGAAATGGGTGTAGAGAAAGTTCTCCTGCTGATGGGCCCGGCACCAGGCGGCGAGGATCGCACCGCCACGGGAGACGATTCCGGTGCGCCGCCGGGCGGTCAGCGGAACATAGCGGGCGAGCACGCCGGCGTGCACCGTCATGTAGTCGACGCCCTGTTCACACTGGCGGATCACGGCGTCCCGGTAGGCCGCCCAGGTCAGTTCCTCCGGCCGGCCGCCGACCTGTTCCAGCGCCTCGTAGATCGGCACCGTGCCGACCGGAACGGGAGAGTTACGCAGAATCCATTCCCGGGTGCGGTGGATGTCGGCGCCGGTCGAGAGGTCCATGACGGTGTCGGCGCCCCAGCGGGTCGCCCACACCATCTTCTCGACCTCCTCGGCGATCGACGAGGTCACCGCCGAATTACCGAGATTGGCGTTGATCTTGACCAGGAAGGCGCGGCCGATCGCCATCGGTTCGGATTCCGGATGGTTGACGTTCGCGGGCAGCACCGCGCGGCCGGCGGCGATCTCCGCCCGCACCGTCTCGGCCGGCAGCCCCTCCCGCACGCCGACGAACTCCATCTCGCGGGTGATCTCCCCGCGCCGCGCGTAGCCCAGCTGGGTGAGCGCCCCCCGGTCCAACGCCCGCGCCCCGCGCCGCACCTGACGCCCGCCGATGGCCCCGACCTGCCCGTTGACGGTTTCGAGCGGCGCACCGTTGTCGCCATCGGTGCGGACACCCGCGCCGTTCTCGCCCTCAGCTCTACCGCCGACGCCGACTCCGCCGCCGACGCTGGTCTCGGTGTCGCCCCGCGCGTCGATCCACGGCGCCCGCAGCGGCGCCAGACCACGGCGGACGTCGATGTTCACCGTGGGATCCGTGTACGGGCCGGAGGTGTCGTAGAGCACGACGCTGTCCCCGGTGCTGAGGACCACCTCCCGCATCGGCACCCGCAGCTCCCCGTCGGTGTCGGCGCCGAGCAGCCAGGTCCGGCGACTGCCGGGCAGTGGCCCGGTCGTCACAACGGTTTCCGCCGGCTGCCGTGGTGCGTGCGGCAACGGTGGGCGGGACGGCGGTGACAGGGCACTGGCGGCATCCGGAGCAGCGGAATCCGGGACGGCCGTTCCACACGAGGAAGACGACCGGGAAGAAACGTCGGACAACGGCAGAGAAGGACGGATTTCATCGAGCGACATCAGGCAGAACTCCCTACGCCGGCATTACCCGGACAGGTTCTGCGGTCGACGGCCCCAGCCGCCCTCTCAGCCCCTCGGTGGAGCTCCCGCGATGTGCGATGTGCGATTACCGCCAGAATAGGCCACCGGAGTTCCGCGCGTCCGCGAAAACCCGGTTTCCGGTCGGCGGACGCGGTCAGTCCGCGGTGGGTGGTGCGACCTGGCCCAGGTAGCTGGCCTCGATGAGGTCGGGGCGGGCGATGAGTTCGGCGGCGGACGCGGTCAGGGCGACCCGGCCGCGGTCGAGGACGTAGCCGCGGTCGGCGACCCGCAGCGCGAGCGCGGCGAACTGTTCGACGAGCAGCACCCCGGTGGACGTCTCCGCCGCGATGGTGCGCAGCAGTTCGAGCAGCCGCGGCGCCACGCCGGGAGCAAGGCCGAAGGACAGCTCGTCGACCAGCAGCAGCCGCGGCCGACGCACCAGGGCGACGGCGAGCGCCAGCCGCTGACGTTCCCCGCCGGACAGTTCGCCGGCCGGCCGGTCGAGCAGGCCGGTCAGCGGCGGGAACCAGCCGAGGACCCGGTCGATCTCGCCGCGGTGGGACCGTCCTGCCGCCATCCGCAGGTTCTCCCGGACGGTCAGCCGGCCCAGCGCCCCCCGGCCCTGCGGGACGACCGCCAGGCCCCGGCGGGCCAGCGCGCTCGGCACCGGTCGACGCACCCGTTCCCCCAGCAGGGTGAGCTGCCCGGCGCTGACCGGCAGCTGGCCGGCGGCGGTGCGGATCAGCGTTGTCTTGCCCGCGCCGTTCGCCCCGAGCAACGCCACGATCTCCCCGGCCCGCACCGTCAGCGACACGTCGCGCAGCACCGGACCCTCGTGGTATCCGCTGGTCACCGCCGCCAGCGTCAGCAGCTCCTCCCCCGTCCCGCCCCCGGACGTCGACGCGCCCAGCGACGTGGACGTCCCCGGTGCCGGCGGCACGTCCGCTGGTCTCGGGCCGGACGCCGGGGTGGCAGACGCGGGAGTGGCAGACGTCGGTCTGACAGACACCGGGGTGGCAGGCGCCGGGGTGGCAGGCGCGGGAGTGGCAGGCGCGGGAGTGGCAGGCGCCTCGGTGGCCTCGCCGAGGTAGGCGGCGCGCACCGCGGGGTCGGCGCGGACCACGTCGGGGCGACCGCTGGTGACGATTCGGCCGCCGTCCAGGACGAGCACGTGGTCGCAGACGTCGAAGACGAGCTGCAGGTCATGGTCGACGAGCAGGACGGCCACGCCGCGGCCGGCGATCTGGCGAATCCGGACGGCGAGGTCCGCCCGGTCGGCGGGGTCGAGACCGGCGGCGGGCTCGTCGAGCAGCAGGACGCCGGGGCCGCCGGCCAGCGCCCGTCCCACGGCGACGGCGGCCCGCTCGTCGTGGGTCAGCGTCGCCGGCAGCAGACCCGCGATCGGCGCCAACCCGAACTCCCCGGCCCGAGGCCCAGCCGAGGGCGAACCCGACGCGGCGGCGACGACGGCGAGGTTCTCCTCGACGTCGAGGCTGTCGAACAGTTCCAGGGCCTGGAAGGTACGGGCGAGGCCGTGGCGGGCCCGGGCGTGCGGCGGCAGGCCGACCAGGGGGACGCCGTCCAGCGTGATCTCACCGGAGAAGATCGTCGCGAAGCCGGTGAGGGCGTCGATGAGGGTCGTCTTGCCGGCGCCGTTCGGGCCGATCAGACCGGTGACGCCGCCCGCGGTCAGGGTGAACGAGACGTCCTCGACGATGCGGGCGCGGCCCTGCCCGGCGGACAGGTCCGCCACGGCCAGGCGCGTCATCGACAGGTCCGCGTAGGGCTGGGCGGTCATCCGGCGTCTCCGGAACGGCTGGCGCGGTGCGCGCCGACGGGGCGGCTGGAACCGGCGGGTCGACCGGCCGGGCGACCGGCGGGTCGACCCGTGCCGGCGGGACGACGGCCCGCCGGCAGCCAGCCGAGGGCGGGCAGCCAGCTGGGGATCGCCGCCCCCCGGTCATCCCCACCCCCGACCCGACCGGAACCATCATGATCGCCATCCGGTGGCGTGCCGCCGTGGGCCGTTCGGGCCGTCCGGGCTGGGCGGTGGACGAGGCCCGCGGGGCGCAGTACGGCGAGCACGACCACGGCGAGTCCGCACAGCACCAGCTGGTACTCGCCGAGCCCGAAGGCCCGGTCGAGCGCGGTGAAGACCAGGCCGTTCGGGGCGAGCATGCCGGCGACGACCGCCCCGCCGACGCTGGTCACCCCGCCGACGGCGGCGATCGCGAGGAACAGCAGCGACGCGGTCACGCCGAACGAGTCCAGTGACAGGCGGCCCTGGCTGTAGCCGATCAGGCAGCCGCCGAGACCGGCGATCGCGGCCGACAGGGTGAACGCGAGGATCCTGGTGCGGCGCACGTCGATGCCGGCGGCGGCGGCGGCCCGCTCGTTGGCGCGCACGGCGAGCATCTGCCGGCCCAGCGGGGCGGTGCGCAGCCGGGCCACCCCGTAGCCGCAGGCGGCGAGGACCGCCAGGGTCAGCAGGCCGTACCGGGTGCGGGGGAAGCCGTCACCGGCGATGCCGAGGTCGAGGCCGAACAGCTTCGGGCTGGGCACCGACGAACCCTTGAGACCACCGGTGACCAGCGGGTTACCGAACACCGCCTGTTGGATCGCCACGCCCGCGACCAGCGTGATGAGGGCCAGATCCACCCCGCGCAGCCGGCGGGAGACGACACCGAGGAACAGGCCGGCGGCGGCGGCGGCGATCGTGGCGAGGATCGGGGCGATCGGGAACGGCACCCCGAGCTCACCCTGCAACCGGGCGAGCAGGAAGCCGGCGACCCCGGCCAGCGTCATCTGGGCCAGCGAGAGCTGACCGACATACCCGGTGAGCACGACGAACGACAGGCAGACCACGGCCGCGGCGAGGCTGCGTTCCAGGCCGAGGCGGTAGTTGCCGTCCAGCAGGAACAGGGCGACGACCCCGACGGCGACACCGACGAGCAACCCGGCCAGCGGACGACGGGCCGGGGTGACGACCGGCAGCGGCGCGGACACCACCGCGCTCGCGGAACGGCCCGGGATGAGCGCACCGCGCCGGGCGGCGACGACCAGCACGCCGATCATCGGGATCAGCTCGCGCATGCCCTGCTGGTTGAGCCAGGACGCGTCCTGCTGCAACGGCAGCAGGACCGCCTGCGCCACGCCGATCGCGAGCGCCCCGGCGACGGTCAGCCCGAACGACGACAGACCGCCGATCAGCGCCGCGGCGAGCGCCGGGACGACCAGCAGCGAGTAGCCGGTCGGGTTCAGCGAGCTGATCGGGGCGACGAGGATGCCGGCCAGCGCCGCGAGCACCGCGGCGAGCATCCAGTTCACCGCGGCGATCCACGCCGGACGCCGACCCAGCAGCGCCGTGGTCTCCTCGTCGTCCGCGACGGCCCGGGTGGCCAGGCCGAACATCGTCCAGCGCGACACCGCCCACAGGCCGGCCGCGGCCACGACGACGATCGCGGCGAGCAGCAGCCGGTCGCTGGACACGGTCGCGCCGGCCACATGCAGGGCGTGCTGTGGCAGCACCGGGGTGAGGAAGCGGTTGCTGGTCCCGAACTGGATCACCGCGATCTGCTGCAACGCGATCGTGAGCCCGACGGCGGCGACCACCGTCATCATCGGCTGGGCGCGGCGCAGCGGGCGGAACACCAGCAGGTAGGCGGCCAGGGCCAGCAGCGCCGCCATCACCAGCGAAACCGTCAACGCGAGCGCGAACGACGGGGTATCCGTCAGATGAATTCGTGGCGGCAATCCGACGACCGGCAGAACCAGGTCGCCGACCTCACGAAGTTCGGCGTACTGATATGTGGCATACATGGCGAAAGCGCCATGCGCGATGTTGATGACGCCGGACGCCCGATAGGTGAGCACCAGGCCGAGGCCGAGGGCCGCGTACACCGCACCAGGTCCCAGGCCCAACAGCATGGCGGCTACATACGTGTCCACGGGGCTCCCGAGCTGGCGAACGGCATCCCGGTCAGCCGGCGGACACGCGGGCGACGCGGTGGGCAGGGCAGTGCGTGCGTGCTCATCGCATCATGTCCGTCCCGCCGGGTCGGCGCTTCCCCGTCCTGATTCCAGGTGGGTGGGAGTGTAACTTGACCGCCCGTGAGACAAGCTTCCCGCGCCCTGTTCGCCTTCTCCGTCGCCTTCTCCGTCGCCCTGGCCGGTGTCGGATGCACGAGCCAGCGCGGTGGCTCGTCCGGCGGCGCATCCACCGGCTCGTCCTCCGGGACGCTGACCGGGACACCGATCACTCTCGGTTTCGTCACCGTCGAGAACTCCGCGCTCGGGTCGTATCCGGAGACACGCCGTGCCGCGCAGGCCGCCGTGGACCGGGCGAACTCCGCCCTCGACGGGGTCGGCGGGCATCCGCTGCGGCTGGTCACCTGCGCCACCGACGGCTCGCCGGAATCGAGCCAGAACTGCGCCAACCAGCTCGTCGCGAAAAAACCGCTCGCGGTCGTCGGGGGAATCGACTTCGGCACCCAGGCCGCGATGCCCATCTACGAATCCGCCCACATCCCCTACGTCACCGGATCGCCACAGCTGTCCGGCGAGCTCAACTCGAAGAACGCGTTCGCGCTGTCCGGCGGCACGGTGTCGGAACTGCTCGGCATCACCGAGTACCTGACCGCGACCAAGCACATCCGCAGTGCTCACGCCCTGTACGTGGACCTGCCCGGTCTGCTCAGCGCGGCCATCCAGGGCTCACAGAACATCCTGCACAAGAAGGGCGTCACCGACGTCAAACTTATCGCCGAGAAGGCGGATGCCGCTGATTTTGCGCCTGCGGTGACCCAGGCCGCGGCCGGTAATCCCGACGCGATCATCGTGGTGTTCCAGGCGGCGGCGTGTGCCCGGATCGCCCAGGCCGCCGCGGCGCTGAACGTCCGTAGCGACATGTACTTCGTCGGTACCTGCGCGTCCCCGGCGGTGCCGCGGGCCGCCGGTGGCAGGACCGACAACCTGTACTTCGCCTCCAGCTACCTGCCGGTGCCGGCCAGCGGCGGCGACGCGGACATGGCCGCGTTCCGTTCGGCGGTGCCCGACGCCGACCGCACGTCGGCCTCCCAGGGTGCGTTCTCGACCGTACTGAACCTGCGGGCGTTGCTCGCGAAGCTCCCTGCCCCGAGCGCGGCGACGCTGACCACCGCACTGAAGGCCACCGTGAACGAACCGAACGTGATGGCCCACCCGTACACCTGCGACGGCAAGCAGATCGAGATCTTCCCAGCGGTCTGTGACACCTCGGTCCGCCTGCTGCACTGGCAGGACAACGCCTTCAGCGATGTCACCGGTGGCTGGGTGGACGGCCGCCAGCTGATCACCCTGATCAACTGACCGACCCGCCCCACTCGACTCCGGCCTCGATCCGGCTCCGGCCCCGACCCCGACCCCGACCCGCATCGATCAGATCCGGATCGGGGCCGGGCCGTCAGATCTCCGCGACGGCCTCGGCGAACTGGGATCTGTAGAGCCGCGCGTACGCTCCCCCGACATCGAGCAGGGACTCGTGGTCGCCCTGTTCGACGATCGCTCCGTCCTCCATGACGAGGATGGTGTCGGCGTCCCGGATCGTGGACAGCCGGTGGGCGATGACGAACGCCGTGCGCCCGGCCCGCAGGGTCGACATGGCCTGTTGGATGAGCACCTCGGTGCGGGTGTCCACCGAACTCGTCGCCTCGTCGAGGACGAGGATGAGCGGCTCGACCAGGAACGCCCGGGCGATCGTGATCAGCTGCTTCTCACCGGCGCTGACCCCGGTGCCCTCATCGTCGAGCACCGTGTCATAGCCGGCGGGCAGGGTGCGCACGAACCGGTCGACGTGGGCGGCCTTCGCCGCGGCGACGACCTGCTCCTGGGTGGCACCGGCCGAGCCGTACGCGATGTTCTCGGCGATGGTGCCGCCGAACAGCCAGGTGTCCTGCAGCACCATGCCGATCTGGGCCCGTAGCCCGTCGCGGCTCATCGTGGCGATGTCGACCCCGTCGAGGGTGATCCGCCCGGAGGTCACGTCGTAGAAGCGCAGCAACAGGTTGATCAGCGTCGTCTTACCGGCGCCGGTCGGCCCGACGATCGCGATGGTGTGCCCGGGCTCGGCGACCAGGGACAGATCGTCGATCAGCGGCTTGTCCGGCTTGTAGCGGAAGCCCACATGCTCGAACGCCACCCGGCCGCGTGGTGCCACCACCACGGCGGGTCGCACCGGATCCGGGGTCTGTTCGTCGACGTCGAGCAGTTCGAACACCCGCTCCGCCGACGCGATCCCGGACTGCAACAGGTTCGCCATGCTGGCGAGCTGGGTCATCGGCTGGCTGAACTGACGCGAGTACTGGATGAACGCCTGCACGTCACCGATCGACAACGAGCCGGACGCCACCCGCAGCGCACCGATCACCGCGACCAGCACGTAGTTGACGTTGCCGATGAACATCATCGCCGGCTGCATCAGCCCGGAGATCGACTGGGCCCGCCAGCTCGCCGCGTACAACTGCTCGTTGTACTCCCGGAAGATCTGCGCGGACTCCTCCTGCCGGCCGAACGCCCGAACCAGGTTGTGCCCGGTGTACATCTCCTCGATGTGCGCGTTGAGCCGACCGGTGAGCCGCCACTGGGCGACGAACTGCGGTTGGGCCAGCTTGCCGACCCGGGTCGCCACGATCACCGACACCGGCACGGTCACCACCGCGACCAGAGCCAGCTCCCAGGAGATCCAGAACATCATCGACAGCACGCCGGTGATGCTCAGGATCGACACGACAAGCTGGGCGATGCTCTGCTGCAGGGTCTGGCCGAGGTTGTCGATGTCGTTGGTCACCCGGCTGAGCACCTCGCCGCGGGGCTGACCGTCGAAGTAGCGCGCGGGCAACCGGGCGAGTTTGTGCTGCACATCGGTGCGCAGTTCGGACACGGCGCGCTGGATGGCCCGGGTCGTCATCCGGGCCTGGATCACCCCCGCCGCCCCGGCGACGAGGTAGAGCACGGCGACCCAGAGCAGCACCCGACCGATGGCGTCGAAATCCATCCCCGTGCCGGGGGTGATGTGCAGCGAGGACAGCAGGTCGGCCTGGGTGCCATGGCCCGAGGCGCGCAGCGCCGCGACCGCGTCCTGCTGGGACGTGCCGGCGGGCACGTTGCGGCTGAACACACCGGAGAGCACCAGGTCGGTGGCGTGCCCGAGCAGCCTCGGGCCGGCGACGTTCAACCCGACGTTGACCACCGCGAGCAGCCCGGCGACGGTCAGGATCGCCCGCTGCGGTCGCAGCCGGCCCAGCAGCCGCCGGGTCGACCCGGCGAAGTCCGCCGACTTCTCCCCCACGCCCTGACCGGCGAGGAACCGCGCCGGCCCGGCCATCGGCGCCGGCCCCCGACGCGGTGCCGCGATGCTCACACCGCGGCTCTCGTCCGCGCTCCCACCGGCCCGGCCGTTCTCTCCGGCACCCCTGTTCTCGCTGGTACCGCCGTTCTCGCTGGTACCGCCGTTCTCGCTGGTACCGCCGTTCCCACTCACGCGGCCTCCTGCTCGGTGAGTTGCGACAGGACGATCTCGCGGTAGGTCGGATTACCCGCCATGAGCTCATGATGGGTGCCGGTACCGACAATTTCGCCGGCCTCGAGCACGATGATCTGGTCGGCGTCGCGAATGGTCGCCACACGCTGGGCCACGATGACGACGGTGGCCTGCGCCGTCTGCTCCGCCAGGGCGGCGCGCAGCCGCGCGTCGGTGGCGTAGTCGAGCGCCGAGAACGAGTCGTCGAACAGATAGATCTCCGGTCGGCGCACGAGGACCCGGGCGATCGCGAGGCGCTGACGCTGCCCGCCGGAGACGTTGGTGCCGCCCTGCGCGATGGGGCTCGCGAGCCCGTCGGGCATCGCCTCGACGAACTCCCGGGCCTGCGCGGTCTCCAGCGCCTGCCAGAGCTCGTCGTCGGTGGCGTCCGGGTTGCCGTAGCGCAGGTTCGACGCGATCGTCCCGGAGAACAGGTACGGCCGCTGCGGAACGATGCCCACGGTGCGGCTGAGCAGTGCCGGGTCGAGGTCGCGGACGTCCACCCCGTCGACGAGCACGGCGCCCTCGGTGGCCTCGGCGATCCGTGGGATCAGCCCGACCAGCGTGGTCTTCCCGCTTCCGGTGCTGCCGATGATCGCCGTGGTGCGCCCGGGACCGGCGGTGAGGCTGACCCGGTGCAGGACCGCGATCTCCGCGCCCGGGTAGCGGAAACCGACGTCGCGCAGCTCCAGCTGGCCGACCGCGCGCAGGGCGCGCACCGGCTCGGTGGCCGGGCGCAGCGACGACTCGGTGCCCAGCACCTCGCTGATGCGTTCCGCGCACACCTCGGCCCGCGGGATCATCATGAACATGAACGTCGCCATCATCACCGACAGCAGGATCTGCATCAGATAGCTGAGGAAGGCGGTGAGCGCACCGATCTGCATGTCACCGGTATCGATGCGATGCGCACCGAACCAGATCACCGCGACACTGGAGAAGTTCACAATGGTGAACACCAGAGGGAACATCATCGCCAGCAGATTGCCGAACCGCAGCGACACGTCGGTGAGATCGTCGTTGGCCGCGCCGAACCGCCTGCGTTCGTGTGCGTCGCGCACGAACGCACGAATCACCCGCAGGCCGGTGATCTGCTCCCGAAGGATCCGGTTGACGGTGTCGAGTCTCTCCTGCATGCCCCGACCCAGCGGCCGCATCCGGCGGACGATCATCCCGATCGCGATCAGCAGCGCCGGGACGATCGCGACCAGCAGCAGCGACAGCGCCGCGTCCTGGTTCACCGCGAGGATGATGCCGCCGACGCACATGATCGGCGCGGAGACCGTCAGCGTCGCCCCGAGCAGGACGACCATCTGCACCTGCTGCACGTCATTGGTCGCACGGGTGATCAGCGACGGGGCACCGAAGCGGTTGACCTCGCGGGCCGAGAACGCCTGCACCTGATCGAACACGGCGGCTCGCAGGTCGCGCCCGACCGCCATGGCGGTGCGCGCGCCGAACATCACCGCGGCCCCCGCGCAGACCAGCTGCACCACGCTGACGCCGAGCATGACCGCGCCGGTCCGCAGGATGTAGCCGGTGTCGCCGACGACGACACCATGATCGATGATGTCGGCGTTCAATGTCGGCAGATAGAGCATGCCAAGCGTCGCCACCAGCTGCAGCGCCACCAGCGTGGCGACGGGCCGGCGGTATCGGCCGAGGTACACCCGCAGGAGTCGAACGAGCATACGATCCTCTCAGCTACTCTCGGCCACTATAAGCAACCTTCCGCTGTCACACCGGACACCCTCCGCGAGGGCATGCCACTGCGGGCACAGTTCCATGGATGACGGACAGATCTCGTGACCGGGGGGCCTCCGCCGCAGGCGCGTAGTGACCTTACGACCTGACCCGGACTTCAGGTCAAGGCTTTTCCGAGCAGGCCCGTGCCGGCGTCACGATCTCGCCGTCGTGGCGCTCCCGACGTGGCCGGACGGACCACATTACCGAGTGCCGTACCAAATCCGGCGGCCTGGCTGACCGCCGACGACCGACCGGCCAACACCGGCGCCACCGCCCCGGACGAACCGGCGAGAACGGTCCCGGCCGATCCGTGCGAACCGCAATCGGATGATGACACCCGACACTTCACTCGTTTTCTCCAGGACCACACAGGACCCGATTCCCGCGCCAGGTTCCGCCGCCGCCCGGACCACCGGCCAACTGGCCGCTTCGCGCCCTCCGAGCACCCCGGCCGAGACGGATCCCCATCCTCGAGGCAGCGCCGACAACCCGGTTTCCGGGCAGCCGCCCTTACGCGGCACACATCGCTCATCCCTCGCCCGAGGGCGGCGGGTCGGCGCCGTGGAATACACCGCCCAGACGAAGATCCGCACTATCCAGACCCGATCCCACCCCGAAAGTCAACGCCTGACGCGGATGGCACTCGTGAGGGTTTACACGTCCACCTCGTGGTGCGACCAACCGTTCCATCACCACGCCGAACGGCTACCCTCAGGGGCGGCTGTAGGTCAACGGGCAGGCGGATCGACCCACCGCATGGTCGTCGAACGACACGGTTGTCGGGCGGCACCGGTTGTCGGGTGCGATGAGGCGGCCGAGGGCGGCGGACCGTTCGTATTCGCGGGGCGGCCGTGCGTTCGCGGCAGCCGAAAGTTCAGGGCGCCTCCGCGTGCTCACGGGGCAGCGGGACGTTGCCACACCAGTTCGGATTCGGACGCACCACGACGACGAACGGATGGTACGGCGATGTCCCTTGCCGGAGCCCGGCCCCGCGGCCCGAAGGCCGAGCTCGAGAACAAGAGTCAGCTGGCGTTGCTCCATCATCTCCACGATCTCAACCAGCCGTATCGAGTCAGCTACGAGATGGTCGTCCGCAAGGTCTGGGCGGATGACGGAGACGCCCGCGTTCGCCGCTCCCGCGCCCGCGATCTCAGCCGCCAGTTCCGCGGCGACAAGGAGATCGACTGGCACGTTGTCGAGTGCTACCTCGAACTGCTCTTCCCGGACGATCACGAGGAGCGCGGCGCACAGCTCGCCCATGCCCATCCGCTGTTCGTGGCGGCGTTCGGCCCCGAGGCGGCCGACGAAGCGGACCCGGGCGAGGACGCGGCCGCGGAGCCCAGCCCCGAGTACGTCGCCGAACTCGAGCGTCAGCTCGCCGAGTCGCGGATGCGCGCCTCCTTAGCCACCGCGCTCCTGGTGATCGTCCGTTCGGAGAACGCCACCCTGCGCGGTCGAAGCGTGTCCTTCAACTGGTTCGACACCGCTGCCACGACCGGTGACCGTGCCCTGGCCGACCGGACGTCGGGCAACCGCGCCGCCCTCGGCGACCGCGCGACCCCCGGCGGCCAGCCGGCACCGGATCGCCAACCAGCACCGGGCGGCCGGACAGCGTCGGGCGGCCACCCACCCGGTGACGGCGCGCCGCATGACCCGGTGACCGCCCCGATCGCCCGCCCGCCCACCCGGCGCAACGCCCACCGTCACCGCCGTAGCCCGACCGTGGCACCTCGTCCCACCCCGGTCTCGGTCTCGGGGCGTCTCTACCCGAGCGCCGCCCCGACCCTGGCCGCCGCGGTCGCCGCCGCTGCCGCCGCCGCCAGGTCCACGTCCGCCGCCACCAACGCCACGTCGAGTACCTCTGTCGCCGGTGCGTTCTCGACCGCGGCGGGCCGATCGACCGCGGCTGCCCGCGGATCGGGGGATGCGTCCCCGGCCGGACCGTCGGCCTCCGCCCGCACGACCTCCGGCCGCGGCGCCGGCGTCCAGCCGGACGGGCTTTCGGCCCCGGGCATCCAGTCGGTGGGCATCCCGGCGACGGGGAACCGCGTCTCCGGGAACCGGGGCGCGGCCAGCGAGCCGGACATCCTCGCCGCCGGCCCAACCCGTCGACGCCGCGGCCGCTGACGGCCCTGACCGTTGACGACACCGCCGCCGGACGATCCGGTGCCACCCACGGGTCGGCGGATGCTTGACGGCGCTGATTCCGGGCATCCCGCCCACAGCCGCCCCGGCCATCCAGCCGGGCGTCACCGCAGACGGGAGAGCGTGCCCCATGGACCGGGAGATGTTTGTCAAGCTGCTCAACGACGATCTCAGCTCGGAATACCAGTCGATCGTCCAGTACATCCAGCACGGTGCGACCATCACCGGCCCGCAGTTCCTCGCCGTCGGCGAGGAGATCAAGCGCCACCTGCCGCAGGAGCTGAACCACGCGACGATCCTGGCGGAACAGATCTCCTTCCTCGGCGGCACACCGACCGCCGAGGTCTCGGCCGTCAGTTCCGCCACCGACCCCGAGGACGCGCTGCGTACCGACCTGCTGCTGGAGTCCGAGCAGCTTGACCGCTATCGCGCACGGGTCGGCCAGGCGAACGATCTTGGACTCGCGGACGTGGCCGAGGCGTTGCGCCCCCTGCTCGAGCAGACCCAGGAGCACGTGCGTGATCTCCAGAGCGCCCTGGGACGCTAGCCGCACCGAGTCACCCGTCGCGCGCGCGGACCCCAGGCCTGGTCATGACCTCCGGTAGCTCGTGACCTTCGGTAGCCGCTTTCCGCGGCGGGTGTCCCGACGTTCGGACGGGCGTCCTCGCCACCCGGATCGCCGTGGTCGTGTTCGTCTCCGATGTGCCGACCATGGCGATCCGCGTGCGGGTGGGTCGGCGCGTGCGGGTGGGTCGGCGCGGGCGGGTGGGTCGGCGCGTGCGGGTGGGTCGGCGGATGTGGGTGGGGTCAGATGAAGACGCGACTGTCGGAGTCGACGATCTGCTTGCCGAGTGGCATCAGCGAGACCGGGATGAGCTTGAAGTTCGCCAGGCCCAGCGGGATTCCGATGATGGTCAGGCACAGCGCGATGCCCGTCGTGAGATGGCCGAGGGCCAGCCACCAGCCGGCGAAGAGGATCCACAGGACGTTGCCGATCAGCGACGCGTCCCCGGCTCCGGGCCGGTCGACCAGTCGCCGGCCGAACGGCCAGAGGGCGAAGTTGGCCATCCGCAGCGACGCGATCCCGAACGGGATCGTGATGATCAGGATGAAGCACACCACCGCTGCCAGCAGATACCCGAGGGCCAGCCACAGGCCGCAGAAGACCAACCAGATGACGTTGAGCACGACGCGCACCGTGGACCGCTCCCTCTCACATGATCGGACCGGCCCACCGGACCAGCCACCCGACGATCCCACCAGGACGGCTCCCGGCGGGGAAACTCCCACAGTGACCTACCCCGTCCGGAACGTCTTCACGAGTCCAGCGCCCATCGGTCACCGTCCGAGGTCATGGCCGCCGGCCCCGGGCATCCACAGCCGAAACTGGTTACCTTCTGGGTTGAGGCAATCGCGTTTCGCCAGCGAACCCTCGCCCCACGCGACGAATCCATGACAGCCTGCCAACCAACCCGACCCACTGGCCCGGCTGGTCAGTGTCAGCCCGACAGCCCGACAGCGCTGCCTGACCGTACGGGATAGGTGGATGACCGGTATGCGAGTGTTCGATCATGTGGTCGATCTGGTCGGTGACACACCGCTGGTGGCGCTGACGCCGACGCTCGAGCAGACGCGCGCACCGCTGCTGGGCAAGGTGGAATACCTCAGCCCGGGCGGGTCGGTGAAGGACCGGGTGGCGCTGGCGATGGTGGCCGCCGCCGAGGAGTCGGGGGCGCTGCGCCCCGGTGGCACGATCATCGAGCCGACCAGTGGCAACACCGGGGTGGGGCTGGCGCTCGTCGCGGCGCGGCGCGGCTACTCGTGCGTGTTCACGATGCCCGACAAGATCAGCGAGGAGAAGCGGTCGGTGCTGCGTGCCTACGGCGCGCAGGTGGTGATCTGCCCGACGGCGGTGGCGCCGGACGATCCCCGGTCGTACTACCAGGTGGCCCGGCGGCTGGTCCGCGAGACCCCGGACGGCTGGAGCCCGGACCAGTACTCCAATCCGCACAACCCGGCGGCGCACGAGGCGACCACCGGCCCGGAGATCTGGCGCGACACCGACGGCAGGATCACCCATTTCGTCGCCGGCATCGGCACCGGCGGCACCATCAGCGGCGTCGGGCGTTACCTCAAGGGCGTGTCGGACGGAGCCGTCCAGATCGTCGGCGCCGATCCGCAGGGTTCGGTCTACTCCGGCGGCACCGGCCGTCCCTACCTGGTCGAAGGGGTCGGGGAGGACATCTGGCCGGCGACCTACGACCGCACGGTGGTCGACCGGGTGGAGGCGGTCAGCGATCGCGAGTCGTTCCTGATGACCCGCGAACTCGCCCGCCGCTGCGGGCTGCTCCTCGGTGGCTCCGGTGGGCTGGCGGTGGTGGCGGGCCTGCGGGTGGCCCGGGAACTGGGACCGGACGGCCTGGTCGTCGTCCTGCTGCCGGATTCGGGCCGCGGCTACCTGTCGAAGATCTTCAACGATGACTGGATGTACGAGTACGGCTTCCTGGAGCCGCCGCAGACCGGACCGACCGTCGCCGACGCGCTGGCCCACAAGGCCGCCCAGCACCGGACGGCCGCGCCACCGGACCTGGTCCACGTGCATCCGCAGGAGACGGTGGGCGCGGCGATCGGCTACCTGCGGGAGTACAACGTGTCGCAGATGCCGGTGGTGGCGCACGAGCCGCCGCTGCGGGCGGCCGAGGTCGCCGGCGCGGTGCTCGAACGGCAGTTGCTGGCGGCGGTCTTCGCGGACCGGGCCGCGATCGACGCCCCGGTCACCGAGCACCTTTCTCCCCCGTTGCCGATGGTCGGTACCGGTGAGCCGCTGTCGCGGGTCGTGACGGTCCTCGGGGACGATCTGGCCGTGCTCGTCCACGACAATGGCAGCCCGGTCGGCATCCTGACCCGATCCGACCTGCTGAGTTTCCTGGCCGCGACGCCGTAGCGTGACGACATGGACGCCACTGCCGCCTCGGCCGCCAGCCCCGACCCGAACTCCGGCCCCGATCTGAGCCTCGGCCGCGACCCGGCCGTCCATGCGGACGTGGGTGCCGGCCCCGAGCCGCGGTCGTCCGGTCGGGCCCAGAACGCCGCCGGCTTTGAGACGATCGCGATCCATGCTGGTCAGGAGCCTGATCCGACGACCGGCGCCGTGGTCCCACCGCTGCATCTGGCCTCGACGTACGCCCAGGACGGGGTCGGTGGGCTGCGCGGCGGATTCGAGTACAGCCGGTCGTCGAACCCGACCCGGGCCGTCCTGGAGACCTGCCTCACCGCGCTCGAAGGCGGCCGGGCGGCGCTGGCGATGTCGTCCGGTATGGCTGCCACCGACACGGTGCTGCGCGCGGTCTGCCGTCCCGGTGATCACATCGTCATTCCGGCGGATGCCTACGGGGGGACCTACCGGCTGGTCGCCCGGGTGCTCTCGCAGTGGAACGTCGAGCACACCGCCGTCGATCTCGCCGATGCCGAGGCGACCCGGGCCGCGATCCGTCCGGGCGTCACCCGGCTGGTGTGGTGCGAGACGCCGACCAACCCGATGCTGACGATCGCCGACATCGGCGCGCTCGCGACCCTCGCCCATGACGCCGGCGCGCTGCTCGCCGTGGACAACACGTTCGCCTCCCCGTACCTGCAACAGCCGCTGTCCCTCGGCGCGGACGTGGTGGTGCACTCCACCACGAAGTACCTCGGCGGGCACAGCGACATCGTGGGGGGTGCGATCATCACCGCCGATCCGGACCTGGCCGAGCGACTACGGTTCCTGCAGAACGCGGCCGGGGCGGTACCGGGGCCCTTTGACTGCTGGCTGCTGCTGCGCGGCATCCGAACCCTCCCGGTACGGATGGACCGGCACTGCGCGAACGCCCGGCATGTCGCGACCCACCTCGCCGCGCATCCGGCGGTCGAGACGGTACGTTATCCGGGTATGCCCGGCCATCCCGGCTACCCGGTGGCCGTGAAACAAATGCGGGATTTCGGTGGAATGGTGTCTTTCACCCTGTCGGGTGGCCATGCCGCCGCCCTCGAGCTGTGCGCGCGGACCAGGCTTTTCACCCTCGCGGAGTCGCTTGGCGGGGTCGAATCCCTCATCGAGCATCCGGCCAGCATGACCCATGCGTCCGTGGCTGATTCGCCCCTCGCGGTGCCGGCGAACCTGGTCCGGCTGTCCGTTGGCATCGAAAACGCCGACGACCTCGCCGACGATCTGCGTCAGGCACTGGACGGGCTGTCCACGGCTTTCCCGTCGAAGGCCGCGGACACCACCACCGCCAGCCGGGCCGGTTCGTCCTAGCTCGACCGGCCGAGCCGGGATCGCACCCGATGCTCGCACCACGGACGGTGCGTCAACCGCCGCCGCAACGGCCGATATATGTGCACGATCTGGAGATGCGGGCGACATAGCGAACCTTAAAAGGTTAAGGTTGTGTTGCTGCGTTGGGGGTCACGGTCGGAAACTCACGGGCGGAGAACACATGGCTGCACGTGTGGGTAGGCCGGGCACCCGCCCGGTCCACCGGGCTGCGAGCGTCAGGAGTACGGGATGGGCGCTTCGGCGGACCGTCGTGCGCTGCTTCGACACGGCGCGGCCGCCTGCGCCGCTCTCGCCGCCGGCGCGGCGGCCCTGGGCGGTCTGCCCTTCGGGGACGTGCCAGTCGTGAGCTTCCCCGCGGCTGACAGCCGCACCGCGCTTGACGAGGTCGAATCCGCCCTGCGCACACTCGCCCGCCGGTGGGAGACGACGCCCCCCGCGGAACTGGTGGCCCGGCTGGTCATCCTCGAACAGCAGGCACGCACGATCGGGCGCTGGCGCCTCGGCGAGGCCCTGCGCCAGGACTGGACGCGCACCCACGGCCGCATCCTGGTCATGACAGCCGTCGCCCAGGGTGACGCGGGCCTACCGGCACGGGCCACCGCGTCGGCCCGTGCCGCGTTGGTCCTCGGCCGCCACGTCGGGGACACCGTCTCCGTGGCCCACGCCCGGGTCGTGCTGGCGGAGCTCGCCGCCTACGCGTTCGCCAGCACCGACGATGGTCTCCAGCTCGCCCGGGCCGCCCGGGCGACCGCCCCTCGGGCGCACACCGCGATCCTGGCCATCACCACCGAGGCGCACATCATGGCCGCGCGAAACATGCCGATCGCCGGTGTCGTCGAGGTTCTGCGGGAGGCCGAGGCCATCGCCGCGACCCTGCCCGCCGGCACCCCCGGCTACAGCCTGGACGGCATCCATCCGGCCTACCTGCCGACGTTCGGCGGTGCGGCGCTGGTGGCGGCGGGTTCGCTGGCCGAGGGAGAACGCCGGCTGGCCGAGGCGGCCGGCCTGTTCGACCGGAGCAGAGCCTCGGGCGCGCTGGCCGCGGTGCGGCTCTACCAGGCCTCCGCCGCGATGCGCGGGCGTGACCTCGAGCGGGCCCAGACGCTGGCCACCCGGGCGCTGGCCGCGTCGGCGGTGCGGCCGAGCAGCTGGCTGTCGAACGGCATCCTCTCCCTGGCCCAGCGGGCCAGCCGCCACGGGGCGGACTGGTCCGGCCTGGTCGTCCAGGCCCGAGAATGGTCACCGGCCTGAGCCGGTGCTTTCCGGGCGGCATGCCGCGCGCGGCACACTCCCACAATCACGGCAGTGGCCGTAACAGTAGCCATCGCGGCCACGAAGCACATCAGGTACGCAAATCCGGGAGACGAAAGAACGACCGACGACCCACTACCGAAGGATCGTGAAGGTGTAATGTTCGAAACGATCTGCAACGGCGGTGGAGTCGCCCGGGCGCCGGGCGGGCTGTGAATGGGCACGGCGCCACGCTATCCGCTGCCAGACAATGCCCTCGGGCCGGGGTCTCCGCTCGAGACAACACGGCGGACACCTCGCGGTTTCGGCCCGAAAAACAGCTGTCGGGCGCCGTTCGCCCAGGACATCCGACCCGACATGTCGCCCGGCAACCCAACGTTCATCTCATGCTTGTATACAGCCTGACCTCCCGGTTCACCGTGACACACGGTCGGGTCGGACATGCCCGTCCATCGACCTGACCAGTCGCCGTGGTCCACCCGCCCGCGCAGGGCCCTCTGATGACCGGCCGGTCGGGCGCCGGGCCTGAATCCGGGCCGGGTTCGTGGCGACGCCGACCGGGTCCGGGCCCGACCAGCCCGAAGGTGGGCGGCCTGTGCCCGACGCCACCCTCGGTCGGTGTTCGACCGCGCCCGCCCCTGCGGGCGCTGGATCCCTGGACCGTCGAACGCGGCCCGGGCGACCCGACCGTCATTCTCGGAATGTGCGCAACCGGACGCGAGCGTGTAGGTCGACGTATAGCGGGTAATCCCCCGACAGCCACGGATCACCGCGGTGACCCACTCAGCAGAAGGAGCCGGTATGAGCGCCCGGGTCGGCACCCGAACCAGCAGCATCAGTCTGGGAACGCTGCTCTACCTCGTCATCGGGGTCATCCTCACCGCCAGCCAGGACTACTGGAACTTCACCGACTGGGACGGCCATGCACTGGCCAGTCTTTTCACCGCGGTGATCGCGACCGTGCTGTGGCCGCTCGCCATCTTCTACCACTTCATTCTGACGCCCCGCTGATCCTGGGCCGTGGCCCGGCCCAGCCCGATCCGCGGCGTCGGCCGCTCCTTTTCCTGACCGCCGTCCCGCCGGCACTCCACCGGCACCCCGAGAGCGGTTTGCCGGCGACGGGACCGGCCTCGACCGTTTTCCCGCCCCGTGTCGTCCGGAATCAGGGACCTGCTCTCCAGGGCAGTCCGGACGGTCCTTCCTCCCGCCCCCGACCCGATCGATCCGCTGGATGCGCGGGACCGCATCACGAGTTTTGAGGTCGGGCGGCGGGCCGGTCATGCCAGTGTCATCCGCCGGCAGCACCCGTGGTCGTTCTCACGCGACCACGGGTGCGCGTCGGCGTGCTTCGCTAGACTTCGCAGCGCTGTTGCCGTCGAGCTTTCGCGACGTCGGCCCGTGCGCGGATCAGGGAGGCCGTCCGATGGAACCGTGCCGGATCATCAGTGTGGTGGGTAATCCCAAACCCGCGTCCCGCACCCGGCAGGTCGCCGAGGCGGTCGCCGCCCGGGTCGAGGCCGTGCTGACCGCCGCCGGCCACACCGCCACCACCGACGTCCTCGAGGTCAGCGAGCTGGGTGCGGGTCTGCTCGGCTGGGGCGACCCCGCCGTCAAGGCGGCGCTCGCCACCATTCGCTCGGCCGATGTGCTCGTCGTGGCCACCCCGACCTACAAGGCCACCTACACCGGGCTGTTGAAGCTGTTGCTCGACCAGATCGGGGGCGGCGAACTCGCCGGTCTGCCGACGGTGCCGGTCCAGGTCGCCGCCGCGCCGCAGCATGCGCTCGCCGTCGAGGTCCACCTGCGTCCGGTGCTCGTCGAGATCGGCGCCGCCTGCCCGACGACCGGCGTGTTCGTCCTCGATTCGCAGCTCGAGCAGCTGCCCGCTCAGTTGGACGCGTGGGGCGCGGTGAGCCTGCCGGCGATCAGCGCCCTCGTCGCGGCCCGACGCGCCGTGCCCACCTCGGTGGTCTGACCCCCGCACCCGATGCCCTTTCCAGACCCCTCGCTGGGGCCACGGCAACCACGGCCGGCCATGGCTACGGCGGCTACGGCGTGAGGTCGGCTCGTCTGTCCGGTAGTCCCAGTCCCAGCGGTCCCGGTGGGCGCGGCAGCTCCACGGCGCCGGGCCAGGCCGGTGGGGTGGTCGGCACGGTCCCGGTCAGGCCATCCACCGGGAGGGTGGGGGCGACCGGCCAGGCGGGCACGGCGAGGCCGGGCGCGGCGACGCTGGGCCGCACGAGGCTGGGCGCGGCGCTGGGGACGGCGGGGATCGCGGACTGTGCGCTGCCACCGTCCACGAGGGACGGCGGTGCCGACGGCGTCAGGCCGTAGATAGGGTCCGGATAGGGCGGCAGGGTGGGTACCGGCGGGGCGAGTTCGACCCCGTTGCCCCCTGGCCCGCCCGGGTGGCCGGCGTCGGGTCCCGCGGTCGAGCCGGCGGAGCCGGTGCCACCGAGAGCACCGCCGCGACCGGTGGCCTCGAGCCCGAGCTGGTTTCGCGGATCGCCCGCCGCCCACAGGCTGGCATCATCGTCGGTATCGGGGTGGACGCCGAGCGGCGCGGCGAAGCCGAAGGCCACCACCGCGACCGTGAAGCCGATGGTCGCCACGATCAGACCACGGCGCCGATCCGGGATGCGCAGACGGTCGACGTGGCCGCGGACCGTCCCCACGATACCGGTGACCATGACCATGACGGCGAGCAGAGCCATTGCCATGGCGACGGTCGGCATCGGGCCCCCAGATCGCAGCGGTTGACCGAACAGCCACACCGTAACTCACCAAGAGTTACCTAGAAGATACGAAGAGCACCGTGTCGGCTGCTGTCGTGCCCTGATCCGGCACTCGTCGGCGGGGCCGCTCTCGGGGCCTGCTGACGCCGGGAAAGCGCCACCGGCGGCACCTCGAGCGACGGCGTCCCGATCGAGGGCGTCCCGATCGAGGGCGTCCCGATCGAGGGTTCGACAGGACCGATCGACCGCGGCGCGTCGACCGTGACCGTCGGGCGCGCCGATCCAGGCGTCTGGCTGGAGGACGAGGGCCCGGCAGACGCTGACGGCCGGGCCGAGACCGAACGCGAGGGAGAAGGCGCGGCCGGACCGGGCGGCACCGACACCCGCGGGGATGCTGTCGCCCGCGGGGATGCCGATGGTTGCGGGGACAGGGTCGCCCGCGTCGGCGTCCGTGGGGGCGTGGTCGCGCGGGTCGGCGTCGACGACGGCGAACGAGTCGGACCGCGTGAGTTCACCGTCGGCTGCGGAAACGGGAAGCTTCGCGGCCGCTGCGTCGCCGGACCATCCGCACCGCCGCCACCCGAACCGCCGCCGGTGCCGGACCCACCGCCGTCGCCGTCACCGTCGGAGGTGGCCGGCGGTTTCGACGACCCGCCGCCCCCTCGGGTGGGCGTCGCGGCCGCGCTCTCGCTGCGTGAGGGAGCGGCCGTCCGCGGTGCGGTGGTCCGGGGCGGGGTGGTCCGGGGCGGGGTGGTCCGCGGTGCGGTGGTCCGCGGTGCGGTGGTCCGCGGTGCGGTGGTG
The DNA here is from genome assembly GCF_023242945.1 of Frankia umida. Classification (NCBI taxonomy): domain Bacteria; kingdom Bacillati; phylum Actinomycetota; class Actinomycetes; order Frankiales; family Frankiaceae; genus Frankia; species Frankia umida. The sequence goes on from NZ_JALKFT010000037.1 coordinate 42,656, forward strand.
CGCGGTGGGGTTGTTCGGGGCGCGGGAGCGGTACTCCGGGGTGGTGTCGTGCGCGGCGGGGTGGTCTGGGGCGGGGGTGGTGGGGTGGTGGGGCGCGGCGGTGTCGTGCGCGACGGAACGGGCGGCGCCGGCAGGGTGACGCGGGGTGGGAGCGTCCGCTGCGGCGGGGAAGCGGGCGGTGCCGGTGGCGCCGGCGGTGCTGGCGCCCGAGACGGCGCCCCGGCCGCGCCACCGCCGGTGCCGCTGCCCGCCCGACCACCGCCGCTCGTGGCCGCGGGCGGGACGTCCACCCGACCGGAACCGCCGGAACGAGCCGGCGGCGGGTCGCCACCGGCGCCGACGCCAGCGCCGTAGGGCACGGACCGGCTGTAGGCGGCCGGACTCGGATCGCCCACGGCCGGGCTGCCCTCGGGTCCACCGGCCGGACCGGAGGCGCCGGGCGGGTCATCGCCGCGCGGCTCGGCCGGGACGGAGCCGGTCGGACGTGGCAACAGGATCACGCTGCTGGAACGATCGTGGCTGCCGCCGTCCCCGGTGCCGATACCGTTCACCGCCAACATGCCGAACGCCAACATCGCCACCGATCCGGCACCGGTGACGATGCCGGCACGACGGCGGTCGTAAATCCAGGCCCATTCGGCCTGGCCACGAGCCAGACCAAGGATGCCAGCAAGTATTACCAGCCCGGCGACAGCCAGGCAGAAGAACATCATCGGGACCCCCCGCGGGCGCAGTCGCCTACCAGACTAGGGGCGATCCAGTGGTTTCCCAGCACAGGAACTTGAAAGCGTTTCTTCCCTTTCCCGGCTCGTGCCGGACATCACCGGTTCAATCGGTATCCGAACCTGACGAAGCAATCCGATCGAGGATACCTGCGGTATCGGTCCCGGCCGGAAGCGTGCCGAAAGCGAGACCGCCGTCACCGGCCAGCCGCGACGCGCAGAACGCATCTGCGACCGCCGTCGGCGCGTGCTGGACGAGCAGGGATCCCTGGAGGACGAGCGCCAGCCGCTCGACCAGCCGGCGCGCCGTGAACGGCTCGCCCCCGGTGGCCTCGAGCCGGGAAAGTAGCTGGTCAGCGGCCCGATCGAGCCGGCTGTCGGCCCCACGGGCCGCGTCGATGTCGGCGGTCACCGCCGCCAGGCCCCCGGGTTCACGGGCCAGGGCCCGCAGCACATCGAGGGCGTTGACGTTCCCGGCGCCTTCCCAGATTCCGTTCAACGGCGCCTCACGGTACAGCCTGGGCATTCCCGACTCCTCGACGTAACCGTTTCCGCCAAGGCACTCAAGTGCCTCCACCACCACCCCCGGAACGCGTTTGCACACCCAGTACTTGGCCACCGCCGTCGCGATCCGTCGAAACGCTCGTTCCGTGTCGTCACCGCACAGGGATCGATCCACCGCACCGGCCACCCGCATCACCAAAGTGGTGGCCGCCTCGGTTTCCACGACAAGATCGGCCAGCACGTTGCGCATCAACGGCGCGTCGATGAGCAGGCCACCGAAGGCACGTCGGTGCCGGACGTGATGGGCAGCCGAAAGCACCGCCGCACGCATTCCGGCCGCGGCGGCCAGGGCCGCGTCGAGCCGGGTGAGCGTGACCATCTCGAGGATGACTGCGATCCCACGGCCCGGCTCGCCGACGAGCCAGCCCACCGTGTCGTCGAACTCCGGCTCGCCGCTGGCGTTGCTGCGGTTGCCGAGCTTGTCCTTCAGCCGCTGGATGCGAAAGGTGTTGCGGGTGCCGTCCGGCAGCACCCGCGGGACGAGGAAGCAGGACAACCCGTCCGGCGCCTGGGCCAGCACCAGGAACATGTCGCTCATCGGGGCGCTGGTGAACCACTTGTGGCCGCGCAGTCGGAAGGTCCCGTCGCGGGCGGGCGTCGCCGTCGTGGTGTTCGACCGGACGTCGGAGCCGCCCTGCTTCTCGGTCATTCCCATCCCGGCGAGCAGGCCCGCCTTGGTCTCGGGCACCCGCAGTCCCGGGTCGTACACCCGGCTCGTGAGCAGCGGCTCGAACCTGGCCGCGAGGTCCGGCGCGACCCGCAGGGCCGGAACAGCCGCGTACGTCATGGACACCGGGCACAGATGTCCCTGCTCGACGGTTCCCCAGACCAGGATGTCGGCCGCCCGGGCGACGTGGGCGCCCGGGCGCGGCTGGGCCCAGGGCGCCGCGGCCATCCCCGTGCGGACTGCGACGTCGAGCAGCGCGTGCCAGGCCGGATGGAACTCGACCTCGTCGATGCGGTGTCCGTACCGGTCATGGGTGCGCAGTTGCGGCGGGAACCGGTCGGCCTGCTCGGCCCAGCGCAGCGCCTGTTCGGAGCCGGCGAGGGTGCCGAGGCGGCGCAGGTCGGGCAGGTGCCAACCCGCGCCCTCGCGGGCCATCGCGGCTCGCAGCGCCGGGTCCGCGGACGGGTCATGGCCGACCAGTGGCGGCGGCTGATTGGTCACCTGATGGGTGTGTGCGGTCGGCGTGCTCATCGCGACCCCTGTTCCTGTGTCCACGTCGGTGACCAGCGTCTGTGGCCGACGCCGCGCAATTCGTCGAAGGTTCCACGCGGATGTGCCGCGTACAACCTCCGTCGCCGACGAGTTGACCTGCGGCGTGTTAATTGATTCCGCACAGCACGAACCGCCGCTACGTGCCGGTTATCCACCCGCATCGGTCCTGCCGCCGCGCTCCACTGACCGCAAACGGCACGACCAGGTCGATCCGGCCGGGTGCGGTCGGCCGGTCATCCCGTGGGGTGACCGGCCGACCGATGTCACCCGAACGCGCGGCCACGGTCCGTACAGCCGTAGCCGCGATCACCTGACGCTGCTGCGCGACCCTGCATGGGGTAAGCCCATCGTGTCATCACGCACCGCATTCACAGATGCGGATAGTAACGACCTTTACCCATCGCGATCGTCACTCACAACGCTCGATCAGAAACAGCGAATCGCCGAGCACTCTCCTCCGGGACGGGCAAGAAGGGCACTCAGCGTAGTTATCTGGATGCCGACTTCGAGCAAAATTACACATTGTTTCGACAACGCAACTTAGAGTATCTGGCATTTCGCCCTACGGAGAATCGACAAGCCCTCACTCGGGACGCCTCCGAACCATCTCATTGTCGCCGGCCGCACACTGCGCAGTCGAAGCGCGCGCATACGACCCGGGGGCACCGAAATCTGACGACGGATACTCGTATGGTAGCTGTTCAGCTCGGGTGAGTGGTTCGGTGGCTGTATTTGCGCAGGTGGGAGTGGCCGTCGGTGGGATCGGTG